>NZ_JBGSHG010000087.1:0-3737 GCF_041752335.1 Acetobacterium sp. | reverse complement strand
TAATATCAATATGGAAAATTTCGAAACTGAAATTTTATCCTATAATGGAGCTGTCATGGTGGATTTTTGGGCAGAATGGTGTGGCCCTTGTAAAGCGCTGTCCCCGACAATCGATGAAATTTCGCAGGAGCTGGGAGCCGAGATGAAGGTTTGTAAAATCAACGTGGATGAAAACCAGACCCTGGCCCAACAGTTCCGGGTGATGAGCATCCCCACGGTGGTTTTCTTTAAAAACGGTGAAGCCGTAAACCGCTTTGTCGGTGTTCGTGAAAAAAATGAATATCTTGATACGATGAAGAGCCTTTAAACCTGGCCCTTTAAAAAAGTCTAAACAGAATTTTATCATTCTGTTTAGACTTTTTTTATTTACTATATTTTATTTGTCTTATTTTTACGCGTTAACTACGAAACTTTTCCGCCGGAGGGAATCCCATCGACGGTGACCAGGGACAATTTTTTGCCCTTGGTGGCGGCCAGGATCATGCCGTTGGATTCCAGTCCCCGGAGGTTGACTGGTTTTAAGTTGGCGACGAGAATGACTGTTTTGCCGACCAGGTCTGCCGGGGCATAATATTTGGCAATGCCGGATACCACCTGACGTTTTTCCTGGCCGACCAGCAGCTGTAAGACCAGCAGGCGATCGGCATCCGGATGGGGTTCGCAGGCGACTACCTCGGCCACCCGCAGCTGTACCTTGGCAAAATCATCAATGGTGATCAGGCCTTCCGGCAGTTCTTCCGGACTTGCAGTGTCGCTTTCTGTTTTAGCTTTTTCCGGCTTGGCTTTAGCTTCTTTGACCGGCTGTTCGGTTTTCTTTTCCAGCTCAATGCGCGGGAACAGAGCCTCACAGCGTTCGATCTTGATCCCTTCCGGGTAGCCGCCAAATTTCTGGATGCTGTCCCAGGTCAGGCTTACTTCCGGACATTTTAACTGTTCGCCGATTTTTCTGGCGGTTTCCGGCATCGCTGCAGAAACTAGCACGGTGACAATCCGCAGCGATTCGGTCAGGTTATACATCACCTCGGCCAGTCGGGCCTGTTTTTCCGGGCTTTTGCCCAGAACCCAGGGTTGGGTTTCATCAATATACTTATTGGAACGGGAAACCAGTTTCCAGGTTTCTTCCAGCGCCCGGCTGAAATCCAGCTTGTCCATGTAGTCACTGACGATCCCCGGGGTTTTTTCGGCCAGTTCAATGAGGTCACTGTCAATCTCTGCTGTTTCCCGTTCTTTGGGAATCACGCCGCCAAAATATTTATCGGTCATCGCCAGGGTCCGGCTGAGCAAATTGCCAAGGTCATTGGCCAGGTCGGAATTGATGTGGCTGACCAGCAGATCTTCGTTATAAACGCCATCGGAACCATAGTTCATTTCCCGAAGCACATGGTAGCGCAGGGCATCGACGCCATATTTATCGACTAAGACCACCGGATCAACCACGTTCCCCACCGATTTGGACATTTTTCCGCCTTTTAGAAGGATCCAGCCATGGCCATAAACCTGTTTGGGCAACGGTAATTTTAACGCCATCAGAATAATTGGCCAGTAAATAGTATGAAAACGGATAATATCTTTACCAACCAGATGGACATCGGCGGGCCAGTATTTTTCCATCAGATCGGGCTTATCATTGAGGTAGCCCAAGGCTGAAATATAGTTGGGCAGGGCGTCAATCCACACATAGACCACATGACCAGGATCAAAATCCACCGGTACCCCCCAGGTGAAAGAGGTTCGGGAGACGCATAAATCCTGCAGGCCCGGTTTAATAAAATTATTGACCATTTCATTTTTTCGGGATTCGGGCTGAATGAAATGGGGGTTGTCTTCAATGTATTTCATCAGGTCATCGGCATATTTTGACATTTTAAAGAAGTAGGCTTCTTCGGCGGCTTTTTCTACCGGTCGGCCACAGTCCGGACAGTTGCCGTCAACTAATTGACTTTCGGTCCAGAAGGATTCACAGGGGGTGCAGTACCAGCCTTCGTAGTTGGACTTATAAATATCGCCCTGATCATAAAGCTGCTTAAAAATCCGCTGGATGGTTTTTTCATGCTCGGGATCGGTGGTCCTTATAAACTGATCATAGCTGATGTTCATGGTATCCCAGAGGTTTTTGATGCCGCTGACAATCCCATCGACATAGGCCTGGGGTGCAACCCCGGCGGCTTCGGCGACCTTCTGGATTTTTTGGCCGTGTTCATCGGTACCGGTTAAAAAGTAGGTATCATAACCCTGCAATTTTTTAAACCGGGTAATCGTATCCGCCGCTACCGTGGTGTAGGTATGGCCAATATGGAGGTTTCCACTGGGATAATAAATGGGGGTGGTAATATAAAATTTTTTTTCTGTCATAAATTTCTCCTTAATTCCAGATTTTTTAGGGGCTTTATCGCTTAACCGCGTTATAAACATCCCGTCTTGAAATATTCCGATCCTTGGCCACGGCTTTCATGGCCTCTTTTTCCGGCAGTCCTTCACTTAAATAATGAGACAAATGGTCTTCCAGACTCAGTTTTTCCAGTTCCAGACTGGCCACCGAGTTGCCTTCATCCGAGGTTCGGCCTTCAATACAGAGCACGTACTCGCCCCGGGGGGCCTGCTGCTGATAATAGTGAAGATGTTCCGCGATGGTGCCATAGCGGGTTTCCTCATAGCGTTTGGTTATTTCTCTTGAAATGCTCATCTGCCGATGGCCCAAGCCATGCTGATCAAGAATTTCCAGGGTTTTCGGTAACCGGTGCGGCGATTCGTATAGGACAACGGTAAACTCCGATGCTTCGATTCGTTTCAAGCCTTCTTTAACCGCTTTGTTTTCTTTACCTAAAAACCCGAGAAACAAAAACGAACGGGTATCCAGTCCCGACAACACCAGACCGCAGAGCCCGGCGTTAGGGCCGGGAACCACTTCCAGGGAAATGTCATTGGCAACGCAGTTTTTTACCAGTACCGATCCCGGGTCGGAGATCAGCGGCATCCCGGCATCGGAGATCAGGGCGATGTTCTGGCCTTGTTTCAGTAGTTCAATTAGTCCTTCGCTGGACTGCTGTTCGTTATGCTGATGATAGGCCACCATCTTTTTGGAAATTTCGAAGTGATTGAGCAGCTTAATCGAATGTCTGGTATCTTCAGCCGCGATCAGATCAACCTCCTGCAAGACTCTCAATCCGCGGATACTCATGTCATCCAGATTCCCGATCGGGGTACCGACAATATATAGTTTTCCGGACATCTATTCGTTATACAGGTTTCTGGCGACATACACCCCATTGGCGGATGCCTGCATCAAACCCCTGGTTACTCCGGCGCCATCACCCAGCACATAGAGATTCTTAATACTGGACTGGAAGTTTTTATCAACGGTGACCTTATTGGAATAGAACTTAACCTCGACCCCATAAAGCAGGGTTTCATCGCTGGCCAGGCCGGGCGAAACATGATCCAGGGCCTGAATCATTTCATCGATGTCCTTCATAATCCGGTAGGGTAAGACTAAACAAAGATCGCCCGGTACCGCATCGATTAAGGTTGGCCGGATGTTATTGCGCATCAGTCGTTCCTGGGTGGTACGGCGGCCTCTTAAAAAATCGCCGTAGCGCTGAACCATGATCTTGTTGCCAGTCAGCATATTTCCCAATCCGGCAATGTGCTTGCCATAGGCGACCGCTTCTTTAAAGGGTTCGGTAAAGCTTTTGGAGACCAGCAGCGCAAAATTGGTATTATGGGTTTTTAAACTATCC
>NZ_JBGSHG010000086.1:0-10981 GCF_041752335.1 Acetobacterium sp. | reverse complement strand
AAAAAGTATTCAAAAGTTGCGCAGATGGTACTCTGTTAAAAAGAGATTGGACGACCATCTGCTAATGAACAAAATTGTGTTGGCAAGTGCACAACTTTTCGAGACCAAACGCTAAACTTTTTGATTGACAAACACATAATTGGTGAATATTTGAAAGGGTAAGGTATTGCTTGTGGGGATCCTGATTGTTGTAATTGTTTTTGGGTTAATAATAGGTTATTTGGCGGTCGTTATTTTTAGTCCGTTTTTAACAGTAGATGCTGAAGATATCAACAGAATGCCAAAAGATAATAGTATTCCAAAATACCGCCAAAGTATTAGCATTCCAATAGAGGATACCTTTGTCAGCGGGTGGTTATATCTGCCGGAAGATATGGTGAACCCGATCTCATGTGTAATTCTTAGCAATGGATTTTGTGGAACAAAGGATGCTGTTCTAGAAGATTATGCCCTTAGATTTATTGATGTTGGAGTAGCTGCAATTACATATGATTATCGTTATTTTGGTGAAAGCGGCGGTGAACCTAGGCAGCTTTTTAACGGGATAAAACAGATGGAAGATCTGAGAGCTGTGATTGAATATACCAGAAACCAAGAAAAAATAGATGAAAACAAAATTGTTTTATGGAGTACTTCTGCGGCAGGAAGATATGGAATAATTATTGCAGCCGAAGATAAAAAAATAGCAGGGGTCATATCCCAGTGTCCTAGTTTAGATCACGGCAAAGATGACAAGTTGATATTGAAAAGAGAGGGTTTTGGTTATTTTCTAAAGATTTTTATGCATGCGCAGAGGGATAAAGGACGTTCTAGGTTTGGATTATCTACTCACTTTATTCCGGCGGTTGGCAAACCGGGATCATTTGCGTTGCTTAATGCTCCTGGAGCATTTGAGGGCTATCAAAGCTTGATGTCTGAATCAGAGCATTACATAAATAAGATTTGTGGTAGGAGTATGCTCATGATGCAAGGATCTGACGTTACTAAAGTGGCTATGAATGTCGAATGCCCGGTGTTAATGCTTGTGTGTGAGAAAGACACTACAGTTTCGCCAGATTCTTACAAAGGAGTAGCGGAAATCTTGGGAGAAAAAGCAACTGTAATCAAATACCCCGTTGGTCACTTTGATATTTATAAAGGCGAGATTTTTGAAAAGGTTATGGATGCACAACTGATTTTTTTAAAAAGAGTTTTATAAGAGTGAGATGCATCATTACATCTGGATGCGCTCGATAGGTTGCAAAGTAAGAAAAATGATGTAAACAAAGAGTTATATGAAACTAGGTAGTGTCAGTAGAAAATTTTAGAAAGCGAGTGGTCAATGTGAGTTAATTAAAGAATGCTATCCTCGTATGTCATGTGGAGGTGTCGTATCGAAGTCAAAAAGCAAAATTTGGAAAGAGTTAGGTTTCAAGGCTTGTAAATATAGAAGTAATTCTGTCTACTCGACTTTAGCCCTCGATATGAGTTTAAGGTAACATATCGAGGGTATATTTTTTAGTAAAATATGATGTTCACAAATAGTTGTACACAAAATCCAGAAAATAAGATAAACAATACATGACTAGAAAACGATGATCCTATAAAGACAAAGGGATCTATCTGGGAAAACCGATGATCCTTGATAGTGGGATCATCAAAGATTATTTTCAGACAGCGGGAGACTTTGTTCGATTCTCGGAGGAAGAAAATCAGGATGTCTGCCTGGAAATCCACCCCAAAACGAGATGGAGCGAGGAACTGCTTACTGACATGCTAAAACATAATCGCCAGTACCGGAATCTGGGCGAACTGTCCGATAACAAGGGCAACCTAGCTGATCTGACAGATTCAGCAGGAAAGCGGTGGCAGTATCGGCCAGTTGAGCCGGGTGCTGGGACTGGGTAAAATAATGGTGAAGCAGACATTGAAGCGATGAGCATGACAAACGGAAACGTCCCCACGTCATTTTTTAAATAACAAGACTTATGGAGGTACAACAAATGTCAATTACATTTTCGATTAAAAGTACGATCGACGCCAGGCGATCGGCACGCAGTTATCAAATGATGCCTGTTGATCAAGACGCTATGGACGCGATTAAAAACTTTGCCAGGTCAATGCCGATTCCGTTTGAGCATCACGTTGCGATCCGATTCTTTCATGCCGATCCGACAAAAACACTCTATCCACTGATGAAATCACCACCAGATAACATTGCGTTTGTGGCCGAAACGGATAGCATCTCGATTTCACAGGCGGGGTTCGTCGGGGAGTTGCTGATTCTTTACGCCCAGAGCAAGAACATTTCCAGCTGTTGGTATGGGCACTACAAACTGGCAGAGCTTGAACGCTTGATGCCCCATTTACAATCACCTGACCAGTTAAAAGAAGCAAACAAGGGGTTTGGGTATTCAAAAGGCGAGACCACAGGGGTGCGGGCGATCTGCATCACGCCACTTGGTTATTATGAAGATGGCGGATTGCGTCTGATGGACAGGATTACAGAAAAGACGATCAGCCATAAACGGAAAGAAATTACTGAGTTGCTGGAGAATCCGGATAATTTTAGTCATCTGTCAGATGATCTATTGTATGCGCTGGACTTGGGTCGAAAAGCGCCTTCGGCTGGAAATGCCCAAATGTGGCGGTTCGGCTTTGAAGATTCCTTCAATACGATCACTGTTGCGATGCCACCGGAATACCAGCACTTTAAATGGGAACACCCGAATGTCGATATTGGCATATGCGCATGCCATGTCTGGCTCGGACTACTTGACCGCGGCTGGCAGCCAACTGTAAAAGTTAGTGAAGACGCCGGCAGAGCGGTTTGGAAGATTTCAATAGCGTAACGGAAGCAACCGTAGCATTATGGCGGGGTCCCATCGTTGGTCAGAACCTACGGGGCGCGGTCAAACTCAACATGCTCAGGTGCGCTTTAGTATCCCAGGCTGATGACGCCGCAAACAATCAGAGTAAACGCGGACAATGTAATACGGAACGATCTGGATGGGGCGATTATTTTGGTAGGAAACCGGTGGAAGTGTAGGTCAATTGAGTTCGCTTTAGCGCAATCAACGCTAAACTTTAAACCCGTTAACACAAACGTCATCTTGTCATACCCGGACAAAAAAAACCTTGTCAGAATATAACCAATTCTGGCAAGGTCTTTTTGTTAACATCAATGTTTTTTATTGTTTCGGTTTAAACGGGCGATCTGATAAAATTTTTCTTTTTTCTTTTTTAAATAGACAGCTTTATCCTCGAAATAGTCGTTTTCGCAGGTCAGATTCAGATAGGCTTGCCAGCGCTGCTCAGATAATTGACCAGCTTTAATTGCAGCATAGATTCCGCAACCTGGCTCGTTGGTGTGAGTGCAATTGCGAAAATGGCATTTTCCGAGGTAAGCCTCCACATCGCGGAAGGTCCGGTCAAACCCTTCTTTAACATCAAGCATTCCAATTTCACGCATCCCCGGCGTATCGATTAGCATGCCGCCCTCGGGTAAGCGGATCAGTTCTCGTCTTGTGGTGGTATGGCGGCCCTTGTCGTCATTTCTGATTGTTTGAGTATCGAAGCGCTTGTGACCGCTTAGCCAATTGATCAGGGTTGATTTTCCAACCCCGGAAGAACCGAGTAGTGCGACCGTCTGACCAATCGACAAATAAGCCATGAGATCCTGATAGCCTTCATTTTTCAGCGTCGAAATACCAAGGATGTCGACACCGATGGCGATCGCCGCCGCGGCTCTGAATTTGGTCAGCAGATCGTCAGTTAAATCGATTTTTGTCAGGACAACCACCGGAGTCGCTCCGCTTTCCCAGACCAGGCTCAAATAGCGTTCGAGACGTCGGAGATTAAAATCGTTGTTGACGGACATACAGATAAAGACGGCATCGATATTGGCCGTGATCACCTGCGCTTCACTGGATGAACCGACAGCTTTGCGAATAAAGGTGCTTTTGCGAGTGAGCAGATGATGAATAATGCCATTGCCCTTGGCTCCCGATTGACGATCAAGTATCACAAAATCACCGACGGCCGGATAATCTGCGGCTTGAATAATCTCATAATGCAGTCGGCCTGACAGTTCGGCAAAAAATTCGCCCCTTTCTGAAATAACCCGGTAGATTCCCTTTGACTGAGAAAGGATGCGACCGACAAAAATTTCCGGATATTGAGTGGCCTCCAAACGCAATGCTTCGCTCAAACCGTAATTTTTCAGATCAATCCGACTCATTTTTGCCACCTTCAGCGCCGGTTAGGATCTGCGTCATTTTTTCCAGTGGGAATGGCGGACTGGCCAAAGGGGCCACGGCGATGGACATCAGTTTAATGGGGTTGTCATCGGCGGCAATCCGATTGGAGCTGAGGTGCCCACAGCGCCGACAGCGATGAATAATAGCCCATTCCTGATTCTTACGAATCCAGATGCCGATGGGTTCCATCAGGCCACTGCAATTTGCCGATCGATCGCCCGGTAAATCATCAACATGGAGACTGAATAGACAATGGGGACAATGATTACGATGTTTGCTTCCGGCGCCGCTAAATGAAACGGCACCGCCACAATTCCGACAGAAAAAACTTTCCTGGCAGGGTTGATCCTGATAAATGTTTTTTTCTCTATTTGAATATTTCATTATTTTTTCCTCCTGTAACTATTGGATACGATACGGGAGGTTTTGCAGAGATTAGATTTTGCAAACCTCCCGGTTTACCACACTCTCTGCTTTATTTTGTTTTAACATAAAAACTCCTTTCAATATGACAATTAAATGCAAAAAAGCTAACTTTAAACATGGACGGTCTGTCAAACTGACGTTAAACGATGGTCTGATTAAACCCTTTTCAGATAACCTGATTGCTCACGATTAGTTTAACGGTTTTAGCCACAATTTACAAGGCTTTTTTGGTATCCTGGGCCTGGTACAACGTAACTTAAAGTCGCATACCACGGGGACAGTTCGTTGGTCATGTTATTTAGAACATGCGCTACTGGCCAAAAAAATAGATGAAATCAGAAATGACAAAGCAAGCAAGGATAAAAAGTACGACAATTCCGTAAAAGGCTAACGTTAGGTCGATGGGAAAAGTATCCGTTGGCGTACAATTACCAGAGTCTATCAGAAGAATTCATTGACACTGGATATTGCTGTTATCAAAGACGATTTTCCGACGTTGGCAGATTTTATTTGTTTTTCAGCGCAAGAAAATTAAGAGGAGGGTCTGGAAATTCACCTGAAAAAATGGACGGATGAACAGTTTGCTGATATGCTGAAACAAAATGAAAAATATCGGGATCTGGCGAGTTGTCGGTTGAAAAACAAAATTATCTGATCTGACAGATTCAGCCGGAAACCGGCGGTAGTATCCGCCAGTTGAGTCTGGCACTGGGGCTGGGCAAGATTGAGGTAGTTAGGCTGTGAAACGATGAGCATGACAAACGAAACGTCCCCGTGTCATGGGATGCTATTTGGTCTTTTGATAATACTATTGTTCACTGTAATCATACTTGTATGCTTGTGTAATATACATCTAAATAAAAGCAGTTTGATTGATTCATTTATAACACCACGAAGATTCAACCAACGAGAAACGTGATGATAAAATATTTAAAAATACTAATCTCAAATTGAATGCTTTGCCACCTAAAACAACAATTCTGGTGGTCTGTGGTTCTGGTCATTATCATGAACAGTCAGAACGGTTTATTGCGAATGGCTATGTAAGAAATACGATAACGAATAGGTCTGATATTTTTGTTAGTGAAAAAGACGGATTTACCTATAAACCACGGTGAACGAGAGCAGTTAGTGACAGAAGAAACGGGGAAGGCAGGTTTTTTTGCCTGCCATCCCTATTACTCGAAATCCGAAATAAAAATATCTAAAAAAATCTTACCAATAAAAAAATTGCTAATAAAAAAACAGTAACTCAAAGTTCGCTGTTTTTTTCTGATTCTTCGCTGGCACCAAATGTGATGTCAAATATTTTAACCACATTTGGTGCGTTACTTCATTTGTTTCAATGCGCTGTGAGGTTAGTATTTGTCGATGTCACAATCTAAATTGATCGTAACTTCGGACGAATGTGAACTGGTGGTTTTCACTGGTTTGAAAACTGTCTCTTTTCCGATTGAATGCGATGTGCTTGAATCCTTGATTTTAAAGGCCTCCACCATTTGTTTGAGCATTTCAGCCTGGCCGGAAAGCTCTTCACTGGCGGCGGCGCTTTCTTCGGCGGTGGCGGAGTTGGTTTGAACGACCTCAGATACCTGCTCAATGCCCCGGTTGATTTGGGCGATTTCAGAGGCCTGGTCGCTCGAGGCCTGGGCGATATTACCGACCAGATCGGTTACTTTTTGGATTTGATTTAAGATTTCTTTGAGGCTTTCTTCGGTCTGACCGGCAATTTTGGTACCCGCATTGACCCTGTCAATGGAGCCTTCAATCAGACCGGTGGTTTCCTTGGCGGCTTCGGCACTGCGGGCGGCCAGACTTCTGACTTCTTCGGCAACCACCGCAAATCCTTTGCCATGCTGGCCCGCCCGGGCGGCTTCAACGGCGGCGTTCAGAGCCAGAATATTGGTCTGGAAGGCGATGTCATCGATGACTTTGATGATCTTGGAAATGTTTTTTGATGATTCGTTAATATCCACCATGGCGGAGACCATCTTATTCATCTGATCATTGCCCACTACAGCATTACTTCGAACCTTTAGGGCCAAGTCATTGGCTTCATTGGCACTCATCGCGTTTTTCTTGGTTTCAGCGGCGACTTCTTCAATGGAAGCGGTTAGCTCTTGGATCGCACTGGCCTGTTCGGTGGTACCCTGGGACAAGGCCTGACCGCCATCGGAAATCTGCTGAGACCCGATTTCAACTTGACTGGCGGCAATATTAATGTCGGACATGGTGGCACTGAGATTGGTGGTGATGTCGTTCAGTGCTGTTTTGATGGCCTGGAAATCACCCAAATAGTCCTCGGTGATGTGCCGATTCAGGTTTCCCCGGCCGATTTCTTCTAAGGTAGTGGTGATTTCACTGACATAGCGTTTGAGGAAGTCGGCGGTTTGATTCATATTGTCCTTGATCAGGGTGTAATCGCCCTGATAAGTCCCCACCATCGCGGTGTTCAGGTTCCCCCGAGCCAGTTCGTTTAAGGTCGCTGATGCTTCCTGAACCGGTGCAACTACGGCATCAAGAGTGTCGTTGACGCCGTTAACAATCCGGGCGAAATCGCCCTGATGTGTGCTGATATCCGCCCGGGTATCGAGTTTTCCTGCGATACCAGCCTGCGCCAGCATGCCAACGTCTTTAACTAGTGCTTTGATGGATGCCACACATTGATTGACAGAATTGCCGATAAGCAAGAAGGTCTCATAGGTCGTCTGAGTATCAGCGTCACAGGCGGTAAGCTCAATCACAACATCGGTATTTCCCTGGGAAAGTTTGGTGAGTTCCGTCACCAGCTTTTTAGTTTCATTTTGCTGATAGTCCGAGATTTTTATCATCCGTCGTTCTTCTTTGCGGATGGCTGTGAGATCGGTGATGAATTCCATGGCACCAATAATTTTTCCGGAATGATTGGTAATTGGCAACCCGGTATAAGAAATATCAAGATCTAAACCATTTGGGTGCGCATCCGTTTCGCTGCTGGCGGTATTCCCGGTACGCATCGCTCTGGTACAGGCACAGTTTTCCGAATGGCAATCGGAAGTCTTAAAAAGACTGTGACAGGTCTGACCGAGGGCTTCTTTTTTGGAAAGTCCCGCCGTCTGAGCACCTGAATCATTCATATAGAGAATTTCGAAGTCATTATCAATGATTAAAACCGGGTTGGGCATGACATCGATGTAGCCAACCAGGGCATTAAGCATCGCATTGACTCCGCCAACAATTTCTTTAAACCCGCCCTTAAAGGCATCTGCTGTACCTCGCGTGTCCAGGCGTCCTTCCACCGCAGCTTGGGACAGCATGGTTGATTCAGTAATCAGATCCCGGATGGTTGCGATGGTCTTTATAAGTGCTGGTGAGATTTCGTCCCGGTCATCCTTGACTTCAATCATTGCCGAGACATCGCCTTCGGAAATTTGGTTCATGGTAGCAATTACCACATTTTGTAGATCATCCGCCAGTCCGTCCATAGCCATAGCCATCTGGCCGATTTCATCGCGGCTATTTATATTCAGCCGTTCACTCAAATGACCCAGACGTATTTCTTTGATCATATATTCCGCTTTTTTAAGCATACGGCTGATGATCATACTGAGGAAAAACCCCAGGGACAGGGCCATCAGAACGCCGATCACCATCAAGGTCGTCATGGTTGTCACAACGTTGTTTGTCTGGTTGTTGTTGGCCTCGGACAGTTCTTTGCCATCCTCTATAGTCATATCGTGGATTTTTTCCAGGGCATCCTGTTCGGTTTGCGAGGCAATCCCGGCGACCCCGGTAGTTGCTAAGCGGGCAAGGGCTTCTTCGTCCTGATTTTGGCTGGCCAAGGCCATCACGGCTTCCAGCTCTGTCGCATAAACTTTTCGGGAATCGATGAACTGCTGATACAGTTGCTGCATCTCATCATTGAGAATATTCTGTTCAAAGGTTTCGGATATTTGGGTGATTTTTTCACGGCTGGCGGCGATTTTATCTCCATTTGCCGCAATGATTGTGGGATCATCCGCAATAATCATATCTCTGATGTAGCTATTGATCTTCCCAAACTCAATACCCATATCGCCACTTGCCGAGGTAGGTAGTGTCACGTGTTCATACAGTTTTGTGCTGGATGCATCCAACGCTTTTATATTTGTGATCCCCACATAGCCCACAATACCGACGATGACGGCTACCATCATAAACCCCGTTAAAAGCTTTGTTCTGATCTTCATGTTGTAAAACCATTTCATTTTTAAACTCTCCAGTCATTTTATTTATATTATAATAATTCTAAACTAAGGTTATTCAATAATCAAGTCTTTTACCTAATGTTCATGTAAAATTTGCGTAAAGTATATGCATGGTTTGTATGAAGTTTGTATTAAGTTTGCATGAAGTTTGCATGAAGTTTGTACATGACGTGGGGACGTTTCGTTTGTCATACCATCAAAATTGTGGTATACTATCAAAAACAACAGGAGGTGAAATCAGAAATGGCAAGACAAGCACGAGTTAAAAGCACAACTGGAATTTACCACGTCATGCTGAAAGGCTTGGATGGACGTAATCTTTTTTTGGATGATTCAGATCGATCGATTTTTATGGAAAAGCTTAACAAAGCCAGAGAAACCGGCGGGTTTCAGTTGTATGCTTATTGTCTTATGGATAACCATGTGCATCTACTCATCAAAGAAGGGGAAGAGTTGGGTACCAGCATCAAACGGATTACGGTTGGGTATGTGCAATTGCACAACAATAAGTATGGAAGAACTGGCCATCTTTTTCAGAATCGTTTTAGCAGTGAAGCAGTGGAAGACGACCAGTATCTGATGACAGTGGTTCGCTACATTCACTGTAATCCCTTAAAAGCGGGAATGGTAACCCGATTAGAAGACTATCCGTGGAGTAGTTATCATAAAATGATTCAGGCTTATCAGGGAAATCCGACGACACTTGATAGTGGGATCATCAAAGACTATTTTCCGACGGCGGCCGATTTTATTCGTTTTTCGGAGGAAGAAAACCAGGATGACTGTCTGGAAATCCACCTAAAAACCAGAACGAGTGATGAACTGCTCACGGCTATGCTAAAACATAACAGTGAATACCGAAATCTGGGCGAACTGTCTGTTGACAAGCGCAATCAGCTGATCCGACAGATTCAGCTAGAAAGCGGCGGTAGTATCCGCCAGTTGAGCCGGGTGCTGGGACTGGGTAAGATGATGGTGGAGCAGGCGTTGAAGCGGGGAATATGACAAACGAAACGTCCCCGCGTCATGAAACAGATAACGATTGATATGCTTAACTGAACAACAACAAAGATGGACAAAGCGGCCATCTTTTTCAGAATCGCTTTAGCAGTGAAGCAGTCGAAGATGTACAGTATCGGATGATGGTGGTTCGATACATCCACCGCGATCCTTTAAAATCAAAGTCCCAACATAGATATAAAAAGGAGGCATGTTTCCTAAGAAACATGGTTATAATTATGAATAACAATTCTGATTACGTCGATTTGCAGATGGAACTGGAGAACCTGATCATCCAGGATTATGATAAATTATATGCTTGTGCCTTTAGAATGATCGATAATCAGCAGGATACAGAGGATGTCCTTCAGAATTCGTTTTTAAATGCTTTTAAAAATTTAAGTAAATTTAGAAGCGAATCAAAGCTGTTCACCTGGCTATACCGGATTGTCATAAATGAGTGCTACAAGTATTTCAACTATATAAACAAGCTGCCATTGATCAGAATAACTGAAAATTTAGGGATTACCGAAAAAGAATTCTTTGATAGTATCGAATACAATTGTGATTTTGATGATGATTTGGTGATGGATGAACTGCGCGAAAAATGTCTGCAAGCTTTTTTAAAATGCCTGCCCAAAAACCAACGGGTTTGTTTTTTGCTAAAAACCTGTACCGGCCTCAAAAACAAAGAAATTGCCGAGATCCTCGATATGTCAGTTGACAACGTCAAGGTTACGCTATTCAGAGCAAGAAAGCAGCTGCAGGAGTTATTTGAAATGAGATGCAGTTTAATTGATCCCCAGAAGCCATGTAAATGCCAGTTATGGGTAAAATATATGAATGATCATAGGCTCCCCCTTCCAACTGGCTATAATCAGCCGAAAACAGATCAATTACGAAAGGAACATTTTAAAAATCTGTCGTTACTAAAAAAGATCGACTATCTATCCTGGATTCCCGAAATTTATAACGATGGAGGATCAATCCCTAATGCTTCATAAAGATCCTTCTGCTTTTCAGTAACTTCACCAAGTACTCGACCATGCCCAGGGGCTTCAAACAGCTCAATTAGATCAAGTTCATCGATCA
>NZ_JBGSHG010000085.1:0-15296 GCF_041752335.1 Acetobacterium sp. | reverse complement strand
TAAAACTTCTACGCCTTTTGACATGGCTTTGGCAGCGATCAGCATTTCCGGAACAAAAATTTCTCCGGATGAGAATTTATCCCCAACCACGCTCATGGAATCGACCATCGCCTGGAGAATTTCGCCGGGAGCGCTGCCTTCATCCAGGGCTTCCTGGACCAGTCCGGGAACCAGTTTTGACTTTCCGGCTTCGACCTTTGCTTTGACTTCTTCAATTTTTGACATTTTTTTCTCCTTTTATGTTTTTCTAATGATTCAGTATTTTGGACCGGAGCAGTGTGTGCACAGCGCTCCGGTTTAAAATAAGATTTATTCCAATGGTGATTGTTTTCGTTCTGCGACTTCTTGACTCATTTCAGCCATTCTTTTTGGTGTTAAGGTGTACAATCCAAACATTAACACGAGTCCGATAACCATGATGATCGCTGGGTATAAAGCGATGCCGTTTTTAATCGCCTGAACTAATTCTGGTGTTGTGGCCATATCAGCGACATAACCAACAGAACCAAGCACGGCGGCAATGATAACCGAACGGACAAAGACGGATATTTTAATCGGGAAACTGATCAGTGACATAATGAAACCACGGGCATTTTTGCCGGTTTTCCATTCGCCATAATCAACGGTAGCAGAGTACATCGCAACGCCCAGTGAATCAGGCAAACCGTAACCGATGTAAGCAACGAACATAATAATTTTGAAAGCGGTCGCTTCAAGTGGCATAAACCATACCAGCAGTAAGCCGATAACCAACAAACTGAGGGCCAGCATGTAGGTTGTTTTTTCACCCAGTCGTTTGGCAACCGGTGCGGCTATCATGGCAGCAAAGAAGCTGGAAATTGTTAATCCGGTCATGAACAGTGCCAGTCCGGGTAAATCGTTGATGACATATTTGAAATAATAGAAAGCCATTCCGAAAATAATGAAGCGGCCTAAATATCGACCCAGTTCCACCAGCATTAAGCCAATCAATGGCGGATTAACAATAATCTGTTTGAACATTTCGCCAACTGACATCTTTTCGGCTGGTTTTCCGGCTTGCGCCTCGCTGCCGTTTTGAGCATAGTCTTTGGTGATGACATAGTAAATAAGATTACAAGTGATCATAATACCGCCGGTAATAGCGGCCATAATGGTATAACCTAAAACCGGACTACCAACGCCGGCACCAATGGCGGCAATGGCTTTTACGCCAAAGTAAGAAAATACCAGGGCGCCTGCGGCATTGAACATCCCCCGGTTACTGGCCATCGAGATTCGTTCTTCCCGGACCGTAGTCAGAGCGTTGTTCATCGAAATATGGGCGGCATAGAAAGTATTCCAGACCAGATGACTGACAACAAAACCGATAAAGATAATAACTGCACTTATTTCTGCTGCGCCGCCGATTTGGGAAAACTGCAGAATATAAAAGAGGGCGGCAACAGGTGGACCAACCAGCAGCCATGAACGGTATTTACCCCATTTCATGTTGCTTTTTTCTAAAATGACCCCAGCGGTGGGTACCGCTAAAATATCAGCAATACTGGTGGCCAGTAAGATGGTGCTTACTAGCGCTAATGGGATTTTTGCAAAATCGGTGAGGAAGGCTGCAAAAAACATAACTTCGATATTGACCATGGTCTGAAATCCAAATGACGGCAATCCATAAAGATTAATGGCCGACTTTTTTAATGGTTTGTTCATAATTCTTTCTCCTTTGTGTGTTACTCTGTAATAATGAACTAACAATGACATTTTCTTCTTAATAACTGTCTGCATCTCATGCATGAACAGTCAACCCCATGTCCAACCATCAACACCCCACTCATATATCCAGTCGTTCCTGCTCCCGGAATTGATTTTACACCCTGCTTGTAGTTTGGGTGCAACCCTTTACATCCTCCTTTCTTGATGATTCATACTTAAACGGGAAGGCACTAAAGATTTTCTGCGCATTTTTTAGTAAATTGTAAATAATATTGTAATTACTATTGTATTTTCAAGATCATTGTACTCGTATTCAATAGGCCTGTCAATGATTTTTTTAGTAAATTTTATTATTTAATCTGTTTTTTGAGTGTTGTATTCGTTTTCTTTTGATGATTATCTAATATTTTGCAATTATTTTGGTGTCCCTGGCTTTCAAGTCCTGATATTCTGTCATAAGTTATTTTAAGATTTTTTATCTTTTAACTTCTATTTACAACTTTTAATCAGCCATTCCGGAGCGATAAATTATTATTCCCTTTCTTATCGTGAGTGATCCTCATCTGGGATGAAATCTATTTACATTACTTTTTTATTCCCTTAAAAGCATATATCAAACTTTTTTGTTTTTCTTTTTGCGATTCCCATTTATCCCCAAACAAAAAGAACCTCTTGCGAAGTTCTTTTTATTGTGACGATTCATGTTCTCTCACAACGACAGCTTTTTATATGCATTTAATTGACGATCTTGATGCCGCCAGGGCCAAATCCATGGTTTTTATTTTGTTAACGCATACATGCAGGAATCCTGAAGTTTGCCATTTTTATAAATACTCTTCTGAAAAATACCTTCTAGCTGAAATCCGGCTTTTTCCATAGTTCGTCGGGCCTTCTGATTTTCAGCAAAGGGGCGGCCATAGATTCTTACCATATTCGAGTCAGCAAAAGCTTTTTCACAGATCTGCTGAATGGACTGGGTCATGATCCCTTTTCCCCAGTAGGGTTCACCCAGCCAGAAACCCAGCTCGCCACTTTTACAACTGACATCTTCCTGCATCAGCAAGCTGATCGCCCCGACTGGTGAATCATCGATTGTGATAGCTTTATTCAAATGCTTTCTTTTGTTCTGGTGAATACTTTTGGTAATAAAAAGATGGGCATCATCCAGGGTGTAGGGATAGGGAAATGTGTTTCTCAAATTTTCGGCTATCTTTTCATTGTTGGCCAGGGGTACAATGCTTTCAGCATCACTCAGTTTCCATTCTCTTAGTCCAAATTCCATTTTATTGACCTCCTTTAATCATTGCCTTGCAATTTTCGAGTTTTCTGTTCAAACCCAATTTGTGCACGTCTGTTTTATAATTTTCATAAGGTTAACATCTTCTGTTATTTCTGTCAATATTTTTTCTTTTTTTGACAATATATTGCATTTACTTGTTTGTTATTTCTCAAACAACTTAGGCCTTCAGAAATATTTCGTTCATTATTTAACAGATCATCCCTTAAGCAAAACGTTGCTTTTGAATACATTTAATTCGGGTAACCTTAATCTACTTATGGACAGGTTCAATTAAAGAACGGCATACTTTTAATCCCAATGATGATATCGGTTGCCGGGGTTTTAAGTTTTTTCAAGTATCTCCAAAAACAAATGCACCTATTTAATGGTCGAGCTGTTAACCTTCTAATTTTTGCATCAATTCAGTCGCTATTTTTGATGGCGGTTGCGGGAATCAATTTTTTATCCCAAACCTCAGACCACCCATGTCATTAAATGCATTTAAATAAATAAATGCTAAAAAAATGACCTTCAGCCGCGGTAAATATTTTAATTTTCAGGGATTTACGCCCAGTTTGGGAAGATATTTCAGGCATAAAATTAAGCATTCTTTAAGATATCTTTCTCCCCCAACCATTCCTGCTACCTAAGCGGCTGGTTGATTTCATCAGCGACTCAACCCTTTTCTGACCCTTTACCCCGCCAATTACTGTCTTCCCCCACTCATCGATAGGAATCATAACCCGGCGGTAAATCTGCTATACTTTCTCCGCTTTTTAGCATAAAATTAAATCTATCAAAGCGCTATCAAAAGATCACAGGTGAAAAAATGACGAGTCAACCCGAAATAAAACTATCTGTTCGCAATCTGGTGGAGTTTATGCTCCGTTGTGGAAATATCGATTCCCAGTTTATCAGCAACGCCAGCGCCCTGGAAGGAACCCGGGCCCACCAGAAGGTTCAGAAGGACAATCAGGACAAGGGCTATACCCCTGAGGTGTCGCTAAAATACTGCTTCGCTTATGAAGGCTTCAGCTTCCGGATCGAAGGCCGGGCCGACGGCATCATCGCCGGCACTACCGGGATTATTGTCGACGAGATCAAGTCCACCAACCGGCCCCTGGAATCCATCGACGCCGATTACAGCGAAACCCATTGGGCCCAGGCCAAATGCTACGCTTTTATTTACGCCATCCAGAATGAGCTGCCGGAAATCAGCGTTCAGCTGACCTATTTTCAGCTGGACAGCGATGAGATCAAGCAGTTTCTAAAAGTCTTCAGCCAAGCCGAACTGACCACCTTCTTTTACGAGCTGATCGATCAGTACCTGGTCTGGGCCCGTCTGACCAGCGACTGGGTGGCGAAGCGAAATGCTGCCATCCGGGCCCTGGATTTTCCCTTTGTGAGCTATCGCCGGGGCCAGCGGGAACTGGCCGTAGCGGTTTATAAAACCATTGCCGAACAGCAAAAGCTGTTTGTTCAGGCCCCCACCGGGATCGGAAAAACGATGTCAACCCTGTTTCCCGCCATCAAATCAATGGCCGAAGGGCATACGGGTAAAATTTTTTATTTGACCGCCAAAACCATTGTCCGGGAGGTGGCCGAGGAAGCCTTTGCCAAAATGGCGGAGCAGGGGCTGGCTTTTAAAAGCGTCACCCTCACCGCCAAGGATAAAATCTGTTTTCAGACCGAAACCATCTGCGATCCCGATCACTGCCAGTACGCCCGGGGTCATTTTGATCGCGTCAACGGGGCTATTCTTGATCTGCTGGAGCAGGAGCACCGCCTGACCCGACCGCTCATTGAAGACTATGCCCACAAGCATCAGGTCTGCCCCTTTGAATTCTCCCTGGATTTAACGCTCTGGTGTGACTGCGTGATCTGTGATTACAACTATGTCTTTGATCCCCGGGTTTATCTCAAGCGCTTTTTTATCGATAACGGCGGCGACTACACCTTTCTGATTGACGAGGCCCACAATCTGGTGGACCGGGCCCGCTCGATGTTTTCGGCGGAGCTTTATAAAAAACCGTTCCTGGAACTGCGGCGCCTGTTTAAGGATACCGATCCCGGCATCGCCAAGGCGCTGGGGAAACTCAACACCCATATGATCGGGCTGCGGAAACTGGCTGAGACCAGCCAGCATTATCGCCAACCGGAGGCGCCCAAAGATTTCTTGCCGCTACTGCTTACGTTTATTAATCTGGCTGAAGCATGGCTGGTCAAAAACGAGGGCAACGACTCCCACGAACAGCTGCTGGAACTGTATTTCAACGCCCTGACCTTTATGCGTACCGCCGATTTTTATGATGACCGCTTTCTGACCTATGTGGAAAACGGCAACGGCGATACCAAAATAAAACTCTTTTGTCTGGACCCCTCCCACCTGCTTGGCGAAGCCATCAAGCGCGGCCGGGCGGCGATCTTTTTTTCCGCCACGCTGTCACCGCTAGACTATTTTGCGGAAATTCTGGGCGGCGACCCCGACAGCTATAAGATCAGCCTGCCCTCGCCCTTTGATGTCAAAAACCGGGAACTGCTGATCGCCGATACCATCTCCACCACCTTCCGGAACCGCGAAAAAACCTACCCCGTCATTGCCGATCGGATCAAAACGGTGCTGGCGCAACAACCGGGCAACTATCTGGTCTATTTTCCCTCCTATAAATATATGAACGCGGTGTTTGAGATTTTTAGCACCAGCTACCCGGAGGTCATCACCATCCGGCAGGCTCCGGAAATGAACGAGGACGACCGGGAGCTGTTCCTGGCTCAGTTCCGACCGGTACCCGGGGCTGCCCCGGCCGGGATGCTGGGCTTTGCGGTGCTGGGCGGGATCTTTTCCGAAGGCGTGGACTTAAAGCACGAGGGCCTGATCGGCGCCATTATTGTCGGCGTCGGTCTTCCCCAGATCTGTTTTGAGCGCGACATCATCCGCGATTATTTTAATGCGAAAAACCACGCCGGCTATGAGTATTCCTACCTCTACCCCGGTATGAACAAGGTCCTCCAGGCCGCCGGACGGGTGATAAGAACCGAAACCGACCGCGGCGTGATCGTCCTGATCGATGAGCGCTTCAGCAGCCCCAGCTATCGCCAGCTGTTTCCCCGGGAGTGGTTTCCCCATCGCCGGATCCGAAATACGGCCGAGCTGGAAAAAGCCTTGCAGGATTTCTGGGCGATAGCTGAACCCCAAAATTAACGTAAAAAAACATCTGCTGTCGCACTACGACAGCAGATGTCTGATAACCATGACGGGATGATAAAAAATCAGCCGCGATCCGCTAAAACCCATCACTTCACGAATTTTCACCTGATTCGCCTGATTATAGCAGGGGCTTGGACAGTGATTGCAAAAACCCTTTTTGTCACCGTAGCGGCAATGATCCAGGCGGTTCAAGGCATAGCTTAACAGGGCCCGGCACTCCTCACACAGATCTTGGGAGCAATGTTTTTTACGGCAATAGATTTTTATCATTAAGGTGAGGATTCTTTTCTCTCTATCTATTTTTCGCATCCGGCTTTATTCCCTATCTTTCCCTGCCCTCGACAAACCATTTGGGTTCTTCATAATAGAGACAGACTTCTTTGTTCTGGATCCGGCAGGTGTAGCGAATCCCCTGTCCGCCAACCTTCAGGGAGACCCCCGGGCGCATATCCAGAACCCGGTCGATGTTAAAAACCCGACCGTCCTCCCATAAAACCTGGAGGGGAATAATTCTGCCATCTTCCTCAAATTTTGCAATCACCGGGACAAATTTTTTTATTGCCATTTTCTAACATCTCCTTTAAAAGTAACCAATCGGATGGATAATGTGATCTTTTTTTGGGTCCAGACCGCTCATCGAATCGCCGATGGTGACAGCTCGCCGCAGGGCCAGATTGCCAAAGCGTTTGCGCAAGTCATCGACGGTATCATCAAGCCGGGCCTGGCGGACCCGAAGTTCTTCATTGCCGAACAGATCCAGCTGAATCGGGGTTGAGTCCGGCACCAGATCGGTGACCCGCACCCCCATGGAGCGGATATCCGAGCTGAAATCATAATTGTTTTCAAATAACGCGATGGCCGCTTCGGCTATTTCCCGGGTCAGATCCGAGGGCTTGGCGAGTTTTTGCTGCCGGGTGAAGCTGTGCAATTCTTTGTTGCGCACATGGATAGCCACAGTCAGGCAATAGCAGCCGGTTTCCCGTAACCGCATGGCCACGCTTTCGGTCAGCATATAGATGATCAGCTTGACATCCTTCAGGTCTTTTAAATCCCGGGGCGTGGTGATGCTGTTGCCAATGCTTTTGAGGATCCGTTCGTTGCCGTTATAATGCTCATCAAAGGCTTTGACCGGGCTATCATCCAGGCCATTGGCAAAGCGCCATAACACTGCTCCCATTTTACCAAACTGGAGGACCAGAAAATCCACGGATGTTTCGGCCAACTGGCCAATCGTCGCGATGCCATATTTGAGCAGCTTTTTTTTGGTGGCCGGGCCCACATAGAGGAGATCTCCGACCTCCTGCGGCCAAATAATTTTTTTATAATTATCCCGGGTAATGACGGTGATGGCATTAGGTTTCTGGTAGTCCGAACCAAACTTAGCAAAGATCTTGTTCCAGGAAACCCCGATCGACACGGTGATCCCCAGCTCGTCCTGGATATTTTGGCTGATTTTTTCGGCGATGGTCAAACCGCTGCCGTGAATCCGGGCACTGGCGGTGACGTCGAGCCAGGCTTCATCGAGGCCGAAGGGCTCCACCTGATCGGAATAGCGGTTGTAGATCTTCCGGGCCAGCCGGGAAAAGCGCAGATACAATTGATAATTGGGGGGCATCACCACCAGCCCGGGACATTTTCCCCGGGCCTGCCATAACACTTCCCCGGTTTTGACCCCAGCTTCCTTCGCTTTCTGGTTTTTGGCCAGAATAATACCATGGCGTTGCTCCGGATTTCCGCCCACCGCCACCGGGAGATCTCTGATTTCGGGATGATATAAACATTCCACATTGGCATAAAAGCTGTTCATATCTGAGTGTAAAATAATCCGTTCCACGGTTCACCTTTTTCATCCATTGCAACAGAAGTTGGTACATATGTTCTAAAACTATTTTATACCCTCTGCCGAGCTTTGTCAATGATTAAATTGTTTGGCGCGCCGATTTGAGCTTGTTTGGCCGGGTTGAACCACTCCTTTGGCAACCCCGAAAAAGCCCTGAAACGACTGCTATGGCTGCGTTTCAGGGCTTTTGTAAATTAACCGGACGGTTCCTTTTTTATATGAAACAATTGTTCTTTCGACCTCGCAGACGTGCCCCAATTAGTTACCGCAATTCACCTGATTCACTCAATCTGTTTTACCGCAACCCGTTTTTTTAGCTGTAGGTGGCATAATACTCAGCTTCGGCCTGCTGGGCTTTCTGGTTGCCGACGCCGCAGCGGGGGTTAAGCAATGAGCAGTTTTTACCGCAACCGCCGCAGCGCAATTGGGACATAAATTCGCTGAGGCTGGGGACATCGGGTTCGGGTTCGGTGACTACCGGTTCCGTGACGGCCGGGGTTGCTTCGACTATCGCCGGGGTTTCGACTGGTGCCGCCGCGGCCATGGTGACTGATTCGGTCTCCGTGGTGGATTCCGCAGTGCTACTGGCGGCTTCGCTGGTCGTTGCCGCGGTGCTGGCGGTATCGCTGGTGACGGCGGTGGTGACGCTTTCGCTTTCACCGGCGGCGGCATTATTCTTGACCACAATGGCCGGGGGAATTTCGGCCTGGGCGGCCATCACCTGTTCATAGCTGCGGAAGGTATTGACCCCCACCCCATAGACGATCAGTAAGGCGGCGACGGCCGCCGCGAATTGCCGGATAATTTTATTCTTCATCTTAAACACCTCCTATTTAACTCTCTCATTTTAAACCTGTTCACACTAAATTGATCAAGGCCCCGGCCGAAAACAGGGTCAGCAGCACGTAGCTGGCTAAGCGAAACCACTGCAGTTGCCGGGGAATTTCGGTGGCAATTTTCCCCGACAGCACTCCGGATAACAGTACCATCAGCAGCACCGGGGTCAGGGTACTGGCGGCGGCAAAGACCCCACCCACCAGAACGGCCGTGGCCAGCGGCAGGGTGGCGGCCACCCCCATCATCATCAGCAGCGGGGCACAGGGCGATGCCCCATAGGCCAGGCCGGCTGAAAACAGCGGCAGCAGCCCTTTGGCGCCCTGGGCGTCTGTGATACGATTCTTTTTTTCACCGCCACAACCGGAACAGCTGTGGGCCGGTTTTTTGTAATCCCGCAGCCATTTTCCGATCAGCACCAGGCCCAGAGCAATCATCGCCAGCTCCATCAGCAGGCCCAGGTTGACCCCGCCGACATAACCGGCGGCATCAATAAACTGACTGCCGATCAGCGCCGCCAGACCGCATAACAGCACCACGGCGATGACCTTGCCGATAAAAAAGCTGGAAAAAGCCAGCAGCGATTTTTTCAGCCCCCCGGCATGGGTGATGATATAGCTGGACAAAAAGACACTGACCGCCGGACTGCAGCAGGTGCCGCAGCTCAGCCCCACTGACAGGGCCGTGGCCAGAACCGGGAGCAGTAATGTCAGGCCCATGGTCAGGCCCGCTCGCTGGCAATCAGGGCGGCGCCAATGGCCCCGTTAAACTGGGGGTGTCTGGCCACATAGACGTCCCGCATCAGCTCTTCTTCAAAGGCTTTATGGACCCCGATATTCAGGGCACCGCCGCCGGTCATCAGGATATCCCCGCCTTTTTCGGCTTTTTTCATCATTTTAATGATCCGTTTGGCCATCGATAAATGCATCCCGGCCAGAATATCCCGGCGGTCATATTTCCGGGCCACCAGCGACACCACTTCCGACTGGGCAAACACCACACAGGTGCTGTTGATATCACAGGGGGCCTTGCTTTCCAGCGACAGCGGGCCGACCTGATCGATGGTGGTTTCCAGAATCTGGGCAATGACTTCCATAAATTTGCCGGTGCCGGCGGCGCATTTATCGTTCATGGTAAAGTTTTTAACGGCGTAATGCTGATCTAAATAAATGATTTTACTGTCCTGGCCGCCGATATCAATAATCATCCCCGGCCGGTAATCCGGCGGTGCGGTTAAGCGTACCCCATAGGCATGGGCGGTAATTTCGGAGATATCGTCATCGGCAATATCAAAGACCTTGCGGCTGTAACCGGTGGCCATGGTATAGCGCACCTGAGCGCGGTTGATCCCCCGGCGGCTACACATTTTTTCAATCAGGGCACTGGCCGCGGCATTATTGTCAATCCCGGTGTTGGTGACCATCGCATCCACCACCTGGTTCTGGCAGATCAGCGCCGCCTTGGTATAAGTTGAGCCACCGTCGAGTCCGGCATAATAATTTCTATTCATGTTATTCTCCTGTTTTCTAGAATCTTTCAAAACCTAACCCAGTACCGACAATTGTTACATCATGTTGTGTGCCTCAAGGCGAACAGTTGCGGTGAACAACTGGAGTATTTAAATTTACCTAATTTCGCAACTGTACGAATTGCGCGCATACAACAGATTAACAATTGGTCGGTACGGCAGTTAAGAGTCAGCCTGCTATTTCTGTTTTTTTCAGTTTGATCAGCTCAATAAAGGCTTCAATCCGGATCCGTAATTGTTCAATATCTTCTTCGTTGTAATCACTTTCGACCCGGATCACCGGGACGCCCAGTTTGCCCAGCTCATCTTCCAGGGTCTGGTATTCAAAATCATAGACCAGACAGCCCCGCAGGACGTGATAAACCACTCCCTGAACCTGATGGTCGGCAATCATCTGTTTGATCCGGTAGATCCGCTGGCTGTTGTCGACAAAGGTCGGACAGGTGCAGGGCCGGGTGTAGCGATTGGCCAGGGACCGCATCAAGCCGTCAAAGCTCTGGTCCACCACGACGGTGGGATCATAAAGCGAACGCTCGCCCATACAGGTTTCGTCGCCCACCAGAATGCCTCCGGTTTCTTCAATCAGCAAGGGGATTTTGATGTTAGGGAAAATAATCGGTGAGCCGGTGATCATAATCCGGGGTTGCTTGTCTTTGCTGACGTAGTGCTGATCTTTTTTACGCTGGGCCAGCTCCTGATTAAGGATATGCAGCTGCTGACTCCACTGCGCCACCGGCAGGTACGAAAAGGCGTTCATCAGCGCCATGGCGTGGATCCCTTTGATTAAGGCCGGGACATGTTTTTTATACTCATTGAACTTTGACATCTGATACTGGGCAAAGCCCATGGCATCAATGCTCTCTGACAGGCTTTGGTAGGTAATCGTCTGGCCGGTGACCGCTTCCAGTTCGGGAATCAGCTGATAGAGTTCCTGGACGTACTGCTCCATATCGCTATCATCACTTTTGGCGGTGGGCACATGGAGGGCGTAGGTTGGCACCCGTTCCTTTAACATGCCGGCCATTTTCTTTTTACAGTCGCAGGTAATCGGCACCACCATCAGGGCGCAGTCATCATAAATGGGCATCACTTCCATGGCCTGAAAACCCATCACCGCTTTGATCAGCGGGCAAGCATCCCGGGGCACCAGATCATCGCCAATGGCAAAGGCGGTATAACTGCCGCTGCAGAGTTTCACCGGCTGGGCCCCGACAGCGTAGATCAGCTCATCGGGGACCATCACACAATAGGTGCCGACGATTTTGGTATCGGCCGGTTTTGCGACGTTTTTCATCTCCACATAGATGTCGCTGAGGACCTTAAAAAAGGGTTGCATGGCCACCGGGGCGCCGGGTAATTCCTCCAGCCGCCGCAGATATTTGGCGGACACCTTGGTGGCTTTGTCGACAAAGCGCTGGCGTTGCCGTTCGGCCATGGTGGTCGGCGGGCTGCTGTGATGGTCGTCACGCTTATTTTCAATGACGTGCTTCATTTCTGACTGATCTTTTTTATTATTGATTAGACTCATTTTTTTCTCTTTTCCTGATCAAGCGTTTTAACCGCTTTTCGGTTTTTTTATGACCCGACATAAAGGTCTTGCGGGAGGCTTGGTAAAATTTTACCCCGCCGAAGCTCATCGCCAGGGCCTTGTTTTCCGGACATTTATCAATACATTCGCCGCACATAATACAGTCGGCGGTGGTGACATCACGCTTTTCCCGTTCGGTATAAATGGTTTTAATCCCCATCGGACAGGCTTCGTAGCAGGCCCCGCATTCGGTACAGGCCTGACCGTCTTTTTTGATGCGGAACAACGAGATCCGATGACCGAGGCCGATGAGGTAACCCAGCGGACAGATGTTACAAAAGAAACGGCGCTTGAAAAAGCTGCCGATGATCACTACAATCATGAAGAAACCGCTTAAAAACAGCGATACCTTAAATCCCGCCAGAGCCGGTGAAACCGTGATGGCCGGGCAGATATTGCAAAAGTTGCCGCCGACAAAACTGAGCCCCAGAAATAACAGCAGCAGCGTCCATTTGATCGGTTTTAAGCGCTGATAGAGTTTTTCATTTAAGGACAGTCCTTCAATTTTCAGACCCTGCCGGGTTTCGTGGGTGAGATCCTGAATCAGCCCCATCGGGCACAGGAAGCCGCAGATAAAGCGGCCCAGCACCACGATCGAGAGCAGCAGCGAGCCCAAAAAGATGCCGATTTCCGACCAGCTCATCCCCACCAGGGAGTTTAAATGGGCCAGCGTATAACAGCTGCTGTCAATCAGCTGATCCTGATTGATGGGACAGGCAAAAATCGGCAGTTCGATATTGCCAAACCCCTGCCCCAGCCATTTGACCCCGTAGATCAGGGCGAAAAAGCTGATCACCATGATCAGCCAGCGCATCGTCATAAAGCCGAATTTGCGCTGGCCCCTGACGGTGCCCCCCGGCTTCAGGCTGATCCGTTCGGCGGCAAAGCGGCCCATCACCGGATCATTGCGGACAATCCGGCGCCGCAACCACAGGCATAACACAATGCCGATAACCGCGAGCAGCAGGATGATCAGCACCGGGGTGATGGCATAGCCGCTGTTGTCGCTCCCGAACGCGTAAAAGACCAGGCTGCCGGCAAACAATGACAACAGCATCAGCAGCCCGCAAATGGCGAGCACCGTCGGTGTGAAAATTTTTCTTGAATTGATTTTTAGCTTTTGATAGATTTTTTTCATACGGCTTTTTTTTCCTCACGATAACGATGATGCGCCAGCATTTCCATAAAGGCTTCCATCCGAATTCTTAATTGCTCCACATCCTGGTACTGGTAGTCGGTTTCCAGCCGGAAGACCGGGATCGTGGCGGTTCCGAACAGCTGCTCAAAACGTTCCAGTTCAAAATCATATTCAATCTGGCCCTTCAACACATGGAACACCACCCCGTCAATCCCGCCCTGTTGCAGATGCCAGCGGGCACTCTGAAAGAGCATCTCATTCTGGGCGTAGGCAGCTGAGCAATCATAGCGGTAATGGGTCTCGATGATGGCGGTAAAGGGATCCCGCTTGCTGGCTTTGTGCCGGCTGCTGCTGGCGTATATTTTTTGAATACTGCTGTCCAGAGTGGCCCCGATCGTAAGGCCAATGTCACCGATCAGAAAGGGAATCTTATAATTGGGCAACACCACCGGTGAGCCCATCAATAAAACTTTGGGCTTGCTTGTGGCGGCCGCCGAGATCACCTGGCGGTTGGCCAGCAGTTCCAGATTCAGTTTGCGCAGCTGGCCGCACCAGCCTTTGAGATCGGTGCTGTAATAATAAGAATTAAGCACCGCCATCCGCAGGGCGCCGGAGATCAGGCCGTCCTTTTGACGACAGACCTGGATAAAATCGCGCATCAGTTTCCGGGCCGTTTCGACCAGTTGGGTGGCCTGGATCAGGTTCTTTTTCGACAGCCGCCGACCGGTATGGTCGGCCAGTTTTTCGGCCAGCTGCTCCATCTGACCCCGCCATTTAAGCCCGGCCAGGGGGTCGCTTTTATCCGGGGGAATATCCACGGTGACCACTTTTTTCCCGGCCGCACGCAGCAGATAGGCTATTTTGCGGCTGCTGTCACAGGTGATCGGGACGATGATCAGGGCGGCTGCGCCCAGATCAAAGTGATCATTTAACAAAAATCCCAGCATCGAGCGGCTGACCGGATCGGTGTCCCGGGGGACTAAATCGTCGGACCAGGCCACCGTTCCGAGACTGCCGCCGAGGATCCAAAAGGGTTTGGCGCCGGCGGCATAAATCAGTTCTTCGGGAATACTGCTGCCCAGCACCATCACCTGGGGCTGGCGCTTTTTCATATTGTCCTCTTTAAAATAGAGATAGGTTGTATTTAAAAAATAGCGGATCGCTTCGATCTGGCTGCTTTCATTAAACAAGGTTCTCAGGGTGTCCATGTATTCACTTTCGTAGCTACTGACCGGTTTATTTTTTTGCTGATTGACCGTCATCGTCTTACCTCCTAAAGTCATTCAAATTTCAATGTTCGTTTCATGTCGCTATTGTAATATAACCGTTTGTGGATCGTTTGAAGCTTATCTGAAGATTAGGTGAAGTCCCTAGTGATTTGCCGATATTTCCGTTTCAAAAACGTCGCTTTATATGCATATTCCTGCGTCTCTCATCCTTTTTTTAGCAGCGACCAATTAAATGAAAATAATATTGATTCTAGTTTAAAGTTAATGTAAAATAATATTATTGACAAGATCATTGATTTTGTGATCAATTTATGTCAACACGAGGTCGTTATGAAATCTACCAAAAAGATTTTTCTTCAACTGTTTTTGCTACTCATCGCCGTTTCTTTGCTGGTTTTTGTTCTCGAGACTATTTCTGGCAAAACCTTAAAGACCATTGAGACCCGGGATGCCTATGATGTCAGCTCTGCCAACCGTGGCGACCTCCTGTTTAATGAATTTTATCAGACCTTTTCCACCGGACAATCAACCGCTTTTCTGAAAAAATCAGGAAAAAGTACCACCGCCGAATCGGCCCAGTGGTCGATGGAACAGCTTGGCTCCCCCGACTATCCGGTCAGTGCTTATATTATTGAATACGTGACGATTAATCACGCCGGCGAAAAGATCCCCTGCTCCGGGGTTGTTCTAATTCCCGAAAAAACCGATTCAACGCCGATGCCGATGCTAGTTTATCAGCATGCCACGATCATGACCAATGGTACCGCCCCCAGCGTCAGTATTCAAAAAGCTTCTGGAGAATCCAATACGCTGGCCGGAGCATTTGCCAGTGACGGATATGTGGTAGCCATTTCTGACTATGTCGGTACCGGCCAACCCAATTGCCTGAGCTATCCCAGCGAATATTTATACGCTGACAGTGAAGCCGCCAACGGTGTGGACATCCTGATTGCTACCGGTCAT
>NZ_JBGSHG010000084.1:0-1745 GCF_041752335.1 Acetobacterium sp. | reverse complement strand
GTTTGTGATCAAACGCTTTTAATCTGATTCTGATTTTTTGTTTTGCCATACCTAAATTTTACCTCCTTATCAATTTTTACTCGTCATTTAGGTACTCCAACCACTCGTCAACCCATCCGGGTGTTTCATCATTATTTTTTTTCGCAAAATGACGGATCATTTTGCAAAAATCTCATGATTTTAAGTGGTTGTCGTCCGATTCAAAGATCGTGACATACTCCATGGGAAAAACCTGTCTAAGGCGACAGCAACCTCTCACTTCATCGCAGAGTGTCAACCTTTCACATTATACAAGAAAAAAACGCCTTTGGCAAGCGTTTTTTAGAATTTTACATAAATTTATTTTTTTATTTTAATATTTCTTCCGGCCGCATGTCCAGAAAATAAATTCCTGTCCCCTGAAGACCCAGATGAGCCGCCAGAACACATCCAATCGGGACTGGTTCGATGTTCTTAACCCCCATCAGACGAAGCGCCGCCTGATATTCTTCGACCGGCTTCATCGAACCCGTATAGGCAATGCCGACATTCTGGTCCAGATACCCAGCAATATTTTCGGCAGTTTTATCAATAATCGTCTTTTGCGCTTTTTTTGTCCCCCGGGATTTGCCGATAATTTTCAGCTCCCCTTCTTCTACCGAAACGATCGGGTGAATCTTCAGAAAACCGCCAACGACAGCCGTCCCTTTTGAAACCCGCCCGCCCATATAGAGCCAGTTAAGATCTTCAATACTGAAGTAAAAATGGGCATGGGGAATGAATTTAACTGCCGCGGCGGCCAGATAATCCAAATCTTTTTCCTGATCGATCAGTTTTAGTAATTCAACTGCAATCAAGCCAATGCTGCCACCACTGTGGAGACTGTCGACGATCCGGCATTTGAAATCAGGATATTTTTCCATTACATCTTTTAGAATCAGACAAGAGGTTTCATAGCTTCCTGATAGTTTTGACGTAAATGCCAGATAAAGGCATTCGACATTATTTTTTGCACATTCTTCAAAATATTCCATGAAATCCCCTGGGTTCACCTGGGATGTGGTCGGGACAATTCCCTGCTCCATAAATTTATTCATACCGTCCAGATCAATTTCCCGCTTATCCCGATAGGCCACGCCTTCAATAATAACATTCAACGAAATCATGTCCAGTTTGGGATGATTCACAAAATCTTTTGGCAGATCGCACATACTGTCAACTAAGAGTCTAATCATTTCTCACTTCTTTCCAATTGCCAAACGCAATTTTCAACTTCTATGCAATTTATCAATTTCCTCGAATACATATTTTATCACTATCTTTAAAATTTAACAATATGCAAGTAAAAAAAACCGCCCTATAAATAGGACGGTTAAATTTTTGATTGATAATATTCTTATGCGTCAGCAAGCATTTTCGCAACAACACCAGAACCAACGGTACGTCCGCCTTCACGAATCGCGAAACGTAAACCTTCTTCGATCGCAATTGGAGTGATCAGAGTGATTTCCATTTGCACGTTATCGCCAGGCATTACCATTTCTACGCCTTCTGGTAATTTGATGATACCAGTTACGTCAGTTGTTCTGAAGTAGAACTGTGGTCTGTAGCCGTCGAAGAATGGTGTATGACGTCCGCCTTCTTCTTTGGTTAAGACATATACTTCTGATGAGTAGTGGGTATGTGGTTTGATGGAACCTGGCTTAGCCAGTACCTGACCACGTTCGATTTGAGTCCGGTCAACACCACGTAATAATGCCCCAACG
>NZ_JBGSHG010000083.1:0-55859 GCF_041752335.1 Acetobacterium sp. | reverse complement strand
CTTAATTGATGAACCTACCAATCACCTGGATCTGGAAGGCCGTCAAATCGTTAGTGAGTATTTGAATAAAAAACAGGGTTTTATTCTGGTTTCCCACGACCGCACCTTTCTGGATAACTGCGTGGATCACGTCTTGTCAATTAACAAAATGAACATCGATATCCAGAAAGGCAACTATTCCACCTGGCTCATTAACAAACAGCGTCAGGATCAGTTTGAACTCAATCAGAATAAAAAACTCAACCAGAAAATTGTGCAATTAAAAACCGTCGCTAAACGAACCGAAAATTGGTCTCATGCCGTTGAGAAGTCAAAAAACGGCCAACGGGTTTCCGGTCTTCGCCCCGATCGCGGCCATATTGGCCATCAGTCGGCCAAAATGATGAAACGATCCAAGTCGCTGGAAAAACGCCAGCATCAAAGTATTGAGTCAAAAGAAAAACTGCTGAAGAACATTGACTGGGCCGATGCGCTCCAGATCCGACCCCGATCTTATCAAAAAGACCGGCTGATTTCGGCAAATAACCTGTCCCTTAGCTATGGCGATCGACCAATTCTTGAAAATTTAAATTTCGAGATCAATCAGGGCGACCGCATTGCCATTGTCGGTCCGAACGGCTCGGGAAAATCCAGTCTGCTTAAACTACTGCTGGGCGAACCGATCAGCTTCTCCGGCAGTCTGAACCTGGGCAGTCAACTGCAACTTTCACATATTCCTCAAGATACCGACTTGCTGACCAGGGATCTCCGTGATTATTCCCGCCGCGAAGGGATTGACGAAAGTCTGTTTAAAACCATTTTGCGAAAGCTGGGATTCAACCGGGAACAATTTGAAAAAAATCTGGGAAGCTTCAGTGAGGGTCAAAAAAAGAAGGTCTATTTAGCCCGCAGCCTTTGTCAGTCGGCTCATTTATACTTGTGGGACGAACCGCTAAATTATATCGACGTGCTCTCCCGGGTGCAGATTGAAGAACTTTTGTTACAGACCCCGCCAACCATGATTTTTGTGGAGCATGACCGATCCTTCATTGACCATATAGCGACAAAAATTATAAAACTCTAAAAAGAACAATTTACCAAAGGAGTAACACCATGCATATACGACCAAAACCCTGGGCCCGCCCAGAACTGGAGGCCTGTGGATTTTTTCAGGCCTATCCCCCGGATCATCGCGGGCAATGGCAACCGTTATTTGAAAAAAAGCAGCCCCTTCATATTGAATTGGGCTGCGGCAAAGGAACCTTTATTGCGGCATTGGGCAGCCGCCATCCGGAGATCAACTATCTGGCCATTGATCTGATTGACGCGGTGCTGGGTTTGACCAAACGTAATATTGAATCGGCCTATGCCGACAAGCATCGAGCCATTGACAATGTCCAGATCATGTCCTGGGACATTGAACGCATTGACACCATCCTCTCCTCAGAGGATGGTGTCGAGCGGATTTACATTAATTTCTGTAATCCCTGGCCGCGCCGTCGCTACCAGAAAAAACGTCTGACTCATAGCAAACATCTGGAAAAATATAAGCAGCTCTTATCAGAAAACGGCGAAATCTATTTTAAGACCGACAATGATGAGCTGTTTGCCGACTCCATCAACTATTTTGAAGCAGCCGGTTTTACCATCACAACCCTGATCCCTGATCTTCACGCCGCGGACTACCCGGACAATATAAAAACCGAGCACGAAAAAATGTATGCCGAGCAGGGGATTAAGATTAAATTTTTAATTGCTACAATCGGTTAGTCTTAACTTTTAGAAGTTAAACTCATCTTCCCAATTAAAGTCTCCGGACCCTTCAACACTTTTAGGCCAATGATCGCACCAGCTCGGCACCTTGGGATTTTCTACCCGATCCAGACTAGGGGTATAAGGTTTGATATCCAGCACCGGGGTGCCATCATTGGCGTCAATGTAGGGAATCCGGATGACACCTTTTTGATAGTCGATTTCCAGCACCGAAACCGGGGTTAAGGCAATGGGATTGGGCCGAAGCGGCGATCGGGTGGCAAATACCCCCATCACCTCCGGGGCCAGCTTGTAGGGCTGGTGCCCAGAAAGAACCTTTCTTGCCTCTTCATTATCAAACTCACTGAACCACCAGAAAACATTGATGTGAGAAAATCCGTCCAGTCCTTCCAGCCCTTCACGATAGGCCTCTTCCAGTTCAATAAAGATGTTCTCACCCTGAACATGAATGGTGCCAATTGGTTTTACGTAGCCTTGTTCCATTTGCTTACCTCCATAATTTTATTATACCCTCATTCTAGACCCTGACACCATGTCAGAGTCAACTAAAAAAACAGCCGATGATCAATCGACTGCTAAAACGTTAACTAGACAGATTACTTGCTTGAGATCTCAGTTTTTTCCAGTTCAATTTGAATTTCAGTCAGATAGTGATCCGGGTTTTCCTCATTCCAGGGCCCCCGATGACAGATTTGCCGGTCTTTTCCTTTCATTCTATATCCGGCATGTTCAGTCAGCCAATAGGCCAAGGCGCGAAAAGTCCCGGAGATATTTTCGTAGGGGCCATAAACCATGGTGCAGGCCATCATCGCCACCGCCTCTGTCCTTCGAAAACACAGCGGTTCAGCCACCGCCACAGCCTTTGTAACCACCACACAGACCTCCACATCCACATCGGCTTCCTTAAATTCGTTATCGTGGTAAACAGCAAAGCACTGTTGCGTTACTGGCAGCTCAATTTTACTCTTGTCTATTAATTCTGTCAGTTCTTGCCAAAGCATTCCCTCATAAAAATAATTTGGTATCACCCGCCGCAGTGAAATAACCGGGTATGAAGGAATCTGCTTAATGGTAAAGTTATAACGAATACCGATTTCATCTTTTTTGATGCTGTCCAAAGCAGTTTCTATTTTACTCAGCTTTTCCTGTTCTTGCTCCAGCGATCGTCGTACTTCGATTTGTTTGTTTCTTAATTGATCAGCTATAAAATTTCCACTCCAATGATCCAGCGCCACCCCAATCTCCGCAACTGTATAGCCAATATCTCTTAAGAAGATAATCTTTTGCAGTTTCGGAATTTGTTCCACCGAATAAAGGCGATAACCGGTAAAAGGATCTGTCTGGGCAGGTTTCAATAAGTCATTTTCATCATAATAGCGGAGCATCCGAATCGATACCTGAGTTAATTTAGAAAACTCACCGATTTTAAACATCATTTCCTCTTTTCACTGTCTCACCCTTCAATTCCAACTAGATAAACACCATTTGGATCAGCACCATATAGAGCAGCGTTCCCCCGCCAATGCTCAGCAAATTGTTACGCTTCCAGATGTGGAGCAGCGCCACAATCCCCACCGCAATAAACTCGGGAAAACCATGGGGTGGCACCATCAAATTGACGCCTTTTAAACAATAAACCACCAGAATGGCAATGACCGCCGGCGGCAGCAGATCACCCAGGGTTTTAACTAGAGCCGGCACTTCCTTACCGCCGCCAAAAAGGGCAAAGGGCAGAAAGCGGGTCAGAAAGGTACATCCCGCAACCACCAGAATCACAAAAAATGGCGTTAATAAATCTGAACTCATTGACACACCTCCTGATTTTCCCCTTGTTGAATGCTGTTTTTAAAAACCAACAGCAAACAAACCGAAGCAATCAGGGCCGGTAAGATAAAGGCCCCGGCGCCAAAGATGAACAGCGATGCCACCCCGCAAACCGTCCCAACCAGAGCCGGCAAATGGGATTGATAACTATACCATTGTTCAATAAAAATAACCACAAACAGGGCGGTCATGGCAAAATCAATGCCAGTGGTATCAAAACCGATGAAACTGCCGATGACGGCGCCAAGGGTGCAGCCAATAATCCAGTAACTTTGATCGAGAGCCGCCACGGTAAAAAACACCTGCTTCTGATTGAGATCTTTGGGTATATTCATCCCGCACAGCAACGAATAGGTTTCGTCGGTTAATGAGAAAATCATATACCAGCCCCATTTTCCCATCGCTTTAAATTTTTCGATAAAGGATAGACCATAAAAGATATGACGGCTCTGGACCGACAAAGTCAGGATGATCATCGACAAGAGTCCCATGCCGCCGCCCAGCATACCGATCAGCACAAACTGCATCGAACCGGCGTAAATAATTAAGCTGATGAAAAATGCCCAGATAAAATTGTAGCCGGCTTTTTCCAGCAGAATGCCAAAGGCTATCCCCATGAAAACATAACCGAAAAGAACTGGCAGGGTTTGAATAAATGCATATTTTAATGTTTCTCTTTTCATGCCAACCTACTTACTCTTCTGCTTTTTTGTTTAAAACAAATTTATTAATGGCTTCGGCAACACCATCCTTTTCATTAGTGGACACAATGTGGGTGGCAAGTTCTTTGATTGAATCCCTTGCATTTCCCATGGCTATTTTCAGTGGTCCATGAACCTCAAACATTTCTCTGTCATTGTCGCTGTCACCAATAACCATCACGTCTTTAATATCAACCTCTAAATAATTACACAATTTTATTAAACCAAAACCCTTATTCACCCCGGCCGGAATACACTCCGCACAATAATCCATCGGTCTAATCACTTCCACGCCATCTATTTTATCCATTTTTTCCATGAGTTCATCTAATAAACTATAATTTGTTGATGATATAACTAATTTATTAATCCCCAACTCGTGATTGTCTACGTAAGCTTGTACATCTCTTGCTACAATTTGCTTATCCTTAAACTCTTCCACATGTGCTTTAGCCCAGCCAGACCGATCCATCCAGACAAAAGATTTTTCCGTGCAAACGCAGCCTCTATTTGTAAATGCCTGCCAAAATATTTCATTACAGGATTCAACAATCCCCAATAATTCCTTAATATTTTTACTGTCTAAAGCAACCTCATGAATAATCTTATTATTTTTGTAATCCTTAATCACACCACCACTGCCAGCGATAAGGTAATCTGTTGCTCCAATCGACCGGGCAAAAAAGAGGGCTTCGCTATCAATACGTCCGGTTGCCACCACCGGAATAATTCCCATCGTTATTGCTTTTCTAAACGCCTGTATATTCTTGTCTGAAATTGTGTTGGCACTGTTTAATAAGGTACCGTCCAAATCAGTTATAATCATTTTTATTGTCATTGCACTGCTTACTCCATTTCCTTAATTTTTCTTAATCGATGGCCTATTATAACATATTTTTTTTTGCTAAACCTTTTCAATATTATTTTTTCTTGCAACTTCGCCAATTTAGGTTATACTAATAATACTTAACTTGGATTAACTATTATCCTGCTTAAATATTTACCCATGAAAGGAGTTTCCATTGAATCCTCAAGGACACGAACTATTTCAGGCATTTCATCGCATTAAAAAAGCAAGTATGGGAATCATTCATAAAAACTTTTCGCATGATCTCAAACCCCATGAATTTTTTATGTTAAGCACCCTGAAAAAATTACTGACCGAACAAGAAGATGATGCTGCAAAAAACCAAACCGATGTCCCTCCCGGCATTAAAGTATCTGAGCTGAGCCGTGTGATTTCAATTTCGATGCCTGGTGTTTCTCAAACCATCTCTGCTTTGGAAAAACATGGTTATGTAAAACGAATTGCCTCAAATCAGGATCGACGATTGGTTTATGTTAATCTGACTGGGTCTGGTAAACAACTTGAGGCCGATGCATCAAAGTCCTGCTATCAGATCTATGATGAAGCAGCTCTACTTTTAGGCGAAAAAGACACCCAGTCGCTTATTCATCTATTAGACAAATTGACAGTCGCCTTTGATCAGATTGATCATAATCAGATCGATCAATAACCAGTTCAACTTAGAACCAAACGAAACAAAAGAAAGGAAAACAACATGATCAAGCTTTCACGCTATTTAAAACCCTATCTGGGGGTCCTTTTCATTACCCTGGCACTGCTTTTTGTGCAGGCCATATCCGATCTGAACCTGCCCAACTACATGTCGGATATTGTCAATGTGGGTATCCAGCAAAATGGGATCGAACACGCAACTCCGGAAGCCATCAGTGAAGACGGCTATGCCCTGATGACGACCTTTATGACCGCAGCTGACCAGCAGAGCGTGGCGGATGACTACCTGCTGATGAGTCCGGATGACACCACTAATCCCGACTATCAAGCCACGCTAGAAAAATTCCCGGCGCTGGGAACCGAGTCGATTTATGTCCTGACGGATGCCAGTGCCGAAACATTTGCCACCCTGGATCCTATCTTCGGAGCAGCAACCTGGACATTTATTAATTACATGCGTTCCCTGGATACCAGTGCGGCTGACTCCAGTTCCACCGCAAGCGCAACCGATCTCGATTTTACCGAGATTTACCAGGCTCTGCCGATGCTCACGCAGCTTCCTCCAGCCACCTTTGATGAAGCCCGGGAACAGGCAGCTGAAACCCCGGAATCAATGCAGGTTCAAACCGCCGTTCAGTTCACCAAGCAATTCTATACCGAACTTGGGGTTGATGTCGGAGCCATTCAAAATCTTTACATTTTAAAAATTGGCGCAATTATGTTGTTGCTTTCGTTAATCGCTATTTTGGCAGCCATCGGGGTTGGCTTTTTTTCAGCCCGAACTGCCGCCGGGGTTTCCCAAAGTCTCCGCCGGGATGTCTTTAGAAAGGTACAATGCTTTTCCAATACCGAGTTCGATAAGTTCTCAACTGCTTCATTAATCACCAGAAACACCAATGATATCACCCAAATCCAGACGATGCTGATTATGGGGATTCGAATTCTCTGCTATTCTCCGATTTTGGCCATCGGCGGGATCATTATGGCGCTGCGACGGACCACTTCGATGGGTTGGATTATCGTTGTGGCCGTCTTAGCCATTATCTTGATTATTGGTGTGGTTTTTACCATTGCGATGCCCCGCTTTAAACTGATCCAGAAACTGGTTGATAAACTGAATCTGGTCACTCGGGAAAGCCTGACTGGCTTGATGGTTGTGCGGGCTTTCGGTAACCAGAAATTCGAAGAAAACCGCTTTGATGCGGTAAACCAGGACACCACTGCCAATAATCTCTTTGTTAATCGGGTCATGGTCTTTATGATGCCGACCATGATGTTTATCATGAATGGCGTCACCCTGTTAGTTGTCTGGGTCGGAGCTCAGCAAATCGCCGCTTCAGCCATGCAGGTTGGCGATATGATGGCCTTTATGCAATACACGATGCAGATTATTTTCTCCTTCCTGATGATGTCGATGATGTTTATCATGATTCCCCGGGCGGCGGTTTCCGGCGATCGGATTCAGGAAGTACTGGCGGTTAAACCCAGCATTATCGATCCCGCCACACCCAAACAACTGCCGATGAACGCCCAGACCACCCTGGAGTTCGATCATGTCTCCTTCCGTTATGAAGGGGCCGAGGAAGATGTCCTCCACGATATCAGCTTTGTCGCCAAGCCCGGTGAAACCACCGCTTTCATCGGTTCCACCGGTTCGGGTAAGTCAACCCTGATTAACCTGATTCCGCGATTTTTCGATGTCTCCTCCGGTACTGTGAAAATCGATGGTCTGGATATCCGGGAGGTCACCCAGCACGATCTGCGGCAGAAAATTGGTTACATTCCCCAAAAAGGGGTGCTGTTTTCCGGCACTGTCGCTTCCAATCTCAAATATGGCGATCCGAATGCCAATGAAGCCGACCTGGCCATTGCCGCCCAGGTCGCCCAGGCCACCGACTTTATCGAAGGCAGTCAGGACGGCTATGAACGGGAAATCGCCCAAGGTGGCAGTAATGTTTCCGGCGGGCAGAAACAACGCCTGTCAATTGCCCGGGCGTTGGTCCGAAAACCGGATATCTACATCTTTGACGACAGCTTTTCAGCTTTGGATTACAAAACCGATGTGGCGCTGCGCCGGGCTTTAAAAGAGTACACCGGCAATAGTACGGTGCTGATCGTCGCCCAGCGGATCAACACGATTATGCACGCAGAGCAGATCATCGTTCTGGATCACGGCCGGGTGGTTGGCCAAGGAAACCACCATGAATTGTTGAAAAATTGTATAACCTACCAGGAAATTGCATCCTCACAATTATCAGAGGAGGAACTAAACATATGAGCGATCAAAATAATATCAAAACACCAAAACGCGGCCCCATCGGCGGCGGAATGGGTCGAGGCCCCGGGGGACCGGCCGGAATGATGCCCGGCGAAAAACCCAAAGATTTTAAGGGCAGCCTTAAAAAACTGGCCCGCTATCTGTCGGCCTATAAGATCAGTCTCTTTTTTGTACTGATATTCGCGGTGGCCTCGACCGTTTTCATGATTGTCGGCCCCAAAATCCTGGGAAACGCCACCACGGCGCTTTTTGAAGGGGTCATGAATATGATTGCCGATAATGGCAAAGGCATCGATTTTGACTATATCGGTCAGATCCTGATCCTGCTCCTAGGTCTCTATGTCATTGCCGCGCTGTTTTCTTATATTCAGGGCTATATTATGACCGGAGTTTCGATGAAAGTAACCTATCAACTGCGACGAAATATTTTTGCTAAAATTAATCGGCTGCCCTTTAAATATTTTGACAAAACCAGCTATGGTGAGGTGCTTTCCTTCCTGACCAATGATATTGAAACAGTCAACCAGACTCTGAACCAGAGTGTCACCCAGATCATTACCTCGGTGGCCACGCTGGTGGGTATTCTGATTATGATGTTCTCAATCAGTTGGCAAATGACGATTGTAGCACTGTTGATTGTCCCCATCTCGTTTGTCATTGTAGTTAATATTGTTAAAAAGTCGCAGCCGCATTTCAGCGAACAACAAACCTATCTGGGTCATATTAACGGCCATGTGGAAGAAATGTACAGCGGGCACAACGTGGTTAAGGCCTTTAACGGCGAAGCATCTTCTTTTGAAACCTTCGACCACTATAACACCACGCTCTACAGCTCGGCCTGGAAATCGCAGTTCCTGTCCGGACTGATGATGCCGATGATGACCTTTATCGGTAATCTCGGTTATGTCGCCGTTTGTATTCTCGGCGGTTATCTGGCGGTTAACGGTCGCTTAAGCGTTGGCGATATTCAGGCCTTTATCCAATACGTCCGCCAGTTTACCCAGCCGATTATGCAGATCGCCAATATTTCTAACATTCTGCAGCAAACCACCGCCGCTGCCGAACGGGTTTTCACCTTTCTGGATGAAGAAGAAGAGGTTTCCGAAAGCACCACTGCTTTTGATCTCGCAACGGTTTCTGGCAGTGTCGATTTTGACCACGTCAACTTTGGTTATAATCCCGATAAAACGGTTATTAAAGACTTTTCTGCCCACATCAAAGAAGGGCAGAAGATTGCCATTGTTGGTCCCACCGGAGCTGGTAAAACCACTATCGTCAAGCTGTTGATGCGTTTTTATGATGTCGAATCCGGTGCCATCCTGGTGGATGGCCATAATATCAAGGACTTCAGCCGCGGCGATCTGCGCAGTCTTTTTGGGATGGTACTCCAGGATACCTGGCTTTACAATGCCAGCATCCGCGACAATATCAAATATGGCCGTCTCGATGCTACAGATGCCGAAGTGGAAGCTGCTGCTGTCGCCGCCCAGGTGGACTATTTTGTCCACACCCTGCCGGATGGTTACAACATGTTCTTAAATGAAGAAGCCAGCAATGTCTCCCAGGGACAGAAACAGCTGCTGACGATTGCCCGGGCCATTTTAGCTGATCCTAAAATCCTAATTCTTGATGAAGCCACCAGCTCGGTGGATACCCGTACCGAAATGCTGATTCAGAAAGCGATGGACAACCTGATGGAGGGGCGAACCAGTTTTGTCATCGCCCATCGCCTATCGACCATTAAAAATGCCGACCTCATTCTGGTTATGAATGAAGGCGACATTGTCGAACAGGGTAACCATGAAAACCTGCTGACTGCGAATGGTTTCTATGCCAAACTTTACAACTCGCAGTTTGAAAAAGCTGAGGAACTGGAAAATGAATTGGCTCAAGATTTGCAAAATGTTGGGTCCATGTTCAACTAATTATTATAACTAATTACCTACCATAGATAATCCAAATAAAAGGGAGCAGCTCTGATCGTTACGAACGATCAGAGCTGCTCCCTGCTTTTTTTATTGGGGCAGTCTGACAAAAAAGGTGCTTCCCTTTCCTAGCGCACTTTCGACGGTAATGGTTCCACTGTGAAGACTCACAATACGCTGAGATATGGTGAGTCCCAGCCCGGTACCCGGAGTGCTGCGCGATTGGTCGGCCTTATAAAAGCGATCAAATATTTTTTCCTGATCCTCCTTGGTGATGCCCTTTCCGGTATCGACTATTTTTATTACAATTTCTTTGGCTGTTGCGTGGAGATCAATGCCGATTTCACCATTTATCGGGGTATGATGAATGGCATTTGTCAAAAGATTGATAATAACCTGGGCCATCAGCTCCTGGTCTCCCTTGTAGCTAATTTCATCCAATTGGATATCCAGATCGATATTTTTAGCTTCCCACTTTTCCTGAAGCAGCAGTACCACCCGCCGGATTGATTCATCCAGCGCAAAGGCTTCTTTCTTCAGCCCCAGAACGCCATTCTCCAATTCCGAAAGTTTTAATACATTGGCCGACAGTTTCCACAGCCGATCGCTTTCGTCGACAATAATGTCGATGTATTCCTGCCGCTGGATTTCGGTAATATCAGGATCTTTTAAGAGCTTGCCAAATCCTTTAATGGAGGCGATCGGGGTTTTAAACTCATGGGATACATTACTGACAAAATCCCGATGGATGTAGTCATTGCGAGAAAGCGCTGCGGTCATAATATTAAAATTTCGGGCCAGCACCGCCAGTTCATCCTTGCCCCGTACCGCAAGTCTGATATCAAAATCACCATCGGCTACTTTTTTGGTGGCTTCCGAAACGGCTTTAATCGGTTTTGCAATCATCGCTACGGCAATGACAATCAGCACCGAACCAATTAATAGGGTTACCAGCATGGTAGTCCGCTGAAGGTTTATAAAACCGGCGATTTGATTTTTTTCCAGATTTGGCATGCTGACAACATAACCATCCGTCAGTTTTCCCAGAGCCATGGGTAAGTCGTGGGCCTGGTAGGCAATCAGGTAGACAATCTCTCCCTTTTCGAGTTTTTCTCGCTCATCCTCTGAAAGCACTGCCCCCACTTCATCCAGACTGTCATAGATCCGGGATACCACAATTCCCTGAGCATATAAACCGGTGATCGCATCATCACTCAAGTTTTCATGATTCAGGTTCTGAACCGCCTGGGCCTGGTTAACCAATTCCACCCGGATCTGATCAAGAATACTTCCCAACTGGGACCAATAAATCACCCCAAAGGTTAAGGTGGATGAGAAAAAAAGCACTCCTAAAAAGGTCACCAGAAATTTTGTATAGATTGAATGAAAAATTTTATTTTTCATATGACTCCTTATGCCCGACTATAAAACCCGGACTTTATAGCCCAGGCCTTTGACGGTGATGATTTCAAAATCCCGGTTATTTTCCAGTTTTTCCCGTAATCGTTTGATATGGACATCAACGGTGCGGTGATCACTTTCACTTTCATATCCCCAGATTTCGTCCATAATTTGGGCCCGGGTAAAAATACGGTTGGATGCCGATAGCAGTTTAAACAGCAGCAAAAACTCTTTTTTTGGCAGGGTGATGATTTCATCATCAATGCTTAAGGTCAAGGCCTCATAATCCAGGATCGTTTTTCCCACCACCAGCCGCTGTTCACTGGCAATTTTGGCCCGCCGCAATAAAGCAAAGACCCGCAGCAGCATTTCATCCATATCCACCGGCTTGACCATATAATCATCAGAACCGGCTTTAAAACCGGTTTTTTTATCATCAATGCTTTCTCTGGCAGTGATCATCAGGATCGGGAGCTCAAAGCCCCCATCCCTGAGGGTTTTGGTCAAAACATGTCCATCCATATGCGGCATCATCACATCGGTGATTAACAGATCAATGTGATTTTTTTCCAGCTCTTCCAGCGCCATGACGCCGTCAATTGCTTCAAAAACCGAATAGCCTTCTTTTTCCAGAGTATCCCGAAACAGGCGGCGAATGTGGTTGTCATCCTCACAAATCAATATACTGAACATTTTATTCTCCTGTTTTCTCTCCTAAATACTTCGCAGGGCATCAATGGGGTTCAGACGGGAAGCCTTGCGGGCCGGCATAAAACCAAAAACCACACCGATGGCGGCAGAAAAGCCAATCGCTAATACAACGGTGGAGGCGGTCAGGGCAAAGCTGGTTCCGATCAGATTGGCCACCACCCAGGCCAGGCTGACCCCCAGCATAAAGCCGATGATGCCACCAATCAGGCAGAGTACCACCGACTCAATCAGAAACTGGAGCTGAATCTGTTTGGGCTCTGCTCCCAATGCCTTGCGCAAACCGATTTCACTGGTACGTTCGGTGACCGAAACCAGCATCATGTTCATGATCCCAATGCCGCCTACGACCAATGAAATCGAGGCGATCCCTGCCAGCATCATCGAAAGAATGCTGGTCATTTCTTCAATCGTCTCCAGGATACTCTGCATATTGACAATCGAGTACCCATCTTCGTCACCATTGAATGCTTTTGTTAAAACCCCTTCAATTTGCCGGGTTGTGGTATCCGCCAGGGCCTCGTCAGCAATGTAGACAGTCATACTGTTAATGTATTTTGCTCCGACCACACCCATGGCGGTGGTATAGGGGATGATTACCGAATTATTGGTGTCAGTGGAGGCAAAACTGTCTGACTCCTGTAAGATCCCGATGACGTTATAGGTAATGCCACCAATTTTTATTTCCTGACCGATGGGGTTTTTCCCCACATAAAGTTCATTGGCGATGTCATTTCCAATCAGCACCACCCGGCTCTGATTTTCGGTATCAATGGTACTAATGATCCGGCCAGCGGAAATAACATCTTCGGTGTTCTCAAAGTAAACATCATTTTTGCCCTGGAGGGCAATCTCATCCATGGTGTTTCCATTGAAGGCCACTGTTGTTTGGCCGGAAATGGTCGGAGCGACCCCTTCGACATTAGCAAGTTCGGAAATCTTGTTGACATCACCCTGGGTCAGCCCCTGTTTCAATGGTGTTCCCTGGATCTGGACGGTCACTGTATTGGCCCCCATGGAAGCCACCTGATCGGTAACGGTGCTGGTTGCTCCGGAAACAATGGTGATCAGCGCAATCACCGATCCCACCCCGATAATAATGCCCAACATGGTGAGAAAGGACCGCATTTTATTGCTGATGATATTTTCTAGTGCCATTTTAATACTTTCCTTAAGCATTGTATACCCCCTCACTGAGATTCCCATCGACAATCCGGACAATCCGACTGCCATTTTTAGCCACATCGGCATCATGAGTGATCATCACAATGGTTTTTCCTTCTTCATATAGTTCTTTAAACAGGTTCATAATTTGATGCCCGGTCTGTTGATCGAGAGCACCAGTGGGTTCATCGGCCAGCAAAATGGTTGGCTCGGTGACCAGGGCTCTGGCAATAGCCACCCGCTGCTGCTGGCCGCCGGATAACTGATTGGGGCGGTTTTTCATTTTATCTGCCAATCCTACTCGTTCTAGAATATGGGCACTTCGCTGTTGTCGCTCTTTCTCGGGCACTCCGGCATAAATAAGCGGCAGCTCCACATTTTTTTGGGCCGATAACCGCTGCAGCAGTTGAAACTGCTGAAAAATAAAGCCGATTTCGCGGTTTCGGATATGGGAAAGATCCACCTCTGGCAGATCGCGAATCAACTCCCCGGACAGATAATAGGTGCCGCTGGTTGGTACATCCAGACAGCCGATAATGTTCATCAAGGTGGATTTTCCCGAGCCCGATGGTCCCAGGACGGAAAGAAAATCGCCCCGATTGATCAAAAGATCAATCCCTTTCAAAACCACCTGCTCTTCTTCACCCATTATATAGGTTTTAACCAGGTTCTTCATTTCCAATATTTTTTCAGGCATTAGATTTCACCACCAGTTTCCGGTCTTTGGAAGGTTGAAGTCTCTGTGGTTGTCATCACGGGAATTAAAACCACCTCATTTTCGGCAAGACCTTCAGTGATTTGAATATTGATGCCATCGGTAATCCCGGTGATCACCGGGCGCTGCTCGGGATCTTCAGATTCGCTTTTGGCCAACACAAAGCTTTCGTTGTCAGTCCCAAATTGAATAGCATCCACCGGTACCATCAATACATTCTCGGCACTTTCCTTGACAATAACCACTTCGGCATTCATACCGATGCGAATCTGCGCATCGCCTTGAAAATCAACGATAGCGGTAAAATAGGCCACCCCATTTTCGTTTTTGGCTTCCCGGCTGATTTCACTGACAGATCCCTGAACGCTGCGCCCAATGCTGTCGATATTGATGGTAACCGGTACCCCCACGGCCAGCGTTGACAATTGATATTCGTCCACCTTAATGCTGACCTGAAGATTGGTAAAATCGACGATCTCCATAATTTTCCCACCAGCGGCCACGGTTTCATCTTCATCATAATAAATCTCGGCAACTTCCCCGGCCACGGATGAGGTGACAATATCCCCTGAAACCGGTTCATAAAGATCCGTCTCTTCGCCAATTAGTTCGCCTTCACCAACATACAGCTCGTATATTTCCAGTTCGCCGGATGCCAAGATATCTTCCCGGGACTGACTTTCAATTACCCCTGAAAAACGATTGTCATTCACAATACTTCCCACTGTCGCCAGGGTCTCAGTATATTGATCTTTTGCAGAATTTGCAAAAACCTGATATCCTAAAAATCCTCCCGCAATCACTAATACCGCAACAACACTACCAATAATAATCTTTTTTGTTTTTCCTTTTTTCACGTCGATCCTCCAATCATTGAATTTATTTTATACCAGCATTTTAAACATTCAATATGAATCAAAAATGAACCCTTTAATTTTTTAAGTTTTTTTGTTGCTTTTTTCAGTTTTGGGGTATCTATAATTCAACAAATAAAATAAAGGAGGATGTGACAATGTTAGAAGATAAATTAGATATGATGGAAGAAAATGAAATAGAGGATAGCACCGAAAAAAAACCATTTTATTATTCCAAGTGGTGGCTTGTTGTTTGGAGTCTCCTCATTTGGCCAATCGGATTGGTTATGCTCTGGGGTTATTTTTCCAATATGCATAAAACCGAAATGCCACGTACCCGCCTGATTAAAGATAATTTAGAGGATTTATAAATACGCAAAATCAATACAAACCTTTGAATAACCTTAAAATATCGATGATCTCGTTTTCAGGAAAGACCCCATATCCTTGATAAATACGCTATTTCGTGTTAAAATGAAGGAACTTAAATGCGCCGAACATAAACTACACACAACCACCATGAATGACAATTCCTGGTGGTTGTGTCATGATAAAAAAGCATTTATACTATATCAGGTAGTTATTGGAACCGAACAGCACAATTTGTTTCCGGCTTTCATAACGATCGATATAACTTAATATGAAGGAGAAATTAAATAGAGATGGTTTCACAAATTTTTACGCTGTTATTTATTTTAGGCATCCCGTTTTTTGTTTATGGTATCTACTACTTAGCTATCGGACTATTTGGGTATACCAAACACAATAAATACACCCTCTCCCCTCCCAAAAACCGCATTGCCGTGGTGGTTGCTGCAAGAAACGAGGCTGCGGTTATTGGCAATCTCATCGAAAGCCTTCAGCAGCAGGATTATCCGGAAGAATTAATGGATGTGTATGTTATTCCTAATAATTGCACCGATAATACCGAAGAAGTGGCCCTTTCTCATGGTGCCAGGATCATGACCTGTACAGCCGAAGTTAAGTCAAAGGGCGCCGCCCTTTCTCAATTCTTTGATTATATTTTTAAAGAAAATGATGTTTACGATGCCTTCTGCGTCTTTGATGCCGATAACCTGGTTGATAAACATTTTATCGCCGCGATGAACAATGTTCTTGAATCGGGTGAAAAAATTGCGCAAGGCTACCGGGACAGCAAAAATCCCAATGATTCCTGGATTTCTGGTTGCCAATCGGTGTTTTACTGGACCCTTAATCGTTTTATGAACCTGGCTCGCCATAAACTGGGCTGGTCCGCGACCTTAAACGGAACCGGGTTTATGATGCATGCTGACGTGATCAAAAAAGAAGGTTTCAAAACTTTCAGCCTGACCGAAGATATCGAATTTACCACCCAGTGCATCATCAAGGGTTACCGGGTCGCCTGGGTTCCCGAAGCGGTTACCTACGACGAGCATCCGATTACCTTTGATCAATCCTGGTCTCAGCGCAAACGTTGGTCGACTGGTACGATTCAGTGCTTTAACCAGTATTCACCACAACTTATCGACGCGGTGATCAAGGATAAAAATCGTTGTGCTATGGATATGCTGATGTTTCTGGTTGCTCCCTTTATGCAAGTATTAACCTGCATTTATACTATTTGTTCCTTTATCATCCTGGGAATGCTATTTATCACTACTAGTGTCTGGTCCAACGCTTTGAACTTCGCCATTCTCTTTTCAATTGGCGGCGTCATCTTCAGCGTGGTCTTTACCACCATAGTTTTATGGCTGGAAGGCAAAAAACTCCGTCAGATCAACAATATTTCGGTTTTTTCTTTCTGGTTTTACCTGGCCTCCTGGATTCCCATCAATGTGTTATGTTTTGTCAAACCAATTGAAATCTGGGAACCCATTGAGCATACCAAAAGCATCAAGATCTCTCAATTAGTCGAATAAGCAAAAGGATGATCCACGGATCATCCTTTTTTTAGCTTTAATTTATTTTTATTAAACCAACTATTTTCTAATTTCATCAATTTTTAGCTGTTCCATTTCACTAGCTTCGTTTAATTAGGCCTCAGCTTGCAGGTCTTTCTGGGCTTCAAGCGCTTCATCGATTTCTTCAGCTAAAACCGATTCATCCAGCTCGGTTTGTATTTCCGCTTCCACTTTGATCCGTTGCTCTTTTCGGGCTGTCAATATCAGTAGTATAAAGGTTCCCAGCAAACCAAGCAGACTGATCCAATACCCGGCTTCCAACTGGAGAGTAAAGGCCATTACCAGGAAATTTGCCTGGCCGCTAATATAATTGGCAATAAATGTCCCCAAATCGCCAAATGTTCCAGTTAATATGGCTCTCAGGGCATCCACAATGCCGTTATTCACCTGATTTGCCAAACTGGCAAGCTGCTCATTAATTTTATTATTGGCAACAGCAATACCAATACCAACCGACATAAACAGAACCGATAATAATCCGGAAATAAAAATAGATAGTTTAATGCTGGCTCGTTTATATAAAATGAGCGCCATTAAACCAATGATAACAAGAAACAGAATGAGAATGGACCCATTCGCAGTGGCTTTATAACCATCGATAGTTGCCATCGCAGCGTTGACCTGATCCATGGACTGACGGGCCTGAATAGTCACATCATTGACCTTACCCGCAATATTTCTGGCGCTTTGAATTATATTCCATAGGTCACTGAGAATGGTATTGATGTTTGCCCCATTACTAAACCGGGTGGCGACAATTTCCTGAACCTTGGGATCGACCAGATAATCCAATGCCGGGCTTGATAAGGCCTCATTCACACTACTGACGTAACCCTTATCCGGCAGTGGATTTCTTAGCATTTCCAGGACCGGCTGATCAAGTATTTTAAGATTACCAAGGGGAATCCCATATATCTCAAACGCGTCAATGGGTTCCTGCAAGACAAAATCACTTAATGAAAAATTGATCATGTCGTACTCGGGGCTAATCACTGCCATGCTATTGTTCATGATCCCCGATACCGATACATCGGCCTTGGCACTGATAAATGGCAAAAAGAATCCAATCAGAGTAAGAAAGGCGCATAGCAAGGCTCCGGTCCTCTGTTTGTTTTCCATTATCCTTGTTTTAATCCAATCAAACCAATCAATTAAACGCTCTTTAATCATCATCATCGCTTTAATCCCCTCTCTGGCATTCTATATCCAATTATACCCTCAAAATAAAATCATTACCACTTGCCAAAAAAAACCACCTTTCACAAGATGGTTTTCATTATCATCGATCTTTTAACTTCCTGATATCCGAACTTAATAAAATAATCGAAATTATAAAACCTTATTCAAGAAATTGATGGTTCTCTGATTCTTGGGATTACCGAATATCTCACTTGGGGGACCTTCCTCGACGATAAAACCTTCATCAATAAAGATTACCCGATCAGCCACCTCTCTGGCAAATCCCATTTCATGGGTTACAACAATCATCGTCATGCCATCTTTTGCCAGTTGCTTCATAACATTCAAAACTTCCCCAACCATTTCGGGATCCAGGGCTGAAGTTGGTTCATCGAAAAGCATCACATCCGGATTCATCGCCAGAGCCCGGGCAATGGCTACCCGTTGCTGTTGTCCCCCAGACAGCTGTTCCGGATAAACATTGGCTTTTTCTTCCAGATCAACCCGTCTTAGCAGTTTCAGTGCCGCTTCTTCGGCTTCATTTTTTGTTTTGAGTTTAAGCGCTACTGGTGCAAAAGAAATATTTTTTAAAACCGTCATATGCGGGAAGAGGTTAAACTGCTGAAAAACCATGCCAATATCCTGCCGATATTTGTTGATATTACCATCAGCCCTGGTAATATCATTGCCATCCACTTCAACTGTACCGCTGCTGGCGTCTTCCAGGGCGTTGATACATCTCAGTAAGGTACTCTTCCCCGAACCTGAAGCACCAATAATACAGATCACTTCTCGTTCTTTAACCTCCAGGTTAATATCTTTCAGGACTTCTAAATCGCCAAAACTCTTTTTCAGGTTCTTAATTTTTACTTTTCCCATAAGACATTTTCCTTTCAATTCGTTTTGAGATCTTCGATAAGATCATAATGATGACAAAGTACATCATTGCTACAATGGCCCATACCTCAAAGGATTGATAATTATTGGCAATGATCAGCCGTCCGGTCTGGGTTAATTCGGTCACCCCAATAACAGAAAGCAGTGACGTATCCTTGAGAGTGATAATACATTGATTGATCAGCGCCGGAGTCATGGTTCGGATCGCCTGGGGTAAAATGACACTCCGCATTGCCATTCCGTAGGGTAAACCCAAGCTTCTGGCTGCTTCCATCTGACCTCTGCTGATGGACTCAATCCCACCGCGGACGATCTCGGCCAGATAGCCGCCAGCATTCAGACTTAAGGTAATAACGCCGGAAACAACAGGATCTGATTGGATTCCTAAAGCCGCTGGGATACCAAAGTAAATGAAAAATGCCTGTACCAATAATGGGGTCCCCCGGACAATATCCACATAAACAAGAGCAATTGCTCTAAAACTTTTCCGCTTCGATACCGATAAGAGACCAAAAACCATGCCTAAAATACCTGCTAAAATAAGGGAAATGATTGTAATTTGAACCGTTAAACCCAGTCCTGCTATCAGGCGGGGCCAATACTGTACAATTAATGCTAGTATATTCACGTCAACCTCCTTCTCTGGTTCCAGTTGTCCAACAGTCTTTACTCACACGCAAGCGATCACGCGAGTAAACACTTTTAGATAACTTAGAGAAATCATCTGTCAGCATATGCTGACAGATGATTTCAAAATTAATAACGTGTTAAATTTTTTCTAACAGATTATTTTTTGATATATGTATCGAGAATTTTTTGATACTCGCCATTAGCTCTTAAATTAGCTAAACCGGTATTGAACATCTCAATTAACTCAGGATTTTGACCCAATTTCACTGCGAAGCCATAAGAACTGCCTTTTTCCATTTCAGTGACCATTTTAAGCGGCACACCGCTGGCGATGGCATCACCAACTACGGGATAGTCTTCAAACAAAGCTGCCGAATTTCCGGCTTTGACATCTTCATACATATTAGCTGAATCTGGGAAAGAGACCGTTGTAAAACCATATTGATCTTTAATTGATTCTGCAAAGGTTGCACCTTCAGTTCCTGTTTTGACAGCTACCTTTTGTCCTTTTAAATCGGCATACCCCTTAATTGTATCGTTTGAAGCAGATACTGCCATAACTACACCTGAATCAAAGTATGGATCAGAAAAATCAAAGGTTTTTTTACGTTCGTCGGTAATACTCATGCCGGCGATCATACCATCAGACTGTCCGGTGGATACTTCCCCTAAGGCAGCGTCAAAACCAACTGCTTTTAATTCAAATTCGAATCCCTGGTCTTTAGCAATTGCCGTTAAAAGATCAATATCAATCCCAACCCGTTCACCTTTTTCATTTTCATATTCAAATGGTTTGAATGTTGTATCTGTAGCGATTACATATTTCTTTGTATCACTGCTAGTTTTTGTTGTTCCGCCGGAACAAGCAGCAAGTGATAAAACCATGGCCGCTACCATAACCAAAACACCGAGCTTTGCGATTCTTTTCATTTCTTTTCCTCCTAATAATAATAAGTTTTAATGTATCTTTAGCCAATACACCCACTTTTATACAGGTAGCAGTATATCATTTTTATTAAAAATTCGCAATAAAAAAAAACCATCGATTATAACAAAAGGATGGTTATTGTTTCCCGAATGATCGATATGGATACAACATAGCGATTTTCAGTGTGCGCCAGTCTCGTACAGGCTCAGCGCACACATCCGGTTATGTTTTGCGGTTTTGCTGGCTTAATCCCGATCTATTCTTCCGGGTTTTCAGTCAGATATTTTCGGATCGATTCATAGTCACCTTCGGCCACGATAAACTCAGCGCCTAAATTTTCCAGTACCACTTCTTCCGGCAGAATTTCTACTTCTTTCTTCACCGTATTCCGGTTTCGGGCTTCAACCAATAGCAAGTCTTTTTGATCCAAAGCAATCTTGCGCTGGTTCAGTCCCGCTTCAATAACATCTAAATCATTGATCCGTTTATTGATCAGTTTGGATAGGCGAATCAGATCATCCAGCACCTCATCCACAACAAATTGCTTATCAATGATCATTTTCAGCTTTTCCCGAATCAAATTTCCGGCGGCAACAATTTTTTCATCGCCGGCAATGGGTTCATAGTTTTCCACTTCCTTCTGAAAATTACTGATTGCGCCTTGAAGATATTGGGTTTCCTTCATGGATTTTTCGATTTCATGAAACAGATAACCCAGTCGACGCTCAATGGAGAGAAAACCTTCTTCATTATCACCCAGTTCTGATGTATCGATTTCAGATGAGCTTAGATTTACGGTCTCCGTTTTTTGAAAATCAGGTTTTTTTTCTTTGATCGTTGGCAAATCACCAAAAAGATCATGATTATTCTGCAGTAAAATCGGGTTTGTGGCTTCCGATATCTGTGAGGGTAGCATTATAGTTTCTCCAACTGGATGATTATTCATTAACGGCGTTGAGTCAATCCCTGCTTTTTTTTTCAGAGCCGACTCCGTGGGCGGTAATCCCGCTGGCATTTTTACTGGCGATGGGTTAAATTCCTGCTCCACCGGTTTCATTGCCACTCCACCTTGTACTGCTGTTGGTTCCACCGGTATTTTATTTTCTTTCTTCAAATTTTCCTTGATTTCATTGAGAAAGTCACTAGTTTGATAGCGCTTTTCTTCTTCAATAATTCTTAGTGCATCAGCTTTAGGCGATTCCACATAGCGTTGCTGTCCTCTTTTTTCGTTTTCCAGCAGACTGGTAAAGATGCTGTCATACTCGGATTCTTCTTCATCATCTCGCGAAAGCCAGGTTTTTTTTTCGCTTTTCACTTTTTTCCCTGAATTTTTATCCACTTTTGCCGACTCGTTTTTCATTTCATTTTTCAAATCTTTTTTAGTGGCTTTCTTATTTTCTTTCTTCGGAGCGCGCTCTTCTTTTGCTGATATTTTCCGTTCTTTCGGTTCTTTTGGATAATTGTCATCCTTGCCGATGAGAACCCACCATAACAGATGACACAGGGTGATAATCAGGAAGTCCGAAATGGCCAAGCCAATAAAAAAAGTTAGCGGCACTTCTGGTATCAGAAAAAAACACATCGCAAAAATAATGCCATTGCCCAGAATTGTTATTCCTCCACCGATGAAGGGAATATTCTTACGCAGCAAATTTCTGTTTAAATCGTATAAGGATAAGACAATGGCCTTAATCCCCACAAAAAAACCCATCAGAATAATATAAGCATTTGCGTTGGCAAGTGTCATTATTACCTGATATCCCAATAAAAACGCGTAACCGGAGATTGCCAATCCAATGATATCAAAAATCAACAAACCCCAACATTTACCAAAACTTAATTTCATCAAATCACTCCTTGCTATCTCTATTTAGCGAGGTTCTGTTGTTTTCTTGAGAACTTCTGCCATCGATTGAAATTTGCCCAAAGGTCGAAGTCAATCCATCCAAACCTTCGGTGCTCCGATACAAAGCTTCAATTTCCTGAAGCTTCTGATACTCACGATTTAGGGTTTCTTCTTTTCGATTCACTTCTTCGTGACGCTTTTTCAAAATAGCAAGGGCTGTTCCCAATGAATCCAGCATATCTTGAACCATTTTTTCCCGTTTTTCAATATTGGCCAGTTGTTTATTGAGCTCTTCAGCCTTGTAATTGGGAACCTCGCCTTCACTTTTTAAAAAGCGGGTTTCTTCTTCCTTCAGATCTTCAAACACGTGCTCGAAGTTTCCTGACTCAGATCGCTGTGAATTTTCCCCGTCGAGCTTTTTCTCTGGCTGCGATGCCCCACTCTGGACGGTTCTAAGAATCAGCGATTTCAATTCTTCATCCTTTTTCAAAATCAGTTTTTCTAAATTTTCAATGCGCGATTCAACATATTCAAAGTACTCATTTTTTTTATTGAGTTCCTGTTCATTTGTCATAATAACCCCACTCCTATATTTGCTATCAGTCTTTGCTTTCTATTATAACAAAGTTTTCCTAAAATGTATAACAAGATTTACAGCTCACTTATTTTTTCTATTTATATTATTTTTACAAATATTTACAAATATGATATAATACCCTACTAGAAGTCTAAAAATAGAGTAATTCGGACTCATTTCCAAATTAAAGACGTGAAAATAGCTTCGCAAATCCCGTCTCTGCTGCAAATCTGCAAGTTTTTTATGTGTAGATAGAATGATTTCCAAATGAGGTAAAATTTTGAATAATCGAAAAAAGAGTGTGATTGAAAATAGACGAAATCCATCCGCCAAGAAATTATCTAATAAAAACTTAAGACAAGATACGCGTCCATTAAAAACCATCAAATCAGAAACCAAATCGAAACAGAATTTTCGGAAAGAAAAAACAAAACCGATAATCCTTCCTGAACCACTACCGAAAAAAAAGAAAAAATCCAGTGGCTTTATGAAAAAATTCATGAGAACCATATTGCTGATTATTATTTCTCTGATGGCTACCGGTTTTGCCGCTAATGCTTTTTTCTTAGGTAATGTCACCAGTGATCTGAAAGGAAATTTAAGCAAATATGGAATCAGCGATGAAGCGGCCAGCTTTGCCAAACATCATAAAATTGTCAATATTGCTGTTTTCGGCGTCGATGGACGGGATGATGTTGATGGCGACCGGACCGATACCATCATGGTGGCCACCGCTGATTACGAGCACAGCAAGGTCAAGGTCGCATCGCTGATGCGCGATACCTATGTTTATATCGACAAAAAATACGGCTATGACAAACTTAACGCCGCCTACGCCTATGGCGGCCCGGATTTGGCTCTTCAAACCATCAATCAGAATTTTGATACCACCATCACCGATTACGTCACCATCGATTTCATCGCCATGGTTTCGATGGTTAATGCCGTCGGTGGTGTCACCATCGATATCGAAACCGAAGAAGAGCTGGACTGGGTCAATGAATACCTGATGGATGTCAATGAAAAAGTCGAAACCGGTTCTCCTTTTCTGGAAGAAATCGGCTCTCAGGTTGTTGATGGATCCCAGGCTCTGGCCTACTGCCGAGTTCGTTATGTAGGAGATGGCGACTTTGATCGCACCCTGCGGCAGCGGGTTGTTTTTGAACAGGTATTATCAAAAGCCCTTGATCTCGATGTCAAAGATCAATACAATCTGGTAATGGCCACCTTGCCTTATGTGGAAACTTCCCTAAGTACCATGGAAATGCTCAAATATGGTGCAAACCTGGCCTTAATGCCCTCAAAAGACATTGAACAGAGTCGCTTCCCCATTGATGAGCTGATTTCGCTTGATATGCTGGATGGCGTTTCCTACGTTATCCCCAACACCCTGGCCGAAAATATTGAAGCATTCTATCAATTCGTATACGAGACCGACTATACCCCTTCGGATGCGGCAATGGAAATCAGTGATGAAATAGAAGATGCCGTCAATGGCACCTCAAACGATTCAGATTCTTATATCGAAGAAGCGTCAAACTAACATAATTAAGGCCACCCGCTGCATTTGGCAACGGGTGGCTTTTGTTCGCTTTTCATTAATATTATTCAAAACGAATCTAGTCTACCGCAGCTCGATTTTTTTGCCCTATGGCTTTAAGATGATATTCGGAATGCCAAAATAATCTGCCAGGGCACGGTTGACCCAATGGTTGGGGTCCAGTTGGACATCCTTTAATCCATACATGCCATTATGGCTGGATAAGGGTACAATTTCCGGCACCTGAATAAAATCTTCGTTCTTATGCTCCTGAATGATCTGAACCCGGGCGATGTACTGTTTGTTGACCGTGATGGCGTCTACTCCCACATAACCCCAGGACATTATATAAAACAACAAAACAGCGCAGCCGGGAATTAACACAAATTTGCTGATCCGTTCTGGTGTCAATTTGAGTCGACTGAATGCATAAACAACAGCGATAATTAAAAATGCCGCCAGCCCAAACATCGCCCGGGGCGGAAATTTCGGCGGCAGAAGCATTACCAGCATTGCCGCGGTTGCAGCCACAGTAAAAATTCCAAAATTCACCAATGCTTTTCGATCTTTTTCATTCCTGTCTATTTGATTTTTTAATAAAACAAAAGCGATGGTCACCAAAATCACCAACGGCATCAGGGCATAAAGATTGTAGGCGAAATATGAAAGCCGGGTAATGATCGGATTTGAGCCCACCATCATGGTTACCTCAGCTACTGCCGATTCATTTTCTACCCGCAGGCTGTTCCCTGGAGCGAAGATCATGCATCCAAAACCACAGGCTGAGAAAAATAAGGCCGTGAATGCAAATGCCGGAATTCGAATGTTGCGTTTAAAATAAACCGCACAGAACATGATCATAATCAAAATCATCGCCCCGGCGGTATTTTCATTGGTAATCCCACTAATAAAAAATATGGGACTCATCGCCAGGGCAAACCAAATACTGTTTAATAACTTCGTCTGCTTCTCTTCATACAGACGAAAGGGAAGAATAGCCAATAGAATGATGGTACCACACCATAAATAATTGCAGGAGCCGGTTAACCACATCACTGTCTGCCCAAACATCGGGATGAAAAACCAGATTAACACAGTGGTTAATAATAATAACTCAAAGCGGATTTTTCGGCCTACTGCCAGAAAATAAACAGCCAGACAAAAAATAAGGTAACACAGGCTATTAGCAATATTAAAAACATCTTTTCCTAAAAACATAAACAGCTGAGTTAATGTTTCTGCCACAACCCGCCCCCCCCAGGTTGTATAGTAAGAAATCTGCGAATTAATGATATCGCCAAAATTCATTACCGGCTTTGATGTCGCAAAGATAAAAGTATACACAAAATCATCGGCAATCAGGGGGGTTTTGAAATTTAAAAAAACCATATAAGTAAAGGTAACTGCCACGATTGCCGAAAAAAGTAGCAGATTTGTTTTTCGGGACTCCATTAAATTTTGAATCAATCGACTTTCATATCTTTTAATAACACGATCATTATCCATCTCTATCCCACCTACATTCTAAAAATCAGATTTTCTCAGTTCAGAAATTAGTCTCCTGTTGTTACTGAAAGTTATTTCCTAAACAAAAGCATAAACAAGAATTCCACCGACGATCAATACATTGCCAATAATTTTACGCCGGCTGAGTTTTTCTTTTAAAATCAGCATCCCTAAAATCCCGACATAAATGTATCCGGTCGATTCTAAAACTGGTCCCAGAGTCAGCGGCACCCCTTGATAGGCAAAGGTTGTTAACAGTGAAGATCCAAAAAAGAAAAAATACGCCCCCATCACATAGGGATTGAGATATTCTCTGATTCGACTTTCATAATGAATCATGGCACTTTTTTTCAGAATAACCTGTGACAGTGATGCCACTAAAACCGAAAACAAATACAGCACATAATAAACCCATTCGTTATTTATCATCACTCACCACCAAATATATTCCTGAAACAATAATCACTGAACCCAACAACATTCCCCAACGCAATGCTTCTCCAAAAAACAGAACGCCCCAGACAATTCCCCACAAAATGGTAATCGCTTTATTTGCAAATGCCACTGTTAATGGAAAGCGTTTTAAAATTTGCTGCCATAGCAGTGCATAAACAAACAATACCGCCAAAAACAGGCCATAGTAAAGAATAAACGCAAAAGAAAGAAATTCTTCTGCGCTGGCCATCTTTGATAAAACCGAACCGAAAGAATATAATAATAAACTTGCATGCAAAAATAAATAGTTCTTTAATCTCATTGTTCCCTCAATCTGATTCGATTTTGTCCTTTTGTTTTCGTATAAATCATTTTAACGATCACTTCTGTTACTTTATAAATCGCGATCACATTAAATGCAATGATTAATGGATAAGCCCCTGCCAGATACCAGTATGAAATGGCCACATAGGCAGAAATATCGGTATAGGCAACCCCGCCAGCCAAAACACATGCGCTAAATAGCAAGGCGGTTAATACCAACCAGCAATCCAGCAGTCCATATTTATTTCGCAATTTTTTTGTGAGTATCAAAATTAAAATCAGTCCGTAAGCTAAAATAGCAGCAACAAAGGCAATGAACCCAATGATTTGGTAAATTCCGGTGATGCCATTTAAAAGCGCCAGTCTGACTTGAACACCCAATGAAATTGGTTCCCCTTTGATCCGAGCCGAATTGTTTGTCATTTCTTCAAAAAGCAAGATTCCATTCTTCCCATCATCGATGCTGTCAGTCATACTGGTTTTAATCGCTTCAAACCTGACAACATAATTGATGGTGCTAAAAAAAGCAATCGGTAATTCTTCCCAGTATCCATCCCGCCAGGGAGACATCAGTGCTGATGGCATCGTTGATCTGCGTTTTAACTCGCCGCTTTCAAATCCGGCTTCCAGTTCTTTGGCTAAATTTCCATAAAAATCATTTGCTTTTACCGCATTTTCGTAATAGCCGGCATTAGCGACCGCTTCTCTCAAGGCCCAAAAGAAAAATCCGTCTTCGACCTGTCGCACCTTCGCATCTTTTTCATACCAGGACCAGCGATCCAGACTTGATTCCAATTCTGCTTTAATCGTATTAAGCGTCGGTGATACCTCATAGATTTTTGAAATCGTACTTCGGGGGACTGCTGCCCGCTCAACCTCTTCATTTGCTGCCACGGAATAGATCAGCTTGATAGCATTCGTAAAATTGCTTTTATTCAACTCATTGGAGGTATAGATTCCATAATGAGCGTAGTTTATACTGGAAATAATGATGGTGGACACTATCAGTATCATCACCGGTATAACAGTAATGATAGTTTTTTTTACCTTTTCCTTTATCAGCAGTTCTTTTTTCAAAAAGATGGATATCGACGTAATCACAATTACTCCCAGTACCAACGGAATAATCCAGATGCCATCTTCCCGGGTATGCCAAAGGGAAGCCAGTCCAAGCCCGGCACTAATCGCCCACAGAATTTGAAGCCATTTTTTTCCAAAGCGATTCAGGTAAACGGCAAACATGCTGCCGCTGATAATTAATGCCTGGGTCGCCGTCAAACTATTTCGATAGATCCTGAGAAAGGTTTCATCGGCGAATGAGATCGGATTGAATAGCAGTGCTAAAAAAATAATAAAGAGTGGAAACTCTGTCTGAAATAGTCTTTTTACTCCAAAAACAAAGATCATACAACCAAGGGCATAAATTCCCGGGATCGACAGCGAATAAGGTATTCCTAAAACATCATTTGCTACCAAAAAAAGCGGGAAGAACAAACCCTTTACCAGCGTTTTTTCAGAGTACTCACCTAACCACTCGCCACTGCTTAACGAGTTCGCCATATTAATCATTAAACGATCATCGTGTCCGGCACCAGCATGGGCAAATAGCGGCATGCCAATGACCAATAATTGTTTAATTATAATAAAACTAATCATGAAAATCACTAACCGATATTTATTAATAAATATCCGCAACCGATTCTTTTCTGTTCCCGAACCTGTCGATACCATCTTATCCCCCCTCTCGATCATTTTAATTTTTCAAACATAATAACAGACAACCTGCATTTCTTTCCAGCTTGTCTGAAATGTCGCTATTTTTTTCTTTCGATTTCCAGAATCCCTAAAAAGAAACTGGCAAAAATCAATTCGATTCCGATGGCAATCAATGTTGTTGCCGGAATCGTTATCTTCATAATTGATTCTGGCTGCAGGTTCCCAAAAGAGTTGTTGCCCCAAATTATAAACGCAAAAATGGTGGCAGCGATACCTAAAAAGGTTAACACAACCCCAATCACAACACCTTTTTCGACGGTAAACTTCTCAAAAATGCCAATTGTTTTGGGACTATTAGGGATAAATCCCGAACTTAATGCATAGGCTTTAGTAAACATTGAGAACAGGCTGATATTGACACCCACCAACAAGCTCGCCGATCCATACATCATTGTATTGATCCCAAAGTTGACATTGCCGATTTTTGTTGGCCCCACGCCAATGATTATCATCATCAGCAGTCCAAGAACGGATAATATCAGACCAGGATACAAGAATGTCCAGTTAGGACTGTACATCATCAGAAATTTCAGATGCCGCCAGCCATCCCGCCAGCTTCTCAAATGAGGGGGTCGTGTCCGACCATCCGGAGATAAGGTTGTCGGCACTTCGATCATTCTCAGCTTGTGCAAGGTTGCCTGAACAACCATTTCGCTAGCATATTCCATTCCAGTTGTTTGCAACTGAAGACTCTTTATGGCGGCACGATTATAACCCCTTAGCCCGCAATGAAAATCTTTAATCTCACTGGGATAAAAAATCCGCCCGATAAATGATAACACCGGATTGCCCAGATACTTATGCAGTGGCGGCATCGCCCCTTTTTCAATACCACCTTTAAACCGGTTTCCCATCACCAATTCATATCCCGCTCTGAGCTTTTCCAGAAAGGGCATCAGGTTCAAAAAATTATAACTATCGTCCGCATCGCCCATAATGACATATTTACCGCGGGCGTTTTCACTGCCACCTCGCAGAGCGCTACCATATCCCTTTTGTTCGATATTAACGACCCGGGCGCCGTTTCTTGTTGCAATATCCTGAGATCCATCTGTACTGCCGTTATCGGCAATCAACACCTCTCCGTTTACCTTGTTATCTGTTAAGAAAGACATCGCCTTCTTGATGCAAATTTCCAATGTTTCGGCTTCGTTCAGACAAGGCATTAATATTGTTAACTCGATTTCTCTTTCTTCCAATCACTTATCCTCTTTATATCTTGTATTTTTAGTCTCTGCTTTTTTAAATTTATTAACACATATACTTTATTTAAATCAGGATTCTTTTCTCCAAATCTCGTTGAGCAGATTCAGATGTCTTTCGAAGTTATGACGGTGCTGTTTTTTTAGCACCTGCAGAATAACCCCACTGAAAAAACTGATGATCGCAATAATCCACAAGGCCGTAATCACAATCAGAGTCGGATATTTGGCTACCATGCCCGTTTCAAAATAATTCATTAAAATTGGCGCAAAAAAGACCCCACTGATTACTAGCAATACTAACGAAACGATAGAAAAAAACAAATAGGGTTTGGTATCCCGAAACAAGGTTCCGATGGTCATTAAAACCTTATAGCCATCGGAGTAGGTGTTGAGTTTTGACTCACTACCTTCCGGTCGATCCCGATAATCGATGGGCACCTCAACAATTTTAAAATTGTTATCCAGTGCGAAAATCGTCATTTCAGTTTCTATTTCAAAGCCCTTTGATGTTACTGGAAAGGACTTGATGAATTCTCTGGTGAACCCCCGGGCGCCGGTCATGATATCTTTTACTTCTGCTTTAAACAAAACATTGATTAATTTTCGCACCAGCACATTTCCGATATTATGAAAAGGACGCTTGTTTTCTGTGAAATAGGTCGATGACAACCGATCACCGATGGCCATATCAGCCCGTTTTTGGTATATCTGTTGTTCCAATTCCAATGCAAATTCAGCGGGGTAGGTGTCATCTCCGTCAGTCATAATATAGCAGTCGGCATCGATGTCCCGAAACATCGCTCTGACCACATTCCCTTTCCCCTGCCGATACTCATACCGGACAATCGCGCCGGCTTTTCGGGCAATTTCGTCAGTGCCATCACTGGAATTGTTGTCGTAAACATAAATATCAGCATCAGGCATCACGGCCTGATGATCCTTAATTACTTTTTCAATGGTTTTTGATTCGTTATAACAGGGGATTAATATCGCTGTCTTTTTTCCCTTTTCCATCACTACTCCTTTAATGATAATTTATTGTGTATATTTTAAATCCATTTTCATCTGCCAGTTCATCAAAACTTACTTTCTCACTTGAAAGCATCGACAAATCACGTTTCGTGAAAACATAAGCTGCTTCCATTTTTTCTAAATCATTAATATTTAAATTGACTTCGAAAAGATCTGGCGACTTTAAAACAAAATTCGTTTCATTATCCGTGTTGGTCAAATTCATGCTGATATGGGCATAACGGTTATAAATCTCTTCTTCCGATCCATCAGGATCCAGTAAATGCCATCGTTCCAGGGTGGGATAAACATTAGTCGAGTTAATTGTCGGCGCCCCGGCCATCAGCGGTAAGTTTATAACCGGAAAACCGATTTCTGCTCCCGAGTCGACAATCCACAAGCCGTTTTCCACCGTATTTATCTGCTCGATTTTCTTGATTAAATTCAGTTGATAAATAGCATCCAATCCACTAACCACCGGATTGACAAACAATCCTGCCACAAAGACAATAATGAGCGAAATCACGATCAAAGCTTTTCGGGCCCAGTCCTTGTTTCCACTTAAAATGATATAAAATGATCCAAACAAAAAAAACAGAATAATAATGCTCATCTTTAAATCAAGATAGCCTTCATATGTTTTAAATGCCAAAAGCGTGATCACCAGGCTCATCAGCATCGCACTGCCAGCTTTTACCCATTTTGAAAACGTACCTTCAAATAAAGCAAGGGCTCGGATCAGCAACAGGATATTTAAAAATCCCACTGCCAGAAATGCCCGGACCGGTTTTGAGTAACTTAATAATGTCGCTTTTGCCAGCCACTCCGGCCACGGAAACAAACACCATAATATCAGAATCGCATTTGTCACAAGCATCAGAATTAATAATTTGTCAAAATTCTTTTGTTTGAACAAAACCCAGCCGGTCATAATTAATCCCATTGGAAAGAAATCAAAATAAACTGCCAATTCACAAAGATTTGCATAAGTTAATTCCCGGGAAAAAGAAAAAAACAGATTCCCCGGATATAAAAACAATCGTGAAACCTGGTTCCCACCGGTCTCCGCACTACCTCCCGGATAAACGGTATTCATCACTGCACTGATCGTTCCACCGGATTTCGATAAAATATAAATCATACCCAGGCTTAATAACAAAACTAACCCAATCCCAATCCCAACATCTTTTTTATTCCAAATAAAATATTTGTGATTTTCAAGAAAGACGCCCATAAATAATGCCAGAAACACATAGACCAGCGGTACTTGCCAGGCCGGATAAAAGGTTAAAATGTATCCACCGGCACAAATTAAAATCACCAGAGCATAAAGCATTCGCTTAAAATAATTCTGACTATTCATATATAATGTGATCATGATCAATACCAATTGACCAAAAACCAGCATTTCAACAAGACCATTGATGGCGAACCACCACGATACAACCGGAGACCAGGTGATCAGCAACGCATAAATCAGTGCCAGCAATTTGCTTTTTTTTGCTAGTATCATCCCAAACTCAAAAGAGACCAGGAATAGGGCTATCGCCCGGCCAATCCAAAAAAATGACAACCCTTTGGCCGGAGCCAGCAATAAATAACCCCAATGAAAGGGGCGGAAAAATATGGCAATATCTCGTACTGGCTGACCATAAATAATAAAGGTATCGGTTAATGTCCCCCGAATGGTTTCGCTGAAATAGGGGAACAACCCAGAATTGTTATAATACTGTGACAACATCATCGGCGTATTGACCGCCCACTCATCACTGCGGATCCCTCTCGATATGCCAATTAATGGTTCAAAAATAGTGGTCAGATTACTTAAATAATTCTGCCAATACAAGATCGATGAACCATGAATTTCAAACAAAACAAATACAACCAGCAACACTCCCGAAATCCAGAAACGATATTGATAAGCTAAGTCAGTTAGTTTTTCCATTCCATAAACATGCGTCAAAACGCTTAATCCAATAGCCAAACCCATGAAGAAGAATAGTCTGAGATAATTAACGACAACGATGATTTGGGTGATTCCTGTCCAAGATTGAAAGAATCCAATCGCTATCTTATTTTCGATCATTAAAAAATACAATTCACCAAAACTAGCTAACATCAGTGACAGAATTATTAAACTAAAAATCTTTGCTTTCTTATTTGACAATATTCCATTCAAATTTAATACCCACTCTCAAATACCGCTTTAAACGTCATAAAAAAGACTTTGACATCAAACCACAATGTCCATTTCTCGATATATTCAATATCGCACTCGATCCGTTTATGAATTGAGGTATCGCCCCGCCACCCCTGTACCTGAGCCCAACCGGTGATCCCCGGGCGGACATGATGTTTAATCATATATTTGGGAATCTCATGTTGAAACTGGGTAACATAATGGGGTCGCTCAGGCCGGGGGCCAACAATGCTCATGTCCCCTTTGAGAACATTGAAAAACTGTGGCAATTCATCAATACTGGTTTTTCTGATAAACGCCCCAAATTTTGTTTTTCGCGGATCGTTCTCTGTGGTCCAGCCGATTTCACCGGGAATGGCGGCATCACAACGCATCGATCTGAATTTGTAAATCCAAAACTCTTTTCGTCCCATTCCCACCCGGATCTGCTTATAGATAATAGGCCCCGGTGATGTCAGTTTAACCAGAATTGCTGTCACCAGCATGATTGGCGAAACCAGAATCATAATCAGCATCGAAAGGATAATATCAATCACGCGTTTAATCCATTTATTTAATGGCTGATCCAGTGGAATATAGCGGGTATTAATCAGGGGAATGCCATCCAATTCATCAAAATAAGCCGTTGTTCCCTGAATCAAATGAAAATAATCCGGGATAATCTGGGTTTTAATCCCCTGGTATTCGCAAATATCGATAACTTCATCGATCCGTTTATAACTGGTATTAGGCAATGCAATAATGACCTCATCAACCTGATATTCTTCCAGGATTTCATTCATTTCCCGGGTTTTTCCGAGGATCGGAATCCCATCCTTATCGCTTTTATGATAATAATCATCAACATACCCGGTGACCTTATAACCCAGCTGCCGATCTCCGGCAACCTTTGCAGCAAAGGTCTGACCGATACTACCGGCGCCGACAATGATGATATACTTTATGTTAAAACCCCGCTCCCGGGCCATTCGTAAAATTTTGCGAATCGAGCCTCGCTCCATAATCATTGCTACTGTCGATGTAATAAAGAAAATACCCAACATGATTCGGGAAAAATGGATGCTTTTCATGGTAAACAGGGCCGACATCAGAATCGTTATCCCAATAATGTTAGCAAACACTATTTCCCGGCATTCTTTAAAAAAACGCTGTTTACGATAAGGTTGGTAGAGACCAAAGAAAAGAAAAAGGATCAGATAGAGAGGAATAATGATCACCAATAATTCGATATATGCTCTTAGGTTCATGGTGCGGACGCCATCATCGAAAAATGGTGAAACAAATCGGATATACCAGGCAAATAAAAGGGAAGCCGTCACAACGCCCATATCAAACAACACCAAGACAAAGTTAAAAAAACGCTGATTGCTTTTGATCATTCCGAGTCTCCCTTCCCGCTTTTTATTTTCTAAGCTTATTTTTGGCCAATGCCATTTTTTTCATCATCGTCGTACCAGTGATCACACCCCACCGGGTGAAACGATTATACTTATTCTGATAATGTTTATTGTAAAAAATTGTCATCGAATCATAAAATGCGGCAATCACCCGGGGGTTCCGCTTTCCAATGCCGCTGGCTTTTTTATGATGAAAGATGCGAACTTCCGGGTAATAGATGATCTGATATCCGGCCTGTTTGATCCGATAGCACCAATCGACGTCTTCCCCATACATAAAAAAATCCTCATCCAGCATCCCAACAGCATCGATAACTCGCCGCGGTACCAGCATAAAAGCCCCCATAATACAATCAATGGAGCATGTTTTGTTCTCATCCACATAGGTCAGATTATAGGCCCCAAAACGGGTGCTTTCGGGAAATGCGGTGTCCAGACTAAGGCTGTGATAGAGCCCATTTAGCGGTGTCGGAAAACTTCGTTTGCAGGCTGGATCCAACTTCCCTGAAGGCAGCAGTACCTTACAACCGAGAGCCCCAACATGTTTATGATCTTTAATAAATGCCACAGCACCTTTTAACGCATTCAGATCAACAATCGTATCGGAATTCAGCAAGAGGATATAGTCCCCCTGTGACGCCTTCATGCCAATGTTATTGGCCTTCGAAAAACCGAGGTTTTCCTTGTTTTTGATAATTGTTATAACTGGAAACTGCCTTTCAATGGCTTCAATGCTGCCGTCTTCGGAAGCATTATCCACCAGGATGATTTCATAGTTCAAACCTTTGGTATTGCTTTTGATAATTGAATCAATACAATTTGATGTCAATTCTTCTGTTTTATAATTAACAATAATAATCGATAAATCCATTTTCAGCCTTTCTTAAGCCCTTTTGTCTTTCAAAAGACATTATATTTTACCATACACCCTTTAAATATGGAAGGGTAGAAACGGAAACATTTTACTTCCCTATTTTATTTTCGAAGAATCGAAATACGTTCAATATCAATTGCGCTTCAATAAAAAAATAATGCTCCAGATTTTTTAATTGAAAGGGTAGCTTAGCAATTTTTTTATGGTTTTTGAGTCCTTCCTTAATTCCCGCAGCATAGTCTCGGCCATAGCCCCTTTTTACAAAAAGGGCATACTTAACTAAAAATCCCAGCAGCAAAAACGGGCTGTTAACCAGCAACTGAATTAACGGCATATTCTTATAAGCCACATAAATATTGTTACGCGCCGAAATCTGTACTTTGAATGGGCTGTACTTCTGTCCTTCAGCGGTCGTTGCGCTGCCGATATGGTAACAGATGGCTTTTGGCTCATAGCGATTTTTATAGCCATTAATCAAAGCCCGGTAGGAAATGTCAACGTCTTCCATATAGGCAAAAAAAGCCTCATCAAACAAGCCGATCTCATTCAAAACAGAGCGACGGTAAATCCCAGCCCCGGCACAGGTGCTGAAAATCCCCGTTGGCTTATTATGGGAATCCACCGAATGTCCATCGCCCCGTTTATACCCCCAGCCAAGAATATTATAAAAATCACCGGTGTCATCGAGCTTATCACGTTCGTAGAAACGAATCATTTTTGAGCTCACTGAAAAAACACTGGGCGTGTCATCAATATGCAGATATAAATATTTCACAAAATCCGGATCCGCCACCACATCATTATTTAGAAGCAAACAGTATTCTCCCCGGCTCGCCAGAATGCCCTGATTAACGGACTTGTCGAAACCCGAATTAACTGGATTTTCCAACAACGTGACATTTTTATATGCTTTAATAATACTGACACTGGTATCGGTCGAACAATCGTCCACGACGATGATTTCGATATGTCCAAACTCACTAAAACTTTGAACCATCATGCTATCCAGGCAATTTGCGATAAAATTTTCCCCATTGTAGTTCGGTATAATAACTGAAACGTCACACTTCATAAAATCTTCCTTTTTCCCATAAATATTCCGCTTCATTATAACACAGGATCTTCCTTTACTAAACAAAAAGCGACCAGGATCTGTCCCCAGTCGCTTTTATGATTGATCCTTAATTGGCGTTGCTGTATGGATTATGAAAATCGATCCATATTTCCGGATCGACACAGGCATAATCGGCATTGACAATTGCTCCAAAATGAAGGTGGGGGCCATAGGCATTATCAATATACTTACCCTGGGCATTATAACCTGATCCGCCAACCGATCCAATCTTTTGTCCCTTGCTTAACGATTGCCCCACAGCGACGTTGATCTCCTGCAGGTGACCATAAAAGAAAGAAACACTTTCGCCATATCGATCAGTAGTTCGTATTCTAACATAGCGTCCATAACCCATAAAATAGCCAGCCTTTTCTACGACACCATTGCCAACCGCATAACAAGCGGCATAATAGGGCGCCGGAATATCAATTCCTTCGTGGATATCACCCCATCGGGGTCCAAACCAATCAGTGGGATCACCAGCATTTGGTTTGTAATTTTTATCCAGGGGATAATTGAAAAAACCATAAATAGTGGCTGTATTCTGCAAAATTTTCTTTGTTGAAGCTTTTAAGAAAAGATATTTTCCGTTCTGATCGATCAGATAAGGATGTGAAACAAACTCATCAACAATGATATTGTAGTTGCGCAGATTAATGGTGGCTTCCCAGGTATGATTCCCAATATAGGTCGCCGTCTCCCACCTGACATCATCCTGCCCATTTGTTAGGCTCCAGGTCGGAATGATAATACCGGACACCCCGTTTTCATTACTCACATTCTTGATCCGTACTTTAAAAATATTATTGAGCACCGCATTATCATATTCAATGGTTGGATTAATCTTTGGCATGATAAATTCGGAACTGGTGAAAGCAATGTTTTCTCCCCCGGTTCCCCGTAAGTAAGCATGGGTAATAAAAGGTCCTGATTCAAAGCCATGGTTAGAGATGTCAACATAAGCGTAAAACTCGCCATCCGGGCCCAGTTCCCCCTCATACCACCTTAATTCATCTTGTCCATTGCGATTCGACCACACTGCAAAAACAACACTCTTAACACCAGTTTTTGCCGTGCAATTTTGTGTGCTGATTGAAAACTTCGACACATCTCGATCCTGCTGAGTTTTTATTTCTAAAGGTTCCGCTAAGAATGGATTGCTGACAATCTGCTCGACAGCACCAATATACTTTTGCTGTCCATCTTTATCCGTTACGTAAGCATGAGTAATAAATGTATCATAACTGCATCTGTAGTTATTAATTGAAATGGTGGCTTCCCAGGTGTCGTTTCCCACATATATACCAGACTCCCAGCGCAAGTCATCATGTCCACTCACCTGACTCCAGGTGGGAAATTTCACGCTTACAACGCCACTCGGATTACTCACCCCAACTATTCGAACTTTATAGTTATTGTTTGCTACTTCGCCGACGCTAATTGAAGGGTTAGACCTTTCTAAATTGTATATATTAGTATATGTTTTAGCAACTTCTCCCGTTAACCCATAAATATAGGTATGGATATGATACTCCCCCGTTTCAAATCCGTGGTCTTTGTTATCCACAGTAATACTGTATTCACCGTTACTATTGAGTACGCCCTGATACCAACGAATTTCGTCCTGTCCATTTCGTTCTGTCCAGGTGGGAAACAAAACCTTGCCGATCCCGGTTTTTCCGGCATAACCAACGGTACTGATGATAAACTGAGTCTTATTTTCTTCAACGCGTGTTACGTTTACTTTTAAATCATTTAGATAAGTCGCTGACATTTCTGTCGATTCCTCAACGGTCTGGTCTTCATCAGTGATTGACTTTTCCTCTTCTGTCGGCAAATCCAAAATATTATTCTCTGGGGTATCTTCTGTCACTTCTGAATTTTCTTTTACTGGCTCCTGTTCAGGATCAGCCAATATTGACGTTTCTTCTGGTAATATATTTTCTTGACCAGCAGATTCTGTCACTTCCTGGGCCATAATTTGACCCGATGAAAAAAACAAAAAAACTATCCAACAAATGACCAATATTTTCTTCCAGCTTTTCCGATCCGTGCTTTTCATCATTTCTGCACCCCTCATAATAATCCTTTGATTTATCACTACCCTACCATTGAACCATTCCCGGCGTCAAGACTTAGCTAAAAAAAACAGAGCTGAATTTCTTCAGCTCTGCCTCCTTTAACTAAAACTTTTTCATTATCGTTTTAACCTTACCTGCATAGGTGGTGTCAGCTGCCCAGGTTCCTGCCAGTTCTTCAACTGAAATGGCTCTTAACCGAAGCGCATCGTTCCATCTCGGATCAACCTTGGTTTGATTCAATGCCGCACTGCTGGCATAACATTTTAAATGTTGTACATGTCCTCTGATTCCGGTTTGAAGACCAGCCTTGTTATATCCATACACCGTTGCAAAATCGTAACCTGGCACACCTCCGGTGGCACCCAAACCGGCAAAATTAAATTGTGCCGGTTTAACGTCTCCGCCAAACTGAAGGTTTCCGGTTTCCAGCATTGCCTGCGCAAAGGCAACCTCGGCACGAACGCCTTCGGCATTACACTCACTGATATAGAGCCCAACAAAGGTCTCCAGATTCACTCCCAGATCATTATAAATTTGTGGGTATGTACTTCCTGTCCCCTTATAATAAGCCACCAATTGAGCTGCTGTCACTGTGGTTGCCCCCATAATCGGGGTTTCCACATATCGGACACTAACTGATGTTTGGCCAAGAAATACTGATCGTCCATCTGTTTCCACGCCATAGGCATGAATAAAATAGGTACCACTGTCGCCGTTATGATTTTTTGCATCAATCATAATCTGATAGCTGCCATCACTTTTTTTGGTAGCCGTGTACCATTTAATATCATCCTGGCCATTAGCTTCACTCCAGGTTGGAATTAAAATGCTGTTGATCCCATTTGGAGCTGTTATTCCACTGACTGTCGCGGTAATAATATTTTCTGATACGGTTGCATTTACTGTTGTTGCCGACATCGGTGTTGTCGCTACACTCACTGATGTATTTCCTAGAAATGTCATCTTCCCATTGTTGTCTGTACCATAAGCATGGATATTATAGGCCCCACCCGAATAGTTATGATCTTTAATATCAATGGTGATACTGTAACTGCCATCACCTTGTTTGGTCGCCGTGTACCACTTCAAATCATCCTGACCGCCCACATCACTCCAGATTGGTACAGAAATTGACTTAATACCATTTGGTGCATTAAGCCCTTTAATGGTTGTTGTAATCTTGTTCCCTGACACGTTCGCTAAAACACTGGTTGCTGTCATGGGTTCAACAATCGTCTTTACCGTTGTCGAACCGACAAATGTCATTTTGTCATTGCTGTCCTTACCGTAGGCATGAATATGATAGGTTCCACCATCATAATTGTGATCCTTGATGTCAATGGTAATTTTATAACTGCCATCCGTTTGCTTGGTGGCGGTATACCATTTTATATCATCCTGACCACCATTTTCACTCCAGATTGGTAATACCATCTCAGTAATACCGTTTGGTGCGGTTATCCCTTTGACTGTTGCTGTAATTTTACTGCCTGATACCGTTCCGGTTACACTGGTTGCTGTCATGGTGTCAACTTTAACGGTTGCCGTTGTACTGCCCAAAAATGTCATCTTATTGTTGCTGTCTGTTCCGTAGGCGTGAATATTGTAGTTACCACCATCATAATTATGATCTTTGATGTCAATAATTACCTTGTAGCTACCATCGCTTTGTTTGGTGGCGGTATACCACTTGAGATCATCCTGACCACCGGTTTCACTCCAGATTGGTATTGATACTGAAGTGATCCCATTCGGTGCGATGATCCCTTTTACCGTTGCCGTGATGTTCTTGCCTGATACTCCGCCTGTTACACTGCTTGCCGACATCTTTTCCTGCACCGATGAAATTACCTTCGCAGTCGTATTTCCTAACAAGGTATATTTACCATAAGAATCTACGCCATAACAATGCAATTGATAATCGCCACTGGTATAGCCATGATCTTTAACATCGATGGTAGCACTGTAACTGCCATCACTTTGTTTGGTTGCCGTGTACCATTTCAAATCGTCCTGTCCACCCTCATCACTCCAGGTTGGGATATAGATAACCTGTAATCCATTGGGTGCTGATACGCCTTCAACCGTTGCTGTGATTTTATCCCCACTAACCGTGGCCGTAAAACCGGTGGCCGTCATCGGCGATGTTGACGTCCCAAAAAGCTCACTGACACTGATCAGAACCTGATCGGCCATTTTCTGCTGATTGGATCCATCTGCCATCTTTACCGCTTCGCTCGAATTTGAAACAAAACCGGCTTCAATTAGTACCGAGGGCATGCTTGTTTTTCGCGTAATCGCATCATCCCGCTCAACAACCTTGTTACGACTGGATACATAGCCCAGACTTTTAAAGTTTTCATTGAATAAATTCGCCAGCTCTTTTGATTTTAAAGCAATCGTTGGCGGCGTTGCATCCAAATCAGCCGTCGAGCCATCGCCCCACAAACCGGCTTTCTGATAAATCCCATTATTGTCAACCGTCGGATGATAACTGCTCCAATAGAGTTCATAACCGCTGGCGGTCTTGTCGCTGCTAGCATTATGATGAACGCTAATCAGTAAGTCAGCGCCAATTTCATTGGCCTTATTACAAATTGTTGTTGAATAAGCAGAATAAACCGGATTTTTTGAAAGCAATGTTGGCAATCCGGGATTACCAGGAACAGGGTGACTTAACATGGCATTATAACCACTGGTTCGAAGCGTTGAAACAATCTTTATTGCCAGGGCATTATTAAGATCAACCTCACGAATCCCATTGCTGCTGTTCACTGCTCCAGAATCAACTCCATCTAAATGCCCCGGATTAACCACGATCGTGGTGCTGGCCGCATCAACTGTCCCACTAAAATATGAAAAGAAAGTGAATAGCGTGAGGATGACAATCATCCCCAGAGCAATCTGCTTGCTTCTGTTCTTAACATGTTCCATTATTTTCCTCCTTTCTTCAAAATTTTTTCCCGATGTCATTACATTGATAGTTGTAGCGATAATATCACAAATATTTTACATCGTCAATTTTTTCGTTACATCTTATCGACTCTTAAGTTAAATCTCGTTCTCTTCATTTTCCTGTGTTTTTCCCTTTACATAACCCACGATGTCGACACAAATAGCGTAGTTTCCGTCAACTCGTGTTAAGTTACGATTATAGTAGGGGTCATTTTTAATATACTTTAACCAATGATCCTTCATATATTTAATCTCGCTGTTAAAACGCTTATATTTTGAATAGGTATCTTCGGCCCCCCGGGATTTTGATTCATAGTGATAGAGTTCGACATTGTGAAGCCAGACATTGAATTTTCCCGCTTCATAGAGTTTTAGACAGAAATCCACATCATTAAAGGCCACCGTCAGTTTTTCTTCAAAACCATTAACCCGGTCAAAATCTTCCCGTTTCACCATCATACAGGCAGCCGTCACCGAGGTGTAGTTATTCGTTGTGACCAATTTACCAAAATAACCATAATCGCCCCGGGGATAACCCACATGTCCATGTCCGGCAACGCCACCCATCCCCAGCAAAACACCGGCATGCTGAATGGTATTGTCAGGATAATACAGTTTTGCTCCGACTGCGCCAACATGTTCCTGCTGAGCGTAGCTGACCATCCGTTTCATCCAGCCTTTAGTGATAACCGTAATGTCATTATTCAGAAACAGCAGGTATTCGCCTTGTGATTCTTTAACGGCCAAATTATTGATTTGTGAAAAGTTGAAGGGGATATCAATCCGCACCACCTTAAACTGAGTTGGATATTTTTTTGTATAGTATTCAAATAATTTGAAGGTTTCTTCTTTTTCGCTGCCATTATCGGCGACGATGATTTCAAAATTTTCGTAAATAGTCTTCTCGAAAATCGAATCGATACAGGCTTTTAGGTCGGTGGCATTATCCCGGGTGGGAATAATCACCGATACTAAACCATTATTGACAATTTCGTACTCAATATTATAAACCCCAGGAAAGGCGCCATGGCTAACTGTGCCGTTAATCCCTCGTCGCTGCAGGGCATCTTCGAGGGATCTAAGGCCCGCTTCGAAGGCATAACCTTTTGACTCCGGATTAACCGCTGTGGAATTGCTGATCATCCGCCAGTGATACAAGATCTTCTGGATATGGAAAATCTTATCGGTTTTTTCCGTAAAACGAAGCACCAGATCATAATCCTGAGCGCCTTCATAACCTTTTCTGAAGCCACCGATTTGGTCGATAATGGTTTTGCGGTAAACGCCAAAATGACAGATATAATTGGTCGCCAGCAGAATGTCCGGCGCCCAATCCGTTTTGAAAAATGGCTGGCTGCGTTTATTGTCCTCACTTAACTTGTCTTCATCACTATAAATCAGATCCGCTTCCGGATGTTCGTTTAACAATTTAACCACTTCGTAGAGGGCAAAATCAGCCAAGGTATCGTCATTATCCAAGAGCCCCACAAACTCACCTGTGGCAATGGCCAGCGCCGAGTTAGAGGCTTCTGAAATATGGCCATTTTCTTCCCGATAGATCACCTTAATCCGCGAATCCAACATTTTGAATTCTTCCAGCAACGGTTTAATATGGGGGTCAGTAGAGCAATCATCGGCGATACATAATTCCCAGTTTTGGTAATATTGACTGCGAACCGAATCGATGCAGGCTCTGAGCCATTGTTCTTCTACATTATATACCGGCACTACGATGGAAACCTTAGGATTATAGGAAAAACTTTTAATTTCTGCCATGACCGTTTTGAGATCAAAATCTTCATGGACATCAATCCAGAAATCATAATTTTCCTGGTTTTTATATTTAAGTTCAAACTTTATTTTGCGGATGGTATTCTTCAGGCCGTTGCGACTAAAATATCCCATGGTTCGGGTTGTAATCCCAACCAGTCGTTTGGCATTAAACAGATTGGGCTGTTTAAGATAATCATAGTTCTTTTTTAAATTAATGGGAACAATGCGAATGTTGTTTTCATCCTTTAATTTAAGTTTCAGCTTTTCGCCATAGGTTTTTTCATCAAACTCAATAATAAAGCCAATCTTAGCGTCATCTGGCAGCGCATACTTGTTATTAACATCAATCCTGAAATCCCGTTTAAATTGAACTCCCGCCGCTTCTCTTCCCAACAAGTATAATTCGACCGGTTCTTTGGTTTTTGTATTAAAAGCCCATCCCTGAACTGTCGCACATTGACTCGCTTCATCCTTGACAATTTTGTCGATGAAATATTTTATTTCTTCCTGTTCAATAACTGATTTTTTTTCCATACCACTAACCTTTCTCTTTAATCCTATATTATTTCCCATTGATGTTCCATATGAACCAGACCTTCGGTAAAATAATCGGCCACAACCGAGATCACAAAAGCAGCTGTTTCGTAGTCCAGATTGACAATACTTTTATTCGAAAAAAGCCCGACATCCACTTCGTATTTTCCACCCAGCAACGGTAGCCTGGACACCACATAACGGACATGATGGATGCCCTTGGTTCGGGGAATCTTCACGCCATCCAAATGGGTGTTCGGCCCAAAGATATATTGACGGTCAATGGTATAAAAAGCCACTCCCACCAATGGTTCACTGGAAAGATCATCGTACAGCTCATACTCAATGTCGACACTAAAATCGTCAAAAGTGTTGAGGGTTTCGGTATTACAGCTAGTCGCGATGATTTTCCCCAGATGGGCATCAATTTCCATTTTTGGGGCCTCAGGATTTCCTTCCTCAAGGGCTTTCTGTTCCATCGATTCTTTTAGCATTTCGCTTTCGTACATATCAATAACGTGGGTAACCTCGTCGAACATCCGCATTTCGCCATGATCGATCCAGACGCCTTTGGTGCAAAACCGTTTGATTTGTTCAAGAGTATGGGAAACAAAAAGCACGGTTTTTCCCGAAGCCTTGAATTCTTCCATCTTATTGATACACTTAATCTGAAATTTTGCATCACCAACGGCCAGAACCTCATCGACAATGAGTATTTCCGGATCCACATTAATGGCCGTGGCAAAAGCCAGCCGCGCGAACATCCCGCTGGAGTAGGTTTTCACCGGCTGATAAATATATTCGCCAATTTGGGCAAAATTGACGATGTCATCTAATCGTTCGTCCATTTCTTCCTTACTATAGCCCATGATCAAACCATTCGCATAGATATTTTCAATGCCGGTATATTCCGGGTTGAACCCGGTTCCCAATTCCAAAAGGGCCGATACCTTCCCATCGACGCAAACATCACCCTTGCTTTGGGTCAAAACACCAGAAATGATCTTCAGCAGGGTTGACTTCCCTGATCCATTTTTACCCACAATCCCAATCGATTCCCCTTTTTTAATTTCCAGATTGATATTATTGAGGGCATAAAATTTATGATGATATTCCTTTTTCTTAAATAGGCTCATTGACTCTTTTAAGCGATCCATGGGTCGTTGATAAAGTTGATAGATTTTTGTAACTTCTTCTATTTTTATTGCCACATCTGACATAATTTCCTCCACTGATCCGTGATCAACATTTTTCTATAAGACATCAGCAAAATGCGGTCTTAATTTTCGATACACCGCGATGCCGATTAGTAGCAATACAAAAGAAAATCCCCAGAAGTATGCTGTCATAACCGGATGTTCCCAAAACCAGCCGGTTCCAAAAAAACTCTCCCGATATCCCTGGACAATATAATAAAGCGGATTCAGTTTGAGAATCCACAACAAGTTTGGCGGAAAGATGTTGACGTCCCAAAGAATCGGCGTTCCCCAGAAAAGCACCTGCATGCCGACATTGATAAATTGCAGAATGTCTGTAAAAAACGGCTGAAGGGAAGCTGTTACCCAAGTAAATCCGGTTAAGAAAACGATCAGACAGACCAGGTAGTAAATAATCTGGATAAAATGCAGGGTGATTGGCTGGCTGTATAAAAGCAGCATCACCACCGCAAAAGCAATAAAAAAGATATGGGTATACAACGAAGAGATGATTTTCACCGTCGGCAAAATTTTAATATTAAAGGTCACTTTTTTTACCAGATAACTGTATTCCCGGAAACAATTGGTTCCGTTAACCAGAGACTCCGAAAAGAAGAACCAGACAATGATACCCGTTATCAAAAACAAAATAAACGGAATCCCGCCGGTGGGAGAAGATTTCAGACCCACGTCAAACACAAACCAGTACACCGCAATGGTGACCGTCGGCTGAATAAAGGCCCACATAATACCCAAAAATGACCCGGCATACCGGGACTTAAAATCATTGATCGAAAATTTCCGGATCAGTTTTCGATTTGCATACAAATCTCTGATATAATCCATTAAATCTTTAAACAAGTACAAACTGACACCTCATTCTTATTTTTAAATGAAAAAGCACAAAAATTGTGCTTTTACTTTTACATCTATTCAACTTTTTCAGTTTATTTATTTTTTTCCGTACATATTTTCATAATACTGCTGATAGCCGCCAGACTTTACCTGTTCCAGCCATTCCTGATTACTTAAATACCATTCAATGGTTTCAACAATCCCCTGTTCGAAGGTGTAAGCTGGTTCCCAGCCCAGTTCGGCAGTTATTTTGGTATTATCGATGGCATAACGGCGGTCATGTCCCAGTCGATCTTCAACATAGGTAATCAGATCTTTACTGATTTGCGAACCATCATTATCAATCTGATATTTTCCTGAGCGCAGCATTTCGCCCACATTCTCAATAATCAGATTGACAATTTCAAGATTGGCCTTTTCGTTATTTCCGCCAATATTATAGACTTCCCCGGCCACGCCTTTTTCCAGGATGGTATCGATCCCACTGCAATGATCTTTGACATGCAGCCAGTCTCTGATCTGCATCCCATCGCCATAGACCGGCAAGCTTTTTAAGGCAACCACGTTGGAGATCATCAAAGGAATCAATTTTTCCGGAAAATGATAGGGGCCATAATTATTGGAACAACGACTGATAGTCGTTGGCAGCTTAAAGGTTTGTCCATAGGAACGCACCACTAAATCGGCACTGGCTTTGGATGCCGAATAGGGGCTGTTGGGAGCGATTGGTGTCGCTTCCGTAAACATCCCGGTTTTTCCCAGGGCACCATAAACCTCATCGGTTGATACCTGATGGAATCGAACATCTTCCCGATAGGTAGGATAGCCACTTTCATCTTTTCCGGTTTTCCAGTGATTTTTTGCCTCATCCAAAAGCACCAGGGTCCCCATCACATTGGTTTGCACAAAAATTTCCGGATCTTCGATGCTGCGATCCACGTGAGATTCGGCAGCAAAGTTCACTACCGTATCAAAATTGTATTGATCAAAAAGGTTTTTGACAAACGGTCGGTCAACGATATCCCCTTTGGCAAAAACATAATTGGGATTGTCTTCAATATCGGTTAAATTTTCCAGATTTCCGGCATAGGTTAACACATCCACATTAACTATTTTATAATCCGGGTGCTGATTGAGCATATATTTTACAAAGTTTGAGCCAATAAATCCGGCACCACCGGTGACTAATATTGTTTTCATGATTACTCCTTCTATCTATAAATACGATCTATTCAAATCTTAAGGACTCGCTGACCTCGCTTAAAAAAGGCAGCTGTCCGTCTTTTTCTGAAAGCAGCACTTCATCGATTGTTTCAAGCGGCCACTTAATCCCGACTGCCGGGTCATTCCAGCGAATCCCGCCATCGTATTCCGGGGCGTATAAATTGGTGCACTTATAGTTAAACACGGCTTCGTCAGAAACGACTAAAAAACCATGGGCAAAACCTTCCGGAATATAAAACATGGTCTTGTTTTCTTCGGTTAACAGCACCCCGGCCCATTGTCCATAGGTCGGCGAGCCATTCCGCAGGTCCACAGCGACATCATAAACCTCGCCCTTGGTTACCCGAACCAATTTTCCCTGGGAAAACTTGGTCTGGAAATGAAGCCCTCGTAAAACGCCCTTGCCGGATTTGGACTCATTGTCCTGTACAAACCGCATCGTTAAACCGGCATTGTGGAATTCTTCCTCGTTGTAGGTTTCCATGAAATAACCGCGGTGGTCGCCAAAAACGGATGGTTCAATAATCACCAATCCGTCAATTTTCGTTTTGATTACATTTATCTTCGCCATTATTCCGCCAACTTACCTTTGGAACATTGGATCAGATACTGACCGTAGGCGGTTTTCTTCAGTGGTTCCGCCAGTCTTAAAAGCTGCTCTTTATTAATAAAGTCACGTAAATAGGCAATTTCTTCAATGCAGGCGACATAAAGACCCTGTCTTTTTTGGATCGTTTCCACAAAATTGGAGGCCTCAATTAAACTGTCATGGGTTCCCGTATCAAGCCAGGCCATTCCCCGACCAAACAACTCTACCTTTAAATTACCCTGTTCTAAATAGGTCTCATTAACGGTCGTAATTTCCAGTTCGCCTCGTTCCGATGGTTTAATATTTTTGGCAATTTCTACCACCGTATTATCATAAAAATAAAGTCCTGGTACCGCAAAGTTGGATTTTGGACTTTCTGGTTTCTCTTCGATGGAGAGTACGGTTCCATCTTTGGCAAACTCAACCACGCCATAGCGTTCCGGATCTGTCACCGGATAGCCGAAGATCACGGCTCCGCTTTCGAGTTCCGCCGCTTTTCTAATGGTATCAGTAAAGCCATGACCATAGAAAATATTATCGCCTAATACCAGGGCCACATTGTCATCACCAATGAATTGTTCGCCAATAATGAAAGCCTCTGCCAGGCCATTAGGAGCTGCCTGTTCGGCGTAGACAAAATTCAACCCCAATTCTTCCCCGGAACCAAAAAGTCGTTCAAACATGGGCAGATCGTGGGGTGTGGAAATAATTAAAATATCTTTAATCCCGGCCAGCATTAGAGTTGCCAGTGGGTAATAAATCATCGGTTTGTCATAAATGGGCAGTAATTGTTTGGACACCGCCCGGGTGATCGGATAAAGTCGGGTGCCGGAACCTCCGGCTAAAATAATACCTTTCATAATTGCCTCTTCTCTTGTAAATTGTTTGCGCATTCCCGGCGTGTCATCGGCTTTGATGCCGATTTAAAGCCCCAGCTAGACCGACACGCGTTCGAATTCTGTCTTATTTTAAATTTTTCAGATATTCTGCCAGTGAAACCTGCCAGGATCTGAACTGATTCATCTGCAAATCATTTAAAGCCTTGTTTTCCAGCACTGAGTATTTGGGTCGCGGGGCCGGTCTGACAAATTGTTCTGAGGTTACCGGTTCCACGGGAATCTCAATTCCTGATAATCTGAAAATTTCGACGGCAAAATCATACCAGCTGCACTGTCCCTCACAGGTGCCATGGTAAAGCCCGTAATGATCGGTATGGATCAAATCAATGATCGCTGCCGCCAGATCGACGGTGCTGGTGGGCGACCCTACCTGATCATTGACAACCGTCAATTTGGGATGTTTTGAGGCCAGCTCCAGCATCGTTTTAACAAAGTTATTACCATCCCCGTATAACCAGGCGGTCCGGACAATAAAATATTTGGGTGTTGTTTCAGAAACGGCTTTTTCCCCCGCCGCCTTGCTTTCGCCATAAACGGTTTTAGGGTCGATGGGATCTGTTTCCAGATAGGGCCGCAACGCCCCATCGACTGTAATCCCGGCACCATCAAAAACATAATCAGTGGAAACCTGAACTAAAACAATATCCTGATCTCGGGCAATTTCGGCTAAATGCTTCGGACCGATGCCATTAATGGCCATGGCCAGGTCTTTCTGGGTTTCACAGCCATCCACATTAGTCAGCGCTCCGCAATTGATAATCACGGTTGGCTGCTCTTTGACAATAATCGCCATCATTTTTTCTTTATCGGTAATATCAAATTCGGGAATGTCATATCCCACATGGTCGATCTTTTTTTTCTCCAGCTGCCAGGTTAATTCCCGACCTAGCTGACCATTCGAACCGGTTAATAAAACTTTCATATTTCACCTTATTTCATCATTCTTGTAGTGTTTATATTCTCTCGTTCGTCACTATTTTTCTAGCTGTACCCCATAAAAATTCATTGTCATTATACTTTATATCCTTATAAAAGTCTATTTTTTTCTAGATTCTTTCAGGTTTTTAAGATTATCACTTTACCCATTTAAAACCACTTTTCTCATTTTTTCTTGTTTCCGTAGTATTATTCAATGTTTTTTTAAGCTAGTTTATGGTATTATTGATTGATATGATTATAGCTCGTAAATCGAAAGGAACCTTCATGAAAAAGAAAATAGTTTTAGTCACCCTATTTCTGATTGTCTCACTAATAGGCACCGGACTAGTATATGGCTTTAATACCCTTAGTCAGATAAATGAAATGGTTGCCGAACCCAAAATGGATGAGGCTCAATTAAATGTAAATAACGATCTGGATATCGATACCGTCAATATTGCCGTTTTTGGAGTCGACGGACGTAGTGACATTGAAGGAGATCGTACTGACACCATCATGATCGTTTCGATGGACTTTAGAAACGGAAACATCAAGGTCACCTCGGTGATGCGTGACTTGTTAGTTCAAATACCCGAAACCAAAGACACCTATGAAAGCCTTGATAAAATCAATGCGGCCTATTCCTACGGCGGGCCTGAACTGGCCGTTAAAACGCTGAATGAAAATTTTGATTTAAATATCAAGGATTATGTGATCGTCAATTTTGACGCCATGGTGGATACCGTTGATGCCCTGGGCGGAGTTGAGGTCAATGTGCAAAACGAAGATGTTCTGGAATGGACGAATAAATATATTGATGATGTCAACGATAAGGTTGGGAAAGCTGACCCTTATCTCGAAACAACCGGTGTGCAAACCATCACCGGCGTCCAGGCCCTGGCTTATGCCCGAAACCGTTTTAGTGATGATGACTTTTATCGGACCGAACGTCAGCGGGAAGTTGTCGGTCAAATTGCCGACAAAGCCTTCAATATCGATATGGCCACCGGCATCAGTCTGTTGAGCAAGGTTTATCCCTATATTAAAACCACCCTCTCAATCAGCGAACTGACAACCTATGCCAAGGCATTTTTAGAATCCCCGGACAAGCAATTTCTGGAGTTTCGACTGCCAACCGATACCCATGTAACAACAGCCATGATCAATAGCGTTTCCTATGTGGTCCCTAAAAGTCTTGCCGATAATGTCATTGCCCTTCATGCCTTTATCTATGGTCCTATCCAGCCGACCACGACAACCAATACAACTGCTACCAGTGGAAGTTCAACCACAGCAACGGATAGCAGCAGTTCCAACAGTACCTCAACCAGCACCGAAAATCGAACCAATGTCAGCAGTCCGACCACCAGTTCAAACTCCAGTACAGCGTCGGGAACCAGCGCCAGTTCGAGCACCTATAAAGCTTATGTACCTTCTGACCGGGTTCAGGAAATCAGTGATGCCATTGCCTACTATGCCGGCACTGGTTCCTCCTCATCCTATACCGAATCCAGTCCCAGTGACAGCAGCGATTATTCCGACACCACTAATTCGGGATCTTCTTATTCAAACACCGAACCTTCTGGATCGGGTTCTTCCGATAGTTCAAGCTCGTCTGGATCGGACTCATCCACTTCAGAAGACAGTTCTTCCGGTTCTGACTCCCGTGATGATACCACCGACTCCGGTTCTGACACTGATTCCGGAAGTGATTCCGGCTCATCGGATTCCGATTCAACAGTAGAAGAGAGTCCGGGCGACAGCACATCTACGGAAACTGATAATTAGTGCCTGGTAATTAGTTGCGACTTCCGGTTTCGAGAAATACTGTTTAAGCTGAAAGGCGTTATCCCAATTCATGGGATAACGCCTTTTATTAATTCTTTTCATTATATTTTTTTGCCGCCTAGTTAATGATCTTTACGTTTAAATTAAATCAGTTACCTGCTTTTTCAGCAATTCTTTTTTTGCGGTCGCTTCTGCCCGGGTTTTTCCGGTGACCGAGAAATAAATCTTAAGCTTGGGTTCTGTCCCCGAGGGGCGCAAAGCAAACCAGGAATAGTCATCAAAAACAAATTTTAGAACATTTGACTTGGGCAAATCAATTTCTTTTTTTGTTCCGGAAATTATATCATTGCTTATGCCCGCTTCATAATCGTTAAAATTAATCAGTTTGGTATTTGCAAAACCCGGGAAGCTGACTGTTCGGAATTTTTCCATAATCGCAGAGATTTTTGTTTTTCCCTCAATACCTTCAAGGGTCAAGGCAACCACATCTTCAATGAAATAACCATGTTTCTCATACAAATCAATCAGGGCTTCATACAGCGTCTTGCCCTGTTTTTTATAGTAGTCAGTCATCTCACAAACCAGGGCTGACGCCACTACCGCGTCTTTATCGCGGGCGTAGTTTCCCGCCAGATAGCCATAGCTTTCTTCGTAACCAAAGGCGAAGGTATAATCGCCGGTTTTATCAAACTCAGTCATCAATTCGCCAATGTATTTAAAACCGGTCAGCACATCTAATACTCCCGCGCCATGGGATTTTGCCACAATCCCGCCCAATTCACTGGTGACGATTGTCTTAATCACCACCTTATTCTCAGGCAGAGCGGTTCGCGTTTTCAGATAATAATCAACCAGCAGGGCGCCGGTTTGATTGCCGGTAAAAACTTCAAACTCGCCTTTTAAATTTCGACCAACCACACCAACCCGATCACCATCGGGATCGGTGCCAATAATGATATCCGCATTTTTTTCTTCGGCCAATGCCATTGCCAGGACGAATACCGACGGATCCTCAGGATTTGGGTAAGGTGCTGTTGTAAAATCGCCATCGGGCAATTCCTGTTCTGGTACCACAATCACATGCTGATAACCCAATTCGGTTAAAACCCGACGCACCGGCTGATTGCCCGAACCATGGAGCGGGGTATAAACAACTTTCAATTCACTGTTGGGATTGGGCCTGCAAATGGACGTCACAGCTGCCGTAAAGGCATTATCCATTTTTTCACCGACCATCTTAATGATTTTCTGATTGAGACCTTCCGCTAATGTCATAATCGGAATATCAAATATATCCGTTATTTTTGCAATTTCTGCGATCAAGGCATCGGCTGAGGCCGTTACCATTTGCCCGCCGTCGGATCCATAGACCTTGTACCCGTTGTATTCCTTGGGGTTATGGGATGCCGTAATGACAATGCCACCGGCGGCTTTTAGATCACGCACTGCAAAAGACAGTTCCGGGGTTGGCCGCAGCTCTTCAAAAAGGTAGGCAGCAACGCCCATTTTGCCCAGCACCCCCGCCGCGGTTTCGGCAAATTTTCTGGAATTGTGGCGGGAGTCATAGGCAATGACCACACCCTTTTCCCAGTTTTGAATGTCCTGCCGCAACAGGTGTTTTCCCAGGCCATAGGTTACCTTGGCGACGGTGTAAATGTTCATACGGTTATAACCGGCACCCATCTTCCCCCGCATTCCCCCGGTGCCAAATTCCAGGTCGGTATAAAAACGATCTTCAATTTCTTTTTCATCGGTGATGGCTTCCAGCTCCTGACGGAGTTCTCCATCGAGTTCCGGCTGATCTAGCCAGTTTTGATATGCTTTTTGATAGTCCATTATTTTCCTTTCTCCAATCCTGTAAGAATGATCACAAATGACCAGGGCGTCAGACCTCTCCCCCTGCAATCTGTATAAACTGCTTATTTATCATTCAACAAGGTTTCTAAATATCGTTTGAAATCTGCACCCAGTTTGTCATCCCTTAACCCAAATTCAACAGTGGCCTGAAGAAAGCCCAGCTTGTCTCCAACATCATAACGTTGACCGACAAAATCATAGGCAAACATTTTTTCCCGGCCCGCCAGGGCTTTGAGTCCGTCGGTGAGTTGAATTTCGCCTCCGGAACCCTTACCAGTGTGCTCCAGCACATCAAATATTCCCGGGGTAATGATATATCGTCCTAAAATAGCCATCGTCGATGGGGCCTTGCCAATCGCCGGCTTTTCAACCAGATCATCAACTTGATATACCCGTTCCCCAACCGCATTCCCGGAAACAATACCATACTTATTGACCTGGTCGGGAGCGACCTGCTGAACTCCGATTACTGAGGCGCCATATTGATCATAGACGTCCACCATTTGTTTGAGTGCCGGGTTTCCATCATTATAAACAATATCATCTCCCAGCACCACAGCAAAAGGTTCGTCACCCACAAATTCTTTGGCACAAAGCACGGCATGTCCCAGCCCTTTGGCTTCTTTCTGCCGCACTGAGAAGATTTTCGCCATCTTGGTGATGGCCTCCACTTGCTCCAGCGCCGCAGTTTTTCCAGCGGCTTTTAACAGGGCTTCCAGTTCCGGCACCCGATCAAAATGATTAATGATACTTTCTTTGTTTCGTCCCGTGATAATCAATATTTCTTCGATTCCTGAAGCAACAATTTCTTCAATAATATATTGGATTGTGGGTTTATCAACAATCGGCAGCATTTCTTTAGGCGTCGATTTCGTAATTGGTAAAAATCGGGTACCCAGACCTGCTGCCGGAATAACCGCTTTGCGTACTTTTTTCATCTTATTTTATCTCCTTTTCTGGAATCCCCAGGCCTAAATATATGAAACCTTTTGGTGGTTCTTCTCCGAACAGATTTCTAAAATCAAAGAAAAACCGATCCTTCATGGCCCCGCGAACCCGCTCCTGATCCATCCCTTTAAATTCCCGCCAGCTGGTAATGAGCACTATCGCGTCAGCATCCTGGGCCGCTTCATACACGTCATGACAATAGGTAATCTCATCCTTTTCGTTGTGCAACCGCCATTTGGCTTCCTGATTCCCTTCGGGACAATAAATCTTGATTCTGGCTCCGTCGGCTACCAGTCCCTTGACAATATTAATCGACGGGGCTTCCCGCATATCGATGGTTTCTGGTTTGTAGGACAATCCTAAAATGGCAATGGTTTTTCCTTCCAGATTACCCATAATCCGTTTTATTTTTTCCACCATTTTGTTCTTTTGTTTCTCATTGGCCTGGATGGCACCTGTGAGCACCATAAAATCCTCGCCATAGGCTTTGGCAATCTCCACCAGGGCCTTGGAATCCTTGGGCAGGTCACTGCCGCCGTATCCCGGCCCGGCATCCAGATAGCCTTTCCCAATCCGCTCGTCACGACCCATGCCGTTGGAAACATCGAGGATATTAGCATTGGCATTTTCGCAAAGCAAAGCCATCTCATTGATAAAAGAAAGCTTCGTTGCCAGAAAGGCATTCACTCCGTATTTGATCATTTCGGCGCTCTGAGGATCAGTAATCATATAGTTTTCTTCCCGGACATGAAGGCTATCATAAACACTTTTTAAGCGCTCCACCGCCGCCGGCGAATCCGATCCGATCACCACCATATCCGGTACCAGACAATCCTTGATCATCGAGCCTTTGCGGGCAAAATCCGGGTTGCTGATAACATCAAAGGGAATATCCACCTCCCGATCGTCCAGCGTTGTTTGGATGGTTTGTCTGATAATTTGGCAGGTTCCCGGCGGCACGGTTGATTTAATGACTACGGTTACATAGGCTTCCATATGATTGCCAATGCTTTGAGCAATCGGCTTCATAAACCGAAGATCAGGAAAATCATGATCATTGGTCGGCACCTCACAGGTAATAAAAATAATTTCACTTCTTCTAATGGCATTTTGAATATTTGAACTAAAGCTTAACCGACCACTTGAAACTGAAGTCGAGACCAATGCTTTTAAACCCGGCTCATAAATCGGCATTTCACCCTCAGTGAGCATATTGATTGTTTCTTCATCTGTGTCGACACAGATGACATTCACTTCCGAATCTGACAAAACAGAACCATAGGTAATCCCTAAAATACCCAGGCCAATTATACAAATATTCATTCCTTATCCTCCGTTTGTAATGGTTTTGTTATTAATTACCATTACATCACTGTTTAATCTTTATTTTATCCTTCATCGATTGACACACAATGCCCTAACTTTCAACCTAAATTATAGCACAGAAAAAGGGTCTTTAAAACACTTGCCCCAAAAAACCCCAATAAAAAAAGAAAGCCAGGATTCGCAAGGAATCGCAGCTTTCTTTTATTAACTATAAATTATTAGCTATAAATCTTTAAATTATAAACCTTCTTTTGAATTGATACGAGCAATTGCTCTTTCCAAAGCTGCCTGAGCTCGAGCCGAGTCATACTTATCGTCCTTAAGACGTTGTAGCGCCCGCTCTTTTGCTTCCTGAGCCCGTTTAAGATCAATTTCTTCCGGCCATTCCGCAGCATCGGTTAAAATAATGGTTTCTCTGGGATTAATCGTGGCAACGCCCCCTAAAAGGGTGCCGCATTTACTTTTTTTATCGCCAAAAATTATATTAAAGGAACCAATGGCTACGGTGGTGGTCAGCGGGGTATGCTCTGCAAGCACAGCAAACTCCCCTTCTGTTCCCCGGATGACAATACGCTCGATATCTTCATCGAAAAAGATGCCGGTTGGAGCAATGATTTTTAATCTGAAAGTTTCAGCCATTAAAACTCACCTCAACTAACCTTTTATTTTTTTTGCTTTAGCAACTGCGTCTTC
>NZ_JBGSHG010000082.1:0-46414 GCF_041752335.1 Acetobacterium sp. | reverse complement strand
CTTGGGGGCCTTTAGCTCAGTTGGTTAGAGCAACCGGCTCATAACCGGTAGGTCCGGGGTTCGAGCCCCTGAAGGCCCACCATATTTTTTTGCCCAGATAGCTCAGTCGGTAGAGCAGGGGACTGAAAATCCCCGTGTCGGTGGTTCGATTCCGCCTCTGGGCACCACCACTTAAAAGATAGCAGCGAGAGCTGTTTTTTTATTTTTTGGACAAGCTTAAAGCTCAGTCGGTTGAGCATAAGCAGAGAACCCAAATCTTTGATTTGGTGTGAATCGCTTAGTTAAGCAAAGTTTAGTATTAAACAGTCGTTTGAAATAGCGCAAAATTAATATATTTGAGTATCGTTTTATTAATTTGTAGGGGACTGAAAATCCCCGTGTCGGTGGTTCGATTCCGCCTCTGGGTACCACCACTTATAAAGATGACAGCGAAGGCTGTTTTTTTTATTTTTTGAATTATTATTAGCTTTGGTGGTACATTGTTCATAAGAGAATTTTTTGAATCTTCATAATTTGTTCACAAAAGATACACATTGTGAATATATAATTGTTACAAATGTTGAAGAGGTGCGAAAAATGAAAAAAAGAAAGATTGCCATTAGGCGAAAACGAAGAAGAACGACGGTTGGCCTGGTGCTGATGACCCTGATGGCGATGGGTGTTGTCTATGTCGGCGTAATGGCAAATTCATATGCTATCGCCACCAGCACCGGGAGCATTTTTGACGCTAAACCGGAGAGTAATTATCAAAAAACCGGCAGTAGCATTAAAATCCGGGATAGTGATGAAGCACTAGATGATGCCATGCTGAAACCGATCAATGAATATTTCAAATCTTATTTTCAGGCCATGGCCAATTTAGAAACAGTCGATCTCACCGGGTTGTTTGCGGATCCATCCAGTGAAAACGCCTGGATCAATCAAAGTGCCATGGATTATCTGATCCAATTGCGGCAAAGCCAGAGTAACGATCTGCAGATGACCGATTATCAATGCGGATTGACGGTGACCAGTATTGATATGGAAGCAGATGAGATTGCAGTGGTTTTATTGGAAGACCACACCGTCAATTTTGCGTTTATGCCCGAAGTGGATTCGTCCAGTTCCGGGATTGCCCATACTTTTTATCTAAATGAAACAGCAGACGGCTACGTGATATCTGAGCATTATAAAGAAGAAGACAGCTTTCTGATGCTGGAAGAAGCTGTTCAAAATAGTTATGACGGTCCTCAGGATGTAGCAGATGAACTCCTGAGTGATGCACTGTCAGTTATTGAAGAATTATCCTGGGAAAAGGATGCGTTTAATTCAGGTGAATGGGAAAATGGGGAAGCTGAAACCGATAACGACTACGATGGTGAGGCTGCGGTGGATTATGCGATGACCTGGACAGATCCCATCGATGTCGTTCGAAATGATGACTATGGCATTTACGATGGCTATGGTGGTAATTGTAATAACTACATCTCTCAGTGTCTTTTTGCCGGCGGAATACCCATGGATAGTGATGGCGATAATAATACCCAATGGAAATGGTATGGCGAAGAAGTGGAAGATGCGGATGGTTCGGATTGGGGCCGGAGCCCTGCCTGGACAGGGGTGGAGGAGTTTTATACCTACGCCAGTGAAAATGATGGGTATGGATTGGCTGCGATGGTAGCTGATAATGTCTATTCCGGTTCAGTTGGCGATGTTTTGCAATATGGGCATAATGGAGATTGGCTTCATTCGGTTATTATTACGGATGTGATTAAAGACGGCAATGGAAACATGGCAGATTACCTCATCAATTCTAATACGACAGATCGAATCAACTACCCGGCTAGTGCCTATGGTTATTCGGAATTACGGCTTATTAAAGTTTTAGGTTGGAACGACGGCGAATAGTTGAAGCAGTTTTTAATATCTATACTTTTCTTCCTGATTTATGAAATAAATACCATATGTTGATAAAAAAACGATTAAACATACAAATGACTTGTAAAACATAAGACCATATGGTATCATAATTGTAAATAAAATGTAACGAGGAGGAGAGGCATGGAAAAAACTCAGAATTTTTTTGAAAAAGTCCGAGCGAGATTAAAAAAATACCGATTTAATTGGTCGACCCAACAAGTTGAACATGATGAATTCGTAGAGATTGAACATGTCAATCACAGCGAAATTTTGAACAAAGACAAGCGACAGCTATTTAAAATGCGGGGATCCGCAGTGGTAGTTTGTACTTTTTTAGTATTGGCAGGGGCAGGGGTAGTCGATGCCCAAACCAGGGCCTATGAGGTTATTTACAAAGGAACCAGCATTGGTTATGTTGATAGTCTGGGGGTGTTGGAAGCGGCGGTAGGTGATGCAAATGACGGCAAAAGCGGCAGAAGAAACAGAGAAGGCAGCGACTATGAAATACGTGAGGCCCGATCAACGGATGTCTTAACGACCGAAGAAGTTGCCCAGGTTATTACCGCAATCAGAACCCAGGAAAAGAGTGCTGATACGAACATTCAGGTCGCCAGAGTTGACCGTATCCAGCCAGAGCCATCTGTTGAGGCAGCTCCGCAGGAGTCATTGTTGTTAGCAGCAGATGTGGTTCAAACGGCTTCGGTCGAGGTTTCGGTTGAAGAAGAATCTGTGGTCGAACCGACGATGAGTGCGGCCAGTGCGACAGAAACTCAAACAGCCGAAGCTCCGGTAAGTGCTGAAACAGAACCCGTGGCAGTCGTGGATGAAGCGTTGGTGGCAGATGAGCCGGTGGCTGAAACACCCGAAATCGTTGTCGAGGATGTCCAGGTGACCGAAACTCCCGCAGTAGCAGCACCTGCGGTCGATGCCCCGGTGGCTGAAACACCTGCAGCCGAAGTTCCGGCTGTGGAAACACCGGTAGTTGAACCTCCGGCGACGGAAACACCAGCGGCACCGGTGGCTGAGGCTCCGGCGGTTGAAGTCCCAGCAGTGGAAACCCCAGTAGCAGAACCGGTAGCGGAAACCCCTCAGGCACAGTTCATTCTTCCAGCCAGCGGCCGAGTAGGAGAAATTCTTCGCGACTATGATGGCGGATATTACAGCAACCATTATCGTTCAGCAGCTGTTGATATCTTAAACAGTGAAGGAACGTCGATTTATGCGGCAGCATCTGGTACGGTCACCCTGTCCAGCTGGTATGGCGGCTATGGCAAGTGCGTGATCATTGATCACGGCAACGGCTATTCAACCCTCTACGGTCACTTTAGTTCGGTGGATGTATCTGAAGGTCAAACTGTAACTCAAGGTCAGCGTATCGGTGGAATGGGATCCACAGGATCGTCTACCGCCAATCATGTTCATTTTGAAGTTCGGGTCAATGATGAGGCCCAGCAGATCAGCAATTACTTCAGTATCAGTTCCGGCGACTATATCTAAGCCTGAGACACCGTAAAAACGGTATCTGAGGTTATCGATAAACTACCGTACCGACCAATTGTTAATCTGTTGTTCGCCGCGGAATCGGACAGGCTCTGCCGTGTCCGCTCCGATGCGTACAACATGATGTAACAATTGTCGGTACTGGGTTAGCTTTTTTGACAGTCTGAGACACCGTAAAAAACGGTGTCTTTTTTTTACAAAAAATCTTGCGCAACTTATGTAGATATGGTATCATTATGTAACGAAAACGTAACGAATAATAACAAGAGGTAACTATGAACGAGGCTGTAAAAATTGAAAGAGAAAAAAGACGAATCCAACGAAAGCGAAAAAGACAGCGCAGTAGCATTGTCGCGTTCATGATTTTATTTATCGTAACTTCAACCGGGGTCGTCGGTGCTCAAACTCAGGGATACGAAGTTTTTTATCATGGCGAAAGTCTTGGCTACGTGCAGACTTCCAGTGTCTTTAAATCGGCAGTTGAGCGGATTGAAAATGATCTGATCGAGTGTTACAATTACGATAATATCCATTTGGGTGATGGGTTTGAACTGATTCCTGCGCGGGTTGAGAATCCCATGGATTTAGATACCTGTGTTAAAGTATTAAATAGCAAAGGTATTGAGCTTTATGTAAATGGCGCAGCTGTTTTGATGGATGGTGAAAAAATCGGGACCGCAATATCGTTGGATCAAGCTCAGGGTGTCATTGAGACTTACCGGAATATCAATAGCAATAAAAATATCAGCGAGTTAAAATGTGTCGAAGTGATGGTGCCACTGTCTGAAACGAAGGACTTTGCGGCGATGCTGTCGGCCTTAAAAGCACGTACGAAATAAAAAAACGAAATCACCGGCTTAGGCTTATGATTGAGGTTATCGACAAACTGCCGTACCGACCAATTGTTAATCTGTTGTTCGCTGCGGGATCGGACAGGCTTCGCCGTGTTCGCCCCGATGCATACAACATGATGTAACAATTGTCGGTACTAGGTTATCTATATTGATAGTTTGAATCACCGGCTTAGGCTGGTGATTTTTTTAAGGAGGAAAGAGAGATGGCGGAGATTACCCGGGAAAAAGCGATGGATATGGCAGTAAAGTATCTGTCATTTAAGTCGCGCACCAGCAGTGAAATGGTTGAATACCTGAAGAAAAAGAATGTCGATGATGAAATAATCTCTGATGTGATGCAAAAAATGGGTGAATACCGCTATATTGATGATGTGGTTTATTTAAAAAACTATGTGGAGAATAATCGCCATCTGAATTACTATGGCTCCCGACGAATGAGTCAGGATTTAAAAAAACGGGGGATCAGTGATGAGCTGCTGCTTTCGCTGGAAGATCTGTTTTCTAAGGAAGACGAATATCAATGCTGTCAGATGGTGGCAAAAAAGAATCTGCGGGTATCAAAAGGACAAACCTCAGCACAGAAGAAAAAAAAGCTATATGACAAGCTGGGGCGAATGGGGTATCCCACTGAAATGGTTCTGGACGTGATTAAAACCATGATTTTGGAAGAAGAACCGCTGGAATTAACTGCTGATGATTTGGCGTTTGAAGACCAGAAACTCAGCGAAAAGTTGAACCGGGATTATGAAAAATATCTGCGCGCCCATCGCAGAAAAGGGGCAGAGGGGAAAGAGCTGATGTTCCGGATCAAGAAGAGCCTGCTGGGCCGGGGCTATCCTTATGCGCTGGTTAATGAAAAGATAGAAGAGAAGCGCGAAGAGCCGGGGGATGAATAAAAGTTTGGGCGATCACCGATGACCAGGGGGAGTCAGACCCTCGCCCTGATGAATACCGCGTTGCGGGCTAAAACAAGAAGGCGTTACATCATTTCCTAGGGGCGGGTAGTACCCGCCCGAACGATAACATAATGACAAAAGTCAGATCGGATTAATTTGTCAATTGGCTAGTATTGTTACAATCCCAACCGTTTTATCAGATAGGGAATGGCCCGTTCAAAACAGACCCCATAGCGTTTCTCCTGACCCAGTTCCATTGTTTTTTGAATACATTCTCTGGTGTAATCCACAGCGATCTGCGTGGATTCTTTTAAATTAAAGTCGTTTAGCAGTCCGGCCAGCAGGGTGCTTCCAAAAATATCACCGGTGCCATGGAAATAATCAGACACCCGGCCATTGAAGGCATAATCAAAGGTTTTGGTTTCGCTGTCGTAGGTGGCGGCCCCCAGTTGTGAGGGGTCAAATGAAATGCCGGTAACCACCACTTTTTTAGAACCCAGCTGGGTCAGTCTAACTAACAATGCTTCCACATAGTTTTGATCATAATCCTCCCCTACATAGGGTTCATCCAGCAGGAAGGCAGCTTCGGTGAGGTTGGGGACAATGATATCGGCTTTAGCACAAAGCTTGGTCATCCCTTTGGCCATAGCCGGGGTATAAATGGAATAAAGCTCGCCGTGATCGGCCATTACCGGATCCACCAGAATCAGAGTATTTTCTGAGTGGAAGGTATCAAAGAGATTGGCAACCAGATCAATCTGCTCGAATGAGCCTAAAAAACCGCTATACAGAGCGTCAAATTCCAGATTAAGGGATTGCCAGTGATCGGAAATGGGACGGATATCATCGGTTAAATCTCGGTAGGTGAAATTTTCAAAACCGCCGGTATGGGTTGACAGAATGGCGGTTGGCAAGACGCTGGTGTCAAACCCGGCGGCTGAGATAATGGGCAGGGCCACGGTCAGGGAACATCGGCCGACGCAGGATATATCATGAATAGCGGCTACCCGCTTTTGTTTATTTTGCATTTGAGTCTCCTTGTTTTAAATTATCTTATTATATGTTAAAATTGAACCTATAAAAAGCGTCAGTTAATCAAAAAACTATGGGTTCAGACAAGGAGATACGATGATTACCATACCATTTAAAAACAAGGGTGCTTTTCTTTATGTGGAAATGTATGAATTTATTAAGAAAGAAATAACCGACGGCAACTTGAAATATGGGGAGAAACTGCCTTCCAAGCGAAGTCTGGCCAGTCATCTGGCGGTGAGTGTGAACACGGTGGATGCAGCCTATGGCCAGTTGGTGGCGGAAGGCTATCTTGAAGCCATTGCCAAAAGAGGTTATTTTGTTTGCCAGATTGATACCTATTTATTGAAACAAAAGGATCGGGTACAGGAAGAAAACATCAGAACAGCAAAGCCCGAAACCATTAAAATTGATTTTTCACCCAATGCCATTGATCAGCGTATTTTTCCTTATGAAGCCTTTCGAAAAATATTCAAATCAACTTTTAATGAATACGATAGTAATTTATTAAACAAACCCGATATCCAGGGTGAACTGGAGCTGAGGAAGGCCCTGGTGGATTTGCTCTATCGATCCCGGGGGGTACGTTGTAGAACTGAGCAAATCATCATCGGATCAGGAACAGATCATCTGTTGCAAATTTTAGGTCTGCTCTGGGGGCACAACAAACCGGTGGTGTTGGAGAATCCGGTTTATCTTAAAGCCTATAATATTTTTGAAAAAATGGGGAATCCAGTTATTTCCATTGATATCGACGAAAAAGGGATTCAAATTGAACCGATGAAAGCTTATACAGATGTGGCGGTTTATGTGACACCTTCTCACCAATTCCCATTGGGAATGAGCATGCCCATTGATCGACGGATTCGGTTACTGAATTTTGCCAATCAGGAAGCGGGGACCTATATTATTGAAGATGATTATGATAGCGAGTTCCGCTACAATGAAAAGCCACTGCCTTCGCTTCAGAGTATTGATAACAATGGTAAGGTGATTTATATCGGCACCTTTTCAAAATCTATTGCGCCCTCTTTCCGGATCAGTTATATGGTTCTGCCGGAGGAATTACTGGAGGCCTATCTGGAAATGGCAGATACTATCAGTTCACCGGTTTCCAGTCTGGAACAAAAAATGATCGGCGCCTTTATTGCCAGTGGGGATTTTGAGAAACACGTCAATAAAATGAGAAAAATTTATAAAGGCAAACGAATTGTATTAATGAATGCCTTAAAACAATGGGGGAGCCAGGTCAAAATTACTGGTGAAAATGCCGGTCATCATCTGCTGGTGCAGCTTGACAATGGCCTGACCGAGGAAGATATGTATAACCGGGCCCTGGCTCGGGGTGTTCGGGTTTATCCGGTTTCGCCCTACTTTATCCATGGCGTGCCGGAGAATTACAATAGTATGGTTTTGCTTGGATATGGTTCATTAACCGATGAACAGATTTACAGTGGTATCGGGATTTTAAACGAAGGATGGAATTTATCTTGATTTGATAGCGCTTTTGACTAAAACAGAGAGTAAATAAGCTAAATATTTACTCTTTTTTTTATATTTCAAGAGTGGTAATATCAAGTTAAAAAAGAGATCGGAGATAAGTAATGGGAAGTAAAAGCAAACTGACGGGTGAACAAAAAATTATTAGGCTCAATAATGTTCATGGATTTACGATGATGGAAGTAATTGTGGTGATTGCTATATTAGGCGCCCTGGCCGCTTTAGCTATTCCGCGGTTTACTGGTGTTTTGGCAAATTCCCAGAAAAAAACAGATTTGGCCAATATCCGTATCGTTGAAAGTGCTGCTGAACTGTATGAAGCAGAAAAAGGAGAAATGGATTCAGCGGTGGACACCTTTGATGAACTGATTACTCAATTGAATGTGGCCGGTTATTTAAAAAATACGGAATTGACGGCGGTTAGCGAGGGAAAAATATTTACCTATAATTCCGGGACAAAAAAGATCAGCTTAGAAGACGATCCAAGCGACTAACAGTTTGATGTGAAAACGAATACAGTTATAAAAATGATGAAGATACTAAATAATCAGTGTCTACAACGAAAAGATGGATACACCTTATTGGAATTACTGGTATCGCTTTCGATTTTATCGCTGCTGACCGTCACCTTGCTCAGCACCGGTTTTACCAATAGAGATCCCTTTAGCAATGCGGCCTATGAAGCTGAATGTGAGAAAATCTTGTACGCATTGCTTCAGTATCAGAATGAAGCGATCATGGATGGCTACCAGCGACAGGTACGTTTTGGAGATACGGGAATGCAGGTTATCTGGACAAAAGACGGGGTAAATCATCGCGATTATATGCCGGTGGAAACCCTGACCTTTACTGGGGATTATACGGGTGCTACCGCATTAAGGTTTTATGAGTGCGGAACGGTATCCCAGGGAGGAACGGTCTATCTTACCGGTTTCAACGGTGTGGTTAGAAAACTTGTCGTTCAGGTAGGTAATGGGAGGATTTATTTAGATGAATCATAACGTCAGATCGAAACACAGGCAGATTGTAAAGTCACAAAGCGGGTATACCATCATGGAAGCTATTATTGCCATTGCTGTCTGTGGATCAGGGCTGGTAATGATTCTTGGACTCTACGGAATGGCGGTTAAAACAGAAATGGTATCCAATACTATTTTTGAACAGTCGCTGGAGATCAATAGCATTGCCGATGATATTAACCTCAGTTTAAAGGAAGAATCCGTTAAGAGTCTTCCGGAAAGCGTGGATCGGATTTTAAAAAGTAAATACCCGGACTATGCGCTGACAGAAGTAAGACAGGATAGTCAAACCAGTTTGTACGAGCTTAAGATTTTACATAAGGGCGGGAATAGTATGGATAAGCTGTTTCATATTAAGATATTCTGGAGCTCGGATGAGTGATCGAGGGGTACGAAAAAATGGCGGGTTTTCGCTGATTGAAGTTCTGATTTCGCTGATGGTTATTTCGTTGGTACTTGGCTTGCTGCTATCGGGGTTGATCTATGTAAACATGATCAGCAAAAAGACCGAGACAAATCAGAAATTGTTTTATTCGGAACGATATCTCAATTTATATTTTCAAAAGCAGATTTTAAGATCCGATAAAATCTATTTTAAAAATAATCGCGTCTATCTTCAGGATATGGAAAGTCCGGATCTTTATTATAACTTTTATCAATACAGTAATGGTTTTTTAAGACGGTATAAGGTTAGCAAAAATGGTTTAACACCCATTGGTTCCGGTGGCAACAGTCAATTTGCGGATAATATTCAGTCTTTTTCAATGACTCTGGGACCCAATCATGAAATCCTCCTGAAATATAGTCTGGCAGTGGAAGGAAAGATCTATTACCGGGAAACAACGATTTCTCACGGAAGAGTGGTGGAATTTTTATGAGAAAACCGAGACATAATAAAAATGGGTTTGTTCTGCCTCTGGTTCTGGTGGTCATTGCACTTCTGGCAGCAGGGGCGGGTTATGTTTTAACTCAGGGAATGGCAGAACTTCAGGCTAACACCTTAAATCAGGATTATGAGTTATGCATTCTGACTGGTAAAAATGCGATGGCTATCCTTCAGGCTGAACTGGAGAAAGACGTCAATTATTCAGGTACCAATGGTAAGGTATCAGATGAAAACGGCGGATTTTATGAGATTCATGTTTTTAAAACATCTGAAAAGCTGCGATATGTGGAAGTAGCATGTGAACTTCGTGCTTATCAGAAAAAGTTTAGCGGTGAAATAGAATTGATGCCTGAAACAGCAGAACCGCCATCGGGTAAGATTGTGAAATTTAACTGGAAGATGTTAGGAGGAGTTTGATCCTTTGAAAACGAGAAAAAAGCTCTGGATTGTTGATCTCGGAGAAGCGTTAACTAAAATAGTCGTCGGGGTAATAGCTCATGACGGAATGGTCCACATTAAGGATATCCGCATCGAAAAAACACCGGAGCAAATCTGGTTTGAAGCTGATTCTGGAAAGCAGCCTGAGACCAGGGGGTTTTTGCGGCCGCTTTTAAGCGGGTGTCGCCGTAGGGATGAGGTGATCCTGCTAATTAACCATAAGGAAATGATGGTGGAAACATTTACCTTTCCAATAATGACAATTGCTGAGGTGGAAGATGCGATTTTCTGGCAGATGCAACTGCTTACTTCAGCAAATCTGGAACATTGGCGGATCGATTTTGTGGCCCAAAAGCGAACTAAATGGCTTGAATATCTGGGCATGAATGAAAAAAATTTGGATGTCCTGGGCGTTGCGGTTGAAAAAACGCTGCTGGGTTGGTACACAAGAATTTTCAGGAAAAACGGTTGTGACTTAAAAGCGATTGTTCCGCAGTTATATACTTTTGACATCCTGATGGATCAGGAAGGAGATCAGCCAACGCTGATCATCGATATGGGAAAAGCGTGCACCCGATTTTTTTATTATCAGGGAGATTCTCTTAACGAAAATCATCGGATCGATCTGGAAGCCCACTGGGACAGAGAAACATATTTACAACAGATTATTAAAGCTGCTGAGCAGATTTTCATGTCCCCATTGGGGTGTGAAAAAGCCGGTGTAAATGGAAATATCTACCTGATGGGTGGAGAAAGCCTGTATCCCGGTGTGCTGGCGTATTTGACGGAACGGATGAATAAAGAAATCCGGCCAACCTATTATCTGCTGGATGAGAAAGAGGAACTGATTTTTCCCAGACAAATGTCCAAGGCAGAACTTTGCTTAATTACACCCTGCGTGTGCGGCTTGATAAAAAGTGCTCAAATTAGTGGGAGTGGTGGGTCTATATGAAGCGCGAAATGAATTTACTGCCGCTGTTTCCGGAGAAAAAGAAGCGGGAAGGTGGCCCCAAAAGAAAAGGTTGGATCATTTTTATCGGACTATTTCTGGGAGTGCTGGCCGTTTATGGGGTATTGACTTTTTTGGATCTGCGTTGTCAGAACGAGATCAAAAAGCTTGAAGCGGTAATTGCGACCAAGTCGGAATATCAAGTTATTCATGCCAACCTTTCTCATCAAAAAGAGGTATTGGAACACCGGCGACTTCTTTTGGAATCCATCAGCAAGGGAAAAGAGTTGCCTCTCCAAACGATGGTGGAACTACACGAGGTTTTGCCTGCTGGGATCCGACTTGCGAATTATGATTTTCAGGATGGTCGGCTGATTATTTCGGGAGAAACACAAAAGAAAGAAGAAATTATGGAATTCAAAGCAAAACTCTCGGTTCAGAACGTTTTCCAGGTGATTAATATGGTTAATACGCGTATCAAAGAGGATGCAGCTGCTAATAATGGGAATGGGGAAGAAGTCTACGAATTTACATTTGATATTCAAGTAAATGAGGTCCAGCGGTGAACCGAAATAATGTCGAGCGATTTAATGAACAAGCTGCGAAACCCCTGGAGAATCACCAGTATAACAAAAAAGCTAGGATTGAAAAGGGAATTTTATCCGGAGCTTTGATTGTGATACTGATTGCCTTATTGATAATCCCCAAATATGAAGCTTATCGTGAAAACAAATCGATTTTAGCAGATAAAGTACGCTATAATCTGGAATTGCCGGATAAAATGACTGAAGAAACTTATTTAAAACAGCTTAAAACAATTGGCGAGCAGCTCGATGAAACCCGGAACAATCTACCGGAACATATGGATACCGTCAGCTTATATGAGTCTATGGCAAAAATGGCAGCATCGGCAAAGGTCGGCCTGACTTCACTGGAGTTTGGCTCAGCCGATATCCAGATTGATGATCGGCTGGGAACGAGAATCGATGTGGACTTTCTGAAAAATGAAGAGAAAGTAATTGCAGGACCGGATGGTAAGTATTTAACGACCTGTGAATTTGCGGTGGTCTGTTCTGGAAGTGATCAAACATTCATGGCTTTCCTCAATGAATTGAACCAATGTTCACCGGTGATATGCGTCGTTAGCTATGAAATCGAAAAAGGTCCGGCAGACGAAAAACAAATGCGCCTGAAACTGGAAAGTTACGGGATACAGGAAGATACCCCGGCTAATGAGGAGAATGCAGCGGTTTACCCACAGTAAAAAACTGTGGGTACCAGATAAAATATCGGATCAGTAAAGAAACGTCTTGTCATCTGCGTCTGGTCAAGGATAGAAGACTAAATACAGTCACTGGGAAGGGTGATAAAATGAACGAGAAAAATATAAAAAAAATCCTGGGGACACTTTCAGGAGTTGGCGTCGGAGGTATTGGTATTTATATGATCTCCCATCCCAGAACCTCGGTGGAACAAATTGTGGTTTTGTTAATGGCGGCCCTGGTCGTTTTTGCCGGAATTAACCTTATTTCAGTGTTCTTCAAAGCTCACGGTGACAGCAAAAAAATGAAAATATTTGGGGCAGCGGTCAATTTGATTTTTGCGCTGTTGCTGTTTTATTTCAGATTTACCGTGGCCGAGCTGATTCCCTATATTTTTGCCGCCTATGTATTGATTAACAGCTTTGCCAGATTAATTTCGGCAGTGACTTATTGGCGCGATGGCGTTCCCAATTACGGCGTCTACTTTATTAGTGGCTTGCTCAGTTTTATTTTCGGTATCTATCTGTTTATCAACAGTTATTTTAAAACTGCCAGTTTCGCTATTGTAGCGGGGATCTACCTGGTCTGGTATGGGGTGACATTAATCTTTGACGCTTTTAACGACCAGGAAACACAGGAAAAAATGAGCAAGACAGCTAAACAATTTCAGCGCAAAATGCGAATTGCCTTACCTTCTTTGCTGGGAGCCTTTGTTCCGATGACCTTATTAAAAAAATATGATAATAAAATTGCTTCCGAAGATGCTAATGCCTATGTTTTATCCCAGGAGGTGATGATTCCGGAAAAAGCTGGAATTGATCCACTGAATGTGGAAATATTGGTTCATTTATCTAAAAAATTTATGGAAGCTTTTGGTCATGTGGATCTGATCTTTGGAAATGAAGCCATTTCCTATGGAAATTTTGATGGCCACTCCTACCGTTTAGGTGGAGCCATGAGCGATGGGGTGCTTTTTATCTGTGACAAGGACCGCTATTTGAAAAAATCGGTTCTTAATGATGGGAAGGTGCTGATCTCTTTTAAGGTTGCCTTTACCGATGACGAACTGGCGATTATCAAGGATAATTACAGCCGCTTTCAGGAAAACATGGTTGAATGGTTCTGCGATACCCAATTGGCTGAGCAGGGATTGCTGAAACCAGATGATTACACCGGCGTCGAAGATATTATCTACAAGGGCACCGGAGCGCGGTTTTACAAATTTAAAAAGGGCCCATTAAAGACCTATTTTGCCCTTAATACCAATTGTGTCAAGGTTGCCGACTCGCTTTTTGAGAACACCGGTTTTGAAAAGCCGGCCACTGGAAATATCGTCACTCCCGGGGCTTACTACCAATTTCTGATGGGTGCCCTGGAACGTCCGGGGACAAAAATCTATGAGAAAAAAATATACTCCCGGGAAACCTTCGGCAACGAGGGAGAAATCGCAACCCAGGAAGCATTATAAATGGATCACATTGATCAAATAATAGAGCCACTTGTTTTCGCACAATTACCGTGCCGACCAATTGTTAATTTGTTCTTTGGTGGGGATCGGACAGACTACGCCGTGCCCGCACCGATGCAAACAACATGATGTAACAATTGTCGGTACTACTTTATCTGTTGCGACAACTAGTGGCTCCTGTTAATTCAGACCTGATCAATAATCTCAGTAAGGCTGGATTGAATGGTTAAGAACATGCGGTGGAGGTCGTTGATCTCCTGAGTTGAGAATTCGTCTAATGCCTTGTTAAAAGGTTCGAACAGTTTGGCATGGACATTTTCCAGCTGATCATAAATAGATTGGCCGTCGGGAGTGAGGGTGAAGACCACTTCCCGGACGTTGACCGGGGATTTTTCTTTTCCGATCAGTTGTTTTTCGAGCAGTTTTGAAGTACACTTTGAAATGGCACTTTTTGAAATTCCCAGTTTGTTCGCTAATTGGGTCAGATTGATGCCAGAAAATTGTCCAATCATATCAAGGGCTTTAAGTTCAGAAGGATATAAGGAATAGGAACCTTCATTAACTGTAAAAGTTTGGGGCAAAACAAGAATATTCTGATAAAGAACAGCGGAATCAATCATCAGTTTCTTAAGAGCAGTATGATCAACCGCTGAATCAGGCGGAACAGGATTCGGTATGATTATTTTTTCTTTTTTAGGAACCGTACCTACTTTTTTTTCTTCAGCAGCGCTTTTCTTTTTGGTTTCTTTTTTCAAGTCTTTAATTTCTTTGATATCCAGTTTCTTGTTTTTCTTTTCTTTTTTCAAAATGACACTCCTTTCAATACAAACTACCATATTAACAGGGTGAAAAATCTGGTTCACCTCGGTTACATAATAATCATAACGAATATATCGCGTTATTGCAATAAAAACATCGTGCAGATGACCGATTTATTCAACTTTTTTTAGATTGCAATTTAGCTGTTTTTTAGTTAAAATATTAATGTGGGTAAGACTGTTATCTTAACGGTCCTAAACCAGATTAGAAATAGGAGGAAGAGAATGAAAAAAAGATTGGGAGTATTGATGCTTGCACTGGTTTTAGTGGTTGTAAGCGTAGCCGGATGCAGTTCGGGATCGACAGCTAAAGAAGATGAGGTTACCAAGGCTGGTTTTATCTATGTCGGACCGGCAGATGATGGCGGCTGGTCACAGGCGCATGATAATGGTCGGGCAAAAATGGTTGAAAACATGGGTGGCAAAGTCGAAACCATCGTGAAAGAAAACGTGCCTGAAGAAAAAAGCGCTGTTATTTCTACTATCAGAGATATGGTTGACCAGGGATGTACCATCATTTACGGAACCAGTTATGGATTCATGGATGGAATGGTTGAAGCTGCTGAAGAATTCCCGGATGTAAAATTTGAACATTGTTCAGGTTATATGACGGCGGACAATATGGGAACTTACTTTGGAAAAATTGAAGAACCCCGCTACCTTTCTGGTATCGTAGCTGGTTTAACAACCAAAACAAATAAAATAGCTTATGTTGCGGCAATGCCGATTCCAGAAGTTATCCGCGGAATCAACGCTTTTGCATTGGGTGTAAAATCAGTAAACCCGGCAGCAACTGTTAATGTTTCCTGGACCAATACCTGGTATGATCCAACCGTTGAAAAAGCAGCTGCCGAAGCGCTGATCCAACAAGGTTGTGACGTAACGGCTCAGCATCAGGATTCAACAGCAACCATGGAAGCAGCTAAAGAAGCTGGAAAATTATCGATTGGTTACGATTTAAGTGCGGCGACAACCATGCCAGAAGTATATATGACCGCGCCACTTTGGGATTTCAGTGGTTACTACACCGATTCGGTGCAATCCGTGATTGATGGAACCTGGAAATCGCAGCAATACTGGGGTGGTATGAACGACGGGATTGTGCTACTGGATGAGCTGACAGCATTAGCGCCAGGATCTGCACAAGCACAAGTCGATACTGCCGAAAAAGCTATTAAATCGGGTCAACTTACTATTTTCGCTGGTGAACTAAAAGACCAAAGCGGCGCAGTGAAAGTACCAGTTGGAACAACCATAACCGATGAAGCACAGTTAAGTATGGACTGGTTTGTTGATAATGTTGTTGGTAGTTTAAAATAGTACAAATAGTTTAACGGACAGAGCCGTACGGCTCTGTCCGCTATTTTTAGTAAAGGTGAAAACATGAACAATGATTATGTCGTTAAAATGGAGAACATCACAAAGGTTTTTGGTAAGGTCAAAGCCCTGGATCATGTGGAATTTTCATTAAAAAAGGGAGAAGTGCACGCTATATTAGGAGAAAACGGAGCCGGCAAAAGTTCACTGATGAATGTTTTAAATGGTATTTATATGCCAGATGAAGGACATATCGAAGTGAAGGGTAAACTTGTCAATATCAGTTCTCCCAAGATTGCCCTGGATGTGGGCATTGGTATGTTGCCGCAGCACTACAAACTGGTCGATGTTTTTTCAGCCATGGAAAATGTTGCTGCCGGCAGTCGTAAAACAACCCCTTTTTTAAACAAGAAAAAGATTTTAGATGAGATGGGGAAATTGATCGCTCAACTGGGAATGGATATTAATCCCAATAAAAAGGTCTACGAAATGTCAGTTGCCGAGAAGCAGAGTCTGGAAATTTTCAAGGTTCTCTATCGTGGAGCTGATATTTTAATATTGGACGAACCCACCGCGGTACTGACTCCTCAGGAAATCAGGAATCTCTTTGAAATTGTCAAAAAAATGGTGGCAACCGGTTGTTCAGTGATTATTATTACTCATAAACTGGAAGAAGTCATGGAAATCAGTGATCGGATTACGATAATGAGAAAAGGAACCACGATTCAGACAGTGAATAAAGCAGAAACGACACCCCAGGAATTGGCCGGGATGATGGTTGGTGATGTGATGGAACTCAATGTTCCCTATGTTTCGGTGGCGCGGGGAGAGAAATGCCTGGAAGTAAAAAAAATCACCGCCATTGACCGGAACAAGGTTCATATTCTGGATCAGGTCAGTTTTGATCTTTATGCCGGGGAAATTCTTGGGGTCGCCGGCATTGCCGGCAGCGGCCAGAAAGAATTATGTGAAGGCATCGCCGGACTGTATCATCTCAAATCGGGAGAAATTATTTTTGAAGGCGAAAACATTGTTGGCAAGAATCCTGAGAAAATCAGTCAGATGGGAATTAGTCTGAGCTTTGTTCCTGAGGACCGATTGGGAATGGGTTTAGTTTCGTCCATGGATATTATTGACAATGTCTTATTAAAAGATTATCGCAACAAAAAAGGCATGGGCATTTCCCGGGAGGTTTCCCGTGATAAGGCGGAAGCATTGGTGGAACGGCTTAATGTCTCTACGCCGGCGATTGAAAATCATGCCGTCAGTTTGCTTTCCGGCGGTAATATTCAAAAGGTCTTGCTGGGCCGGGAAATTGAACTGGAACCAAAACTGCTGGTCACCGCTTATGCCACCAGAGGACTGGATGTGGGGTCTTCCCAGATTATTTATGAATTGCTGAATGAGCAAAAAGTAAAAATGAAACCAATCATGTATGTGGGTGAAGATCTGGATGTTCTGATGAGTCTTTGTGACCGCGTTATGGTTTTGTGCGAAGGCCGGGTAACGGGGATTGTAGATCCTAGAAAAACTACCAAAGAAGCCATTGGATTAATGATGTCCGGGGTAAGAAGTGAAGGAGAAGAAGCATGCTCCATATTGTAAAAAAAGACATTCCCAGCACACGGGAAAAAATAGTTGTTCGACTTTCAGCTGTCGTGGCAGCATTGGCATTGGCTTCAATCATTGTGCTGGTGGCCGGGGCTAACCCGATTGAATTGTATTTTGGGATTATCCAGGGTTGTTTTGGCTCGGTGTATCGATTTGCTGCCACTATCGAAAAAATGGTGCCGTTACTGGTATTGTCTTTGGGGGTGATGGTTGCCTTCAAAATGCGTTTCTGGAATATTGGTGCCGAGGGTCAGTTTCTGATGGGAGCAGTGGGAACCACCCTGGTGGTTCGGCTATTGCCAGATTTACCGCTGCCGATCATGTTATTGCTGATGATCTCGGTTTCCTTTGCATTTGGCGCTGTCTGGCTGATGATTCCAGCTTTTTTCAAAGCCCGTTTCGGGACCAATGAAACTCTGTTTACGCTGATGCTCAATTACATCGCATTGACGCTGGTAACGGCTTTGCAATATGATTTCTGGAAAGATCCAGCCGCCAACGGCATGCCTAAAATTGCCAATCTTCCTGAGAATGCCTTGCTTCCCAGTTTCAGTGGCTTTAATTACAGCATTCTGATGGCGGTTGTGATTGTCCTGGTCATGTACTATTTTATGAATCGCTCAAAAATCGGCTTTGAAATTGCTGTGTTGGGTGAAAGTGAAAATACGGCCCGATACATCGGGATAAATGTTACCAAAACCATCATCATTGCCGCTCTTGTCAGTGGCGGCTTATGTGGAATCGTAGGGATGATGCAGACCACTGGTGTCAGTGGGGCGCTGTCAACGGAAATTACCGGCGGCTTGGGCTTTACCGCCATTATCGTGGCCTGGCTTTCGGGACTAAAGGTACCGTTTGTGGTGGTCAATGCCTTTGCCTTTGCGGTGCTATTACAGGGAGCTTCTTATATTCAGACCGCGTTCCAGATTCCTGGTTCGGTGGCAGAAATGATCCAGGCGATTATCCTGTTCTTTATTCTGGGCAGTGAGTTTGTTCTGCAGTATCGATTTGTTTCCGATAAAACGAAAAGTGAGGTTGCATAAATGGAATTTGTTTTTTTCTTGGCAGCGGCGGTTAAAGCCGGAACCTGCTTGCTTTATGCGACTCTGGGAGAAATTATTTCTGAAAAAGTTGGGCACCTGAATCTGGGGGTGGAAGGGATGATGCAGATGGGCGCGGTCATCGGCTTTATCGCCGGCTTTACCTTTGGCAATCCCTATGCAGCCGTTCTCTGCGCCGCCATTGCCGGGGCTGCCGGGGCCCTGATTTATGGGTTTCTGACTATTAGTTTAAAGGCGAATCAGGTTGTTACCGGGCTAACCCTCAGTATTTTCGGGGTTGGTTTCGCCGCCTTCTTTGGCAAGAACTTTGTCGGAAAGAAAGTGCCGGAGGCGATTACAACATTTTTTGCGCCAATTAAACTGCCAGTTTTGGGGGATATTCCATACCTCGGTCAGATCTTTTTTAACCAGAGCATCTATGTTTATTTTTCCTATTTTCTGGTAATTGCTATTTATATTTATCTCTACAAAACCAAGTGGGGACTAAATACCCGGATGGTCGGTGAAAATCCGGTGGCGGCTGATGCCAGTGGAATTCCGGTAGATAAGTATAAATATTTCAACATCGCCTTGTGCGGTGCCCTTTGTGGGCTGGGTGGCGCCTTTTTATCGCTGGTATACATCAGTATCTATCCGGTTAATGTGGTCAGCGGTCGGGGCTGGATTACGGTGGCATTGGTAATCTTTGCGATGTGGAATCCCGGCAAAGCCTTACTGGGAGCCTACTTCTTTGGAGCCCTGGATATTGCCAGCTTCTGGCTTCAGCAATATACCCTGCCGGTTTCCATTTACCTATTTACCGCCCTGCCTTATCTGGCAACAGTTTTCGTATTGATCTTTACATCGATGCGCAAGAGCAGCAACAAAAAAGAACCGGCCTGGTTGGGCAAAAACTATTTCAAGGAAGACCGATAAGCAGTAAAGACCGTCTTATTTAAGGCGGTTCTTTTATAAATAAATCTGTCTTTGTGTGAAAGACAGATGTTACTATCATGAAAGCATTTAAAAAGTCGGGAACGTGCTTTATGGTTTTAAATTGAAAAAATTATGATATAATAGAGGTTAAGATTTTAAAGGAGCCGAGAAAATGAAGGAATTAATTTGCAAAACAGAGAATACACACCAGTACCCGATTATCATTGAAAAAGGTATTAAAGGGCGGTTGTCCCAAATGAAAGCGCTCTTTTCCCAGTATCATAAGGTGGTCATCATCACCGATAAAAATGTCGCTAAAGAGTATTTAAGCGAGGTGGAACGGCAGGTTCGTCAGGCTGGTCCCAAGGTTTATAGTATTGTTATTCCCCCGGGTGAAGCGAGCAAGTGCCTGGCCCAAACCGCCGATATTTATAATGAACTGATTAAGTGCAACATCACCCGCAGCGACGCTATTTTGACCCTGGGTGGCGGTGTGGTTGGGGATTTGGGCGGCTTTTGTGCGGCGACCTATCTCCGCGGTATCGATCTGATCCAGGTACCGACATCATTGCTGGCTCAGGTTGACAGCAGCGTCGGTGGAAAAGTTGGGATTGATATGGACTACGGCAAAAACCTGGTCGGGGCTTTTCATCAACCCAAGGCCGTTATCATTGATCCCTTATTCCTGGAAACCCTTGAAGATCATTACATGATCGATGGCATGGCCGAGGTCATCAAATACGGTTGTATCAGCAGTGCCCCGCTATTTGTAAAACTGATGGGCTATGCCTATTATGAGGATCTGGTGGAAGATATGGAAGATATCATTGCCAAATGCTGTCAGATTAAACGGGATGTGGTTCAGACCGATGAGCATGAACAGGGCTTGCGCCGTATTTTGAATTTTGGCCACACCATCGGTCATGTGGTGGAGACTTATTTTAAATTTAAAAAATATTCTCACGGTGAAGCGGTTGCCATTGGCATGGCTCAGATCACCAAAAAAACCGTAGCAGAGGGGATCAGCCAGAAGGACACTTACGCCAATGTTATCGAAATACTGGAGAATTACGGATTGCCGACAGAGTTGCCGAAAATGCCGCTGGACAAGGTTCAGGAAATATTGTTCACTGACAAGAAATTCGAGAATGACTCCCTCTACATCTGTGCCCTGGAAAAAATCGGCAAGGCGCAGATTGTCAAAATCCAGAAACCTCAGGCCATCGAACTGTTTAGATAATTGCTGCAAAAAAACTGAAGTCTTGAATACCGTACCGATCAATTGTTAATCTGTTGTTCGCTGCGGGATCGAACAGGCTATCGCCATGTTCGCCCCGATGCGTACAACATGATGTAACAATTGTCGGTACTGGGTTATCTTGTCCATTTGCGAAGTCGAAAGATTGAAAAAAGAAAATTAAGAGGAAGAAAATGAGAACGATAGAGATTACACCTAAGTTATTAACGGGCAGTTTGGAAATACCGCCTTCGAAAAGTGTCAGTCACCGGGCAATTATTTCGGCGGCACTGGCGAAGGGCGAGAGCGTGATTTCAAATGTGCTAATGTCCGAGGATATGATTGCCACCTGTGACGCGATGTCAGCATTGGGCGCCAGCATTGAAAAGCAGGAAGAGCAAAACGGGCGTTTTACCCTAACAATTAAGGGCTGCGACCCGCTGGCGCTGAAGGCGGAGACGATCCAGTGCAATGAGTCGGGATCGACGCTCCGGTTTATCATCCCAATTGTGCTGCTCCAACCGAAACGGGCTGTAATTACCGGAAAAGGGCGTCTGGTCACCCGTCCGATGAAGCCCTATTATGAAATATTCGCTGAAAAAGCAATTCAATATGAACATTTAAATAAAGAACAAGATTTACCTCTGGCGGTGGAAGGATCTCTGACTCCTGGCACCTATAAGATTGACGGGGGCGTCAGTTCCCAGTTTATTACCGGGCTGCTTTTTGCCCTACCGCTGCTTGCTGGAGATTCTGTGATCGAACTGACTTCAAAGCTGGAATCCAAACCCTATATTGACATTACCCTGGATGTTTTAAAACATTTTGGGATCGCGATTGTCAATGAAAAGGATCAGCGTTTTCTGATCAAAGGAAACCAGGCTTACGCCCCCGGCAAGTACCGGGTCGAAGGTGATTTTTCCCAGGGGGCATTCTGGCTGGCGGCCGGCGCCATTGGTAAAAAGATGGACTGCAAGGATCTTGATCTTTCCTCTTTTCAGGGGGATAAGGTTATGGTTGATCTGATAAAACAAATGGGTGGCGATATCAGTGCTGAAACAGGTGGCCTGATGGTAAAAAAATCAGAAACTCGGGGAATTGTCATCGACGTCTCTCAATGTCCGGACCTGGTTCCGATTCTGGCGGTGTTAGGCAGCCTGAGCAAGGGCACCACCACCATTATCAATGGTGAGCGACTGCGGTTTAAAGAGTCGGATCGGTTGATGGCTACTGCTTTAGAACTCAATAAACTAGGCGGAAATATTGAAGAAACAGCAGATGGACTGGTGATTCACGGGGTTGATGGCTTCACCGGAGGTCATGTCCAAAGTCATAATGACCATCGGATTGCCATGGCTTTAGCGATCGCGACCATTCGTGCCTCGGGAAAGATTGTTTTGGACGGTGCCGAAGCCGTCAATAAATCCTACCCTCATTTCTGGGAAGACTTTAAAGCAGTGGGAGGTGAGTGGATTGGGCTCGACTTGGGGAAATAAGTTTAAGATTTCGATTTTTGGTGAATCCCATGGCCATGGCATTGGCGCTGTTATTGATGGACTCCCCGCTGGTATTGACATCGACCTGGGCCGGGTTCAGCATGAACTGAACCGCCGGGCCGCCCGGGGGAACCCCCTGGCAACGCCCCGAAAAGAAGGGGATCAGATTGAAATCCTCAGTGGTATTTTCAATGGCAAAACCACTGGCGCACCATTGGCAGGGTTGATTCGCAATGAAAATACCCGTTCCGGTGATTATGCCAAAACTAAAGACCTGATGCGGCCGGGTCATGCCGACTATGCGGCCAACTTTCGTTATGGTGGCTTTCAGGATTATCGCGGCGGTGGCCACTTTTCTGGTCGGCTGACGGCACCGCTGGTTTTTGCTGGCGCCATTGCCAAGGAGGTCTTAGCAGCGCTTAGACCAGAGTTGGGAATCGGTAGTCGGATTGTCTCGATTGGCAATGTCAAAGATGAGCCAATTAATGACTGGAAGGTTTATGAAACCTTGAACAAAGGTTTTGAAAACCCCGCCTTTCCGCTTTATCATGCCAAGCTTGAAGAGGCCATGAAACAGGCCATCATTGCTGCGGTAGAAGATGAAGATTCGGTAGGTGGTTTGATCGAAGGATTTATCACCGGTCTGGAACCGGGGATCGGAAATCCCTTTTTTGAATCGATTGAAAGTCGTTTATCGGCGCTATTATTTTCGATACCCGCGGTAAAAGGGGTGACCTTTGGTGCAGGATTTGATCTGGTCAGTCTGCGGGGCTCCCAAACCAATGATGCTCTGAGAATGCATGACGGTCAGATTGAAACAGTCACCAATTATAATGGCGGTCTCAACGGCGGCATTTCCAACGGGATGCCCATTGTTTTTCAGGTGGCCTTTAAACCGACGCCTTCCATTGGCAAAGAACAGCAGACCATTAACCTGGCCGAAAAAAAAGATGCCACCCTAAAAATTCAGGGCCGTCACGATCCCTGTATCGTCGTTAGAGCCTTTCCCGTGGTCGAAGCCGCCACCGCCATCTGTATGGCAGATTTTTTACTTTAAGGAGGGTGCGATTGAAATCATTAGATGAAATCAGGAACAAAATAGATGAGATTGATGCTCAGATGCGGATTCTTTTCGAGCAGCGAATGGATTGTATTCAGGCTGTAGCTGAATATAAATTCAATAATAACGGGAATATATTCGATCAAAGCCGGGAAGAAAAAATGTTGGAAAAGAATCTGATCCAACTGCAAAATAAGAACTATGCCAAAGAGTATGAACGGTTTTTGCAGGAGATTCTGGTCTCCAGTAAGGACTATCAAAAAGACTGGATTGACAAAAAAGAAATGGTCGAAAGAGGCAAATAGAGATGGATATCGGAATGCTTATTATTGTTCTGGTTATTGTGATTCCCGGGTATTTTATCGTCAGACGGCTTTCGGGGACCCTTTATTCTGACAATCAGAAAATGGAAGAAGAAACTGAAAGACGCTACGGATTTCAACGTCTGGAAAATGAACGGATCGAAAAAGCTAAAGTAAGAGAAATAGATGAAACAGCACTCAAGTCAGCCCCTCACAAACGCGTTCCCAGGAAAACTGTCCGGGGGGCCAAAAAGACCGACAATGCAGTGGTGATGAAATACCGCAGCCGGATTACAACTGAAAAGTTAAATAAAGAAAAAATTAAGCTGAAGTGATGAGAAATCCGTTTTAAGGCGAAGTCAGGCTGAATTAAAGTCGAATCAGTAGCAGCAAAAAATAATTTGCGATTCCTGAAAAAATAGCTTTAATAATTCGATACAATTTTATATAATAGCTACAATTAATTTTTTGAAAATGAGAATTACTTGTGCATAAAAATGCATAAATGAAGGAAGAAGGAAAGATGAAAAAGTTTAATAAAGTATTAATCGCAAATCGCGGCGAAATTGCCATCCGGATAATTCGGGCCTGTCAGGAGCTGGGCATTCATACCGTGGCAATCTATGCCCAAGAAGATAAGCTGTCCCTTTTTAGAACCAAGGCAGATGAGTCATATCTGATTACTGGCACTAATGGTCCAGTGGAGGCCTATCTTGATATGGACAAAATCATTACCCTGGCCAAGAAAAAAGAGGTAGACGCCATTCATCCCGGTTACGGATTTCTTGCTGAAAACCCGCTTTTCGCAAAACGTTGTGAAGAGGAAGGAATTGTCTTTATTGGACCAACTCACGAAATGATGGAAAAAATGGGGGACAAGATTCAATCGAAGATTGTCGCCAAAAGTGTTAATGTTCCCACCATTCCCGGAGTTGAAAAACCAATTACTTCGGATTCCGAAGCCCTTGAGTTTGCCCAGAAAGCCGGTTATCCAATTATTTTAAAAGCAGCAGCCGGTGGTGGCGGTCGAGGAATGCGAATCGTCCGGGAAGAAAAAAATCTTTTAAAAGAGTTTCATTCAGCCACTAGTGAGGCAACCAAAGCCTTTGGCGACGGTACCATTTTTGTCGAAAAATATCTGGAAGAACCCAAACATATTGAAGTACAGATTCTAGGAGATAACCATGGCAATGTTGTTCATCTTTTTGAGCGGGATTGTTCGATTCAGCGGCGGCACCAAAAAATTGTTGAATTTACGCCATCCTTAAGTATTAATGACGAACAGCGTCAGGCCATCTGTATGGATGCCATTAAACTGGCCAAAGAAGTAAATTACCGTAATGCCGGAACGATCGAGTTCCTTGTTGATAAAAAGGGTGACCATTATTTTATTGAAATGAATCCCCGAATTCAGGTGGAACACACGGTCACCGAACTGGTCACCGGCATCGATCTGGTGCAGTCCCAGATTTTAATCGCCCAGGGTCTACCTTTGGACTCGGAAGAAATTGGGATACCCAGTCAGGAGTCGGTTGAAACTCGGGGAGCTGCGATCCAATGTCGGATCACCACTGAAGATCCGAACAATCATTTTATGCCGGATACCGGCCGGTTGGATGTCTATCGTACTGGTAGTGGCTTTGGGATTCGTCTGGATGGGGGCAATGGTTTTACTGGTGCCGAAATTACTCCTTACTATGACAGCCTGTTGGTTAAAAGCACCTCTTTTTCAAGAAATTTTGAAGATGCCCGCCGTAAAGCGCTGCGTGCTCTGAAAGAAATGAAAATTGAAGGAGTCCAGACGAACAAGGATTTTCTTATCAATGTGCTTCAGCATCCCACCTTTATTGGCGGTAATTGTGATACCAAGTTCATTGATGATCATCCGGAACTGTTTGAGATTGAAGATCAAAAAAGTCAGGCATCGAGTTTACTGAAATATTTTGGGAATATCATTGTCAATGAAACCTTCGGAAATAAGCCGGATTTTGATGAACCTTATATTCCGGCTATTTCAGTAGATACCGAATTTTGGGGCAGTAAACAGATATTGGACGAACGGGGGCCAGATGGACTGGTAAAATGGATTAAGGAGCAGGAAAAACTCTTGCTGGTTGATACGACCTTCCGGGATGCTCATCAATCGCTTTCGGCTACTCGGGTTCGAAGCCGTGATATGATTAAGATTGCCAGAGAAACAGCGGCCCTGGCGCCGGATCTCTTTGCCCTTGAAATGTGGGGGGGCGCAACCTTTGATGTGGCCTACCGTTTCTTGAAAGAATCGCCCTGGCGGCGGTTGGATGAGCTGCGCAGACGGGTGCCCAATATTTTATTCCAGATGCTTTTGCGGGGTGCCAATGCCGTCGGTTATAAAAATTATCCGGATAATGTAATCCGGGCCTTTGTTCAGGAAGCGGCTAAAAGCGGCATCGATATTTTTCGTATTTTTGACTCCCTCAATTGGATGGACGGGATGAAGATTTCGATTGAAGAGGTATTAAAAACTGATAAGATTGCTGAAGTCAGTATGTGTTATACTGGTGATATTTTAGACACATCCCGGACCAAATATAATCTGGATTACTACCTGAGGATGGCCCGGGAGATTGAAAAAACCGGGGCTCACATTTTGGCGATCAAAGATATGTCCGGTTTATTAAAACCGGGAGCCGCCTATAAACTGATCGAAGCTTTAAAACAGGAAGTCAGTCTGCCGATTCATCTCCATACCCATGACACCACCGGAAATGGGGTGGCTACGGTATTGTTTGGACAAATGGCCGGAGCAGACATTGCTGATGCCGCTCTGAACGGCATCAGTGGACTAACCTCTCAGCCGGCTCTTAATTCGATTGTGGCCGCGTTAAAGAATACCCCTAGAGATACCGGTTTAAATGAAGATGAACTACAGATTTTATCAGACTATTGGGGCACCACCCGACAGGTTTACAGTAAGTTTGAATCTGAAATGAAATCCGGTTCCACTGAGATTTACAAGCTGGAAATACCAGGAGGGCAATATTCGAACCTCCGGGCCCAGGTGGAAAGCTTTGGTTTAGGTCATAAGTTCAGAGAAGTCAAAGAAAAATACATGGAAGCAAACCTGATGCTGGGTGATATTGTTAAGGTAACGCCATCATCAAAAACGGTTGGTGATCTGGCTATCTTCATGGTGCAAAATGATTTATCTGTGGATAATATCAAAACAAAAGGAAAAGAATTATCTTATCCGGATTCGGTTGTAGATTTTTACAAGGGCATGATCGGACAACCGGAAGGCGGATTTGATCCCGAACTTCAAAAAATTGTTTTAAAGGGAATCGAACCGATCACTGTGCGTCCGGGGATTCTGTTACCGGACGAAGATTTTGATAGAATCAAAAATGACTTCCAGGAAGAATTTGGCTGTGAACTGGATGATCGGGAAGTATTAAGTGTGGCCCTGTATCCAAAGGTTATGAAAGAGTATATGGAATTTATCCAGGAATACGGCGATTTCATGCGGATGGAAAGTCATGCCTTCTTCTATGGCTTAAAGGTTGGAGAAGTCGTTGACGTGGAGGTGTCCAAGGGTAAACGCTTTGTCATCAAACTGGTCAGCATCGGCCTGCCTAACGATGAGGGTATGTGTCCGGTAAGGTTTGAAGTTGATGGTTTCCGACGGGAAATCTATGTTGAAGATAAACGCAGTCTCTCGGCCAAGCAAAAGGTTACGATGCTGAAGGCCGACCCGAAAAATCCCAAACAGATCGGATCAGGCATTCCCGGAACGGTTCTGAAAGTACTGGTTAATGAAGGGGAAGAAGTGAAAAAAAATCAGGCCCTGGTTATTGTTGAAGCGATGAAAATGGAAACCGAAATGGTCGCCAGCGAAGATGGCAAGGTCAAACGGATTTACGTATCAGACGGACAAAGCGTCCAATCCGGCGAACTGATCGTCGAAATGGAATAAGCTTTAACCTACAAAAAAATTGAAAAAAAGAAGTGATCACCATTATTTGGATGAGCACTTCTTTTTTTATTTTTCTTAATTGGTTAGACGACGGTGAGTGAAACTGGGAGACTGACGGCGGTTACTGGCAGGCAGCCTGTTTTGGTATTGGTGATTTCGACATAGTAGTAGGTGGTGCCGGCCGGACCGGAAGCATCGGCCTCAAAGGTTTTACTGGTGGCACCGTCAATTGGTTTGCCATCGGCATTGACAGCATCGGAGTTTTCGAACCACTGGTAGGTGAGTTCGCCACCGTCATTGACACTGGCATCCACTGAGAAAGAAGCAGTGGTTGTATCCGTTTTAGGAGTGCCAAGAGCAGCCTGGGCAGTCCGGGTGGCCTGAGCTAAACTGGTTGCCAAAGCCACACCACTCAGTTGTGATATGCTGGTAGGTTGTTCATTAATGGTTGGCATTTCTGATATTGCGATCCCAGAGTCGGGCTCGGTTGGACTAATCACATCAGCAGCATCGACAGGATCAGAGGATTCCGGTAAAACTGCCGGGTCGGCGCTGGTTACAACAATTCCGGCTAATACGGTAACGGGTTCAGCATTTGCTGATGTAATCACGCAGTTATAATAGACGGTACCCGGGGTTGTTGATATTGGTGGGTCATAAATTGGTCCGGTTACCTCTGGCATCGGGGTTTCTACATCACCGGTCCGGGAAGACCATTGATAGGATAAGGTCTTATCCGCAGTCACACTGGCCTCCACAAAGACGGGAGCAGGATCTTCATTTAAATAAAGTCGCTGGGATGACAGCTCGGAACTGGCGGTAATCACCGGCTGGGCCAGAACGGTCAGGGCAATGGTAGCCTGGACATTATTCAGGTTGACATAACCAGCCGGCATCACCAGGGTTCCGGTATAGGTAGTTTCGCCCACCTTCTTTGTATCTACCGTATTGGGGATCCATGTAACGGAACAGGGTAAGATTTCGCTGCCGTGACCCTGGACAATTACCACAACCGGCAGGTTATAGCTGCTGTCATAAGCAATGGTTTCGGCAATGCTGTTGTTGACAGCGTTAATGGTATTGATCATCGTTACAGCGGCAATATTTGTTTTAACTGTAATCTTGCAGGTATCAGTTTTATTGCCGTCCTGAGTTCGGGCTGTGATGGTGGTTTCGCCATTGGCGACTGGTGTCACCACTCCATTGGTGACGGTGGCAACATTATTATTGGAAGATTCCCAGATGATCGTTTGATTGGTGGCATTGGCCGGGAAAATAACCGTGTTAAGTTTTAAGGTGTTACCCATAATCACGTCTGCTTCAACTGGGGTCACTTGAATCGCTTCCACCGCTATATTAATCGGTGGGCTTGGTGGTGTTGGCGGTGATGGGGGATTGACGGGATCCACTGGGTTAAGTGGTGGCACATCGTATTTTGAATTAATGATCGTGCTAGAATTGCTGGATTCTGAATACCAGGAGGTGCTGCCCCCTGAGGTAGTATCAGCCGGACGGCTGGTATTGGTTGAGACCATTAACCCGCCATTCGGATCACTGACAACGGGTTTAGTGGTAATATAGACTACATCTGGAGTTATGGTACCGGTAATATTCAAGACATCATTGGTGGTGGCACTGGTGACACTGCCTTCACCGGTAATTTCGACCCGAGTTTCGGTGGCCAGGGCCGCAATCACGGCATTGTTACCAAGGATGATGCTGGTTCCTTCGCCGGAAGCGGTTAACAAGACGGTGCCAACATTGGCGTTAAGGGTGAGAACAACCTTTGATTCAGCAACGATTTTATCAACCGCGGCATTGCTAACAAGGGTTGAGCCGCCAGCATTGGTACCAAAGCCAATCAGTTTTGCCGGTGTGTTCAGGACAATGTCGCTGATGCCCCGGGACTGAATGTTTTCAATGGTGCCATTTTCCTGGGTCGTGATGGTGGTTCGACTAGCAGCTTTGTCAACATTCAGGGTTTTAATCTTACTTTGATTGTCAACCACGATATTAGCCGCAGCTCTGGCAGTGAGGGTTTCAACCGTTGCTTCGCCCAGTAAAACAATTTTTACACCCTGTTTCTCAAGGATAATGTTCTGGTAGGAGCCACCATCAAGATAAATGGTGCCTCCTCCTTTGACCAGTAATTCGCCTTGGACAGCGGAGTTGGTCAGCCGAATATCCCCATCGACAACCGCGTCAACGATGGTCAGGTTACCGGTAAAGGTAGCATTCTCAATATTGACCCCGGAAACCTGGATTTCCCCATTCTGATAGGTTGCGGTTTCGGTGTAGGTGCCCGCCACAGCATAATTTTTCATTTCGCTTCCTTCTTGGCTACAGCCGCGAACAAACAAAATGGCGGTAAGGAGGATAAGTAGGATAATAATAATAGAAATAATAGAGTTCTTTTTCATGACATTCCTTCCCTTTTTGTTTATATAGTTTTTATTGTGATCATTAGTGCTCAGATTTGTTCTAAGTGTAGTAATTCTAACATAAAATATTCTTAATGTAAATAGATTGTAACGAAGATGTAAAAGAAAAAAATGACTTGTAAATAAAAATAAAAATAAGCATCAAAAATATTGATGCAATTGTAAGCGGCTGACAGAGTCATAACTATTCTTCCTATTAAAAATACATACAGCATAGCTTTTAACGAAGTATTAACGTTGGCTAAATACAAGTTTACATTTTGAATGCTTTTGCAATTGCACATGGTAAATTATTGTGGTATGATCATTTAAAATTCAAAGTAAGAAATCTTTTATCCATTGAAAAAATGACAAAAAGTTGCTATGCATGGTTATGGCGATGATATAATTGCCCATTTTTGTCATCAGTGCTGGAATCAGTACATCCCTGGATTATTGGCGATCCAAAAAATTAATTATCATGTCTATAATTTCAAAAGAAAGAAAGGGTACAAAAATGAAAATTGAAGTAAAACAAGATGGCGAAATATTTGTGGTTGAACTGGAGGGTCGGATGGATACCAATACCTCTCCTGAATTTCAAAAAGAAATGGAAGCATATTACAGTAAACAAGGATTTAATATGATTTTGGATTTTGATAAACTGGATTTTGTGAGCAGTGCCGGATTGCGGGTTTTACTCCTGATTCAAAAGAAATCCAAAGCACTCAGCGGCAGTCTGGTGATCAAAAATGTCAAACCGGAAATCCAGGAAGTGTTTGATATGACGGGATTTTCAGATATTTTAACCATCGAATAAGGTGATAAAATGACAATAGATAGAATCCCGGAAGAAATTTCCAGTGACATCTTTGAGGCGAGTGAAGGCAAAAGCATTCCTGAGTTATTAAAGGAAATGCCCAATGAAAAATTAGTCAAAAGCTTCTATTTAATAGAAAATAGTCCTGAGGTCACACAATTGCGTGTGCTTCAGGATATTTTAAAATCTGCAGAAAATACTGAATTTGGAAGAAAAATGGGATTCGTTGAGATTAAAACCGTTGATGCGTTCAGAAAAAGAGTGCCAATTTCGGACTATTCTCAGGTGGCGGCGGAAATTGACAGATTAAAAGACGGGGCTGTAGACATCTTTTTTGACGGTTCGGCGGCCAGTTTTATTGCTACCAGTGGTTCCACCGGTGTTCCCAAACTACTGCCGGAAAGTAAAAACGGCGAACTGGTCAAGGGACTGGTTTCTCAGATTCGGGCGATCCTGCTGTTAATGCTGGCTCCAGAAGTCATGGCCCCAGGGAAAAAGGTGCTGGCCATTGCCAATCCCTCTGAATATGGAAAGACTGAAGCGGGCATTCCGATTGGCTCAGCTTCCGGTCAGGCGGCCAAAGATATGCCGATCGAGATGCTGAAAAAAATGGTGCTGCCGCCAGAAATGATGATGGCTAAAGAAGTGAGTAACGAGGCCACCGATTATCTGACGATCCGTTATGCTTTGGAAGAAAAGAATCTGGTTGGGGTGGTCTGCAGTAATATTGCTCACTTTAATATCTTGCTGAAAAAAATGAATGCAGCTGCAACTGATTTGCTGGAAGATATCAGCAAGGGTCAGATATCTTCAAAAATATGTTTGGAAGCATCGCTGCGGGAAAAACTGGAGTCAAAATTACAGCCAAACCCGGATCGGGCTGACGAATTAAAAACAATTCTAGCGAAAAATAAATGCCTGGATGTGGCGAAAATCTGGCCGGAGTTTTCGGTTGTGTCCTGTTGGATGTCTTCCAGTGCGGCAAAAATAGTCGCCGATGTGAAAAAGGTTTTGCCAGAGACTGTGAAGTTTTTGGAATGGGGCTACGGCGCCAGCGAAGGCAAGTTCAATATACCAGATAAAGCCCAGGATCCGGCTGGATTACTCGCCCTCTTTGGTTATTTTTTTGAATTTTTGCCGGTCGGATCAGAAAACAATGAAACCGTTCTGGCTCATGAATTGAAAAAAGGTGGCTATTACGAGCTGATTATCACCTCTTATTCCGGGCTGTATCGCTATAATATGAAGGATATTGTTTATGTCACGGATATGATTAAGCAGATCCCCAGGGTTGTTTTTGTCTGTAAAGAATCCGAACGCCTTGACATCGAGAATTTGAAGTTGATGATCTATGAGATTGAAGGATCCATTCAAAGGGTGTCCGTCCAACAAAACCAGGAAATTCGCTTTTTTCAGATTTTATTAGATGCTAATCAGCGAAAATTGGTATTTATGCTGGAACCCTGCTCAGAAACACTTGACGGTGAATTATTCAGAGCAGCGTTGGATAAAAGCCTGATGGCCGATAACCGGGATTATCAAAAATTACGCAACGACAATATATTGGCAGCACCTGAGCTGCTGCTGATGCAGGATGGCTACCGGGACTCGCTGTTCACCCGATCGATCATGCCAGGGAAAAATGTGAATCAAACCAAATTAAAAACTATAGTCAAAGAATACCCAGAAAAAAGTAGCATCATTTACTGGGCAAAGGAAGGCGAAAAATGATAAAAATTATACCAAAGTTGATCTATACCCTAAATATTAAAAAAGGCTACAAAAAAATAGAGAATTTTGATCGATTAACAGAAAATGCTCCGGAAATAAACAAGCAGCTGTTGCTGGATATGCTAGCAAAAAATGCCGATACCGAATATGGAAAACGCTATCATTTTGACAAGATTAACACCGTTGAAGATTATAAAAAAATGGTGCCATTTTCAATTTATGATGATTATGCTCCTTATATTGAACGGATGGTAGCTGGCGAGTCGGATCTGCTTACCAAAGACCCCATTGTTCATTATGCCCTGACTTCCGGAAGTGTGGATAATCCCAAGAAGATCCCGGTTTCGGAACAAACCGTAGATCTTTATCGGGAATATGCCACCCAGTTCAGTTTTGCCATTATTGCCCGGGCTCTGGGGAAAAAGTGGCGACGCGGTCGCGGCCTGAACTTGATGGAAGTCAAATTTGAAACGTTACCCAATGGTTTATTTGCCGGGTCTATTTCAGGACGGGGTGTCTATAGCATCAAAGACATTTTGTTTCTGATGTTCACCTCACCTAAGGAAATCGTTTTTCCCACCGAAATAATGGATACCAAGTATGCTCACCTTCGCTTTGCGCTGATGGAGCGAAATCTGTCCTATATTGTTTCGGCCTTTATGACCGGAATTTCCGACTTGATGAAATACATGGAAACAAACTGGGAAATGATCGTCAATGATATCGAAAAAGGCAGCATCGATCCGGATATAAAAATTTCCGATGATGTGAAAGCCCAGTTGCTGACCCAGATTAAACCAAACCCCAAACGGGCAGCGGAATTAAGAAAGGAATTTGAAAAAGGATTTGAGACCCCGATCATTCCCAGAATCTGGCCGGAGCTGGCTTTTGTCCACGCCATCGGAAGCGGGGGATTTTCTGTCTATACTGATAAAATGCGCCATTATTTGGGGGATATACCCATTTATTTTAGTGTTTACGCCGCATCTGAGTCGATCATGGCGATCTGTAACGAAATGGAAGCCCAGGAATTTGTGCTGATTCCGGACTCGGCCTTTTATGAGTTTATTCCGGCTGATCAGGAAGAAGGGGAGGAAACCCTGACCATGGAACAGCTCGAAACCGGCAAGGATTATGAAATAGTCCTGACCAACACCTCTGGCTTTTACCGCTATCGGATCAAAGATGTGGTGCGGGTGGTGGGCTGGTATAAAAACTGTCCCAAGATCAAATTTGTCTATCGGCTTAATCAGATGGTCAGCATTGCTGGCGAAAAGACCACCGAAGAGTGCATTTCCTGGGCAGTTAAGGAATTTGCCCGGGCCACCGCCTGCGAACTGGTGGATTACTCAGTCTATGCCGATGTGGCGGTATCGCCGGGCCGCTATGTTATTTTCATTGAGTTAGAAAAACCGTTAGCGAAGGAACGGTACGATGAGTATCGCCAAATCATGGAAGAGAAGTTGGGGACGGCCAATCCTTCGATTGGATCCAAGGTGAAAAGCGGCGTCTTGAGCCCCTCGGAGATTTCCTTTGTTCAGGAAGAAACCTATGCCCTCTACCGTGATCTGATGATCATGCGGGGGATATCCGCAAATCAGTTAAAACCGGTCCGGGTAATTGACACACTGGTCAAAGAGAACTTTTTCTTTGCCTTAGTGGATAAGGAGTAGCCGATGGTTAGCTTACTTATCCGGTATCTAAAAGATTACCGGCTCCAGATGATTCTGGTATTTGTCTTTGTGCTCAGCCAGGCGGCGGCCCAGCTTTATCTGCCCACAATGATGGGGGATATTATTGAAAACGGGGTGGCCCAGGGGGATACCCCTTATATTTTGAAAAGCGGTGCGATGATGCTGGCGGTTTCACTGGTGGCGGCGGTCTGTATGGTGGCTTCCAGCTACTATTCAGCCTATGTTACCGCCTCCTTTACCAGCCGGATTCGGGCGGATGTCTTTGATAAGGTGAAAGAATTTTCCCAGACCGATTTCAATCGCTTTGGGGCAGCCACCCTGCTGACCCGCTCCACCACCGATGCCACCCAGATGCAGATTGTTGTCATCAATGGCTTACGGTCGCTGCTGCTGGTTCCGATCACCGGAGTTGGCGCACTGGTGATGGCATTTCGGGAAAACGTCACCCTGACGTTGTTGTTGTTGGGATCTTTTCTGATTACGACGATTATCATCGGCTTGACCACTGCCCGAAGCATGCCCTTATTTAAGATCATGCAGCAGAAAGTGGATCGGCTAAACCTGCTGATGAAAGAAAAACTGACCGGGGTGCGAGCGATCCGGGCGTTTAACCGGCAGGATTATGAAACTGAGAAATTTGGTCAGGCCAACCAGGAAGGCATGCAAGCCGCCGTCAAAGCAAACTATGCAGTGGCTTTTTTTGCGCCGTTGATGCAGTTGATGATGAACCTGACGATGGTGATTATTCTGTGGTTAGGTGCTGATGAAGTTCAACAGCAAATCGTCAGTCTGGGCGGTTTGATGGTATTTATCCAATATGTATTAATGTTTATGTCAGCTCTGGGTCTGGTTTCGGCCCTATTAATGGCTTATCCCCAGGCGGCGGTTTCAGCCGCCAGGGTTAAAGAGGTGCTGGATTGCGAATTCTCAATACAGGATAAGGAAAATCCCGCTGTCCTGGAAAATATTACCGGACGAATTGAATTTAAAGATGTCAGCTTTGGTTATACCGGCGCCGAAATTAATGTTCTGGAGCGCTTGAATTTTGTCGCCGAGCCAGGAAAAATCACCGCCATTGTCGGGGCCACCGGCTCCGGAAAAACAACTCTGGTCAATCTGATTTTGCGGCTTTATGAGGTCAGCGATGGGAATATTGTGATTGACGGCATCGATATCCGGGATTGTACCCAGCATGATTTAAGAAGTGTCATCGCCTATGTTCCTCAGGAATCAGTGTTATTCAGTGGCACCGTGCTGGAAAATATCCGGGTCGGCAAAGATCAGGCCACTGAGGCGGAGGTTACCGAAGCCCTATCGATTGCCCAGGCACTTGACTTTGTCAATGAACGGGAAGGACAACTTAGTAGCACGATTTCTCAGGGCGGTAAGGATCTTTCTGGGGGCCAGCGGCAGCGTCTTTCGATCGCCCGGGCGGCAGTCAAAAAAGCCCCAATCACGATCTTTGACGATTGCTTTTCGGCGTTGGATTTTAAGACCGACTCCCTGGTTCGAAAAGCCATTCGCGAAAAATTTGGGGATAAAACGGTGTTGATCGTTGCCCAGCGGATCAGCACCATTAAACATGCCGACCGCATTCTGGTGCTCGACAATGGCGCCATTGTCGGTCAGGGTAAACATGAGGACCTGATCCGAGATTGTCTGGTTTATCAGGAAATTCTGAAATCCCAATCCTATAGCGATGGGAAGGAGGAATCACTGTGAAAACAAAAAAAAGAAAATACAGCTTTGGTGCCATCGGTAAGCGACTGAGTCATTATTTAAAGGACAAAAAACATGTTATCTTTTTTGTGGCGGTGGCTTTGATTGCCAGTACCATCTTTGCGATTTTTGCACCGGTGGTTACCAAGGATGTGACCGATAGCATTGCCGACAGTATTTCAAAAAATACGGATATTGATTTTTCCTATATTGGGCAGCAACTGATTATCCTGGCCGCGCTTTATATCTTAAGCGCCGGGTTTGCCTATTATGCGACCATGCGCACCACCTATCTGTCACAGTTGGCGATTAAACGACTGCGGGCTGATATTCAGGAAAAACTGAATAAACTGACGCTGAATGTGTTGGATCAGAGTGAACGGGGGGATCTGCTTTCCCGGGTCACCAATGATGCTACTACCCTTTCTGGAGCGCTGGAAAGCAATCTGACCCAGATCCTGGTTCAGGCCACCAGTATTATCGGAATCATTGTGATGATGCTGGTATTAAATGTTTCATTGAGCCTGATCTTCTTTGTCGCCATTCCGCTGTCTTATTTTGTAATGAAACTGATTACCAAAAAAACCCAGGTGCTGTTCAGAAGACAGCAACAGGAACTGGGGGCCTTAAATGGACTGATTGAAGAAGTCTATGACGGCCATTTAATTATCAAGTCTTTTAATCACGAAGCAAAATCGGCCGAAAAATTTGATGGTATCAATCAGCGGTTCTTCAAATCATATTTAAGTTCGCGGTTTTATTCGGGACTCAGTGCACCGCTGATGAAGTTGATCAATAACCTGGCCTATATTGGCATTTGTGTGGTGGGGGGGATTTTTGTCATTACTGGGACCCTGACCATCGGGGGAATTCAGGCCTTTTTGATCTATGCCAATAATATTGCCAGCCCCACGGCCCTGATTTCCAATAACCTGAACTTTATCCAGTCCGGTGCGGCAGCAGCCGAACGAATCTTTGAATTTTTGGATCGGGAAGAGGAACAGGCAGATGTCGGTACCGAAGTGCTGGATGTTGCCAATGCCAAAGGCAGCATTGAATTTAATAACGTTGAGTTCGGCTATATTCCGGAACGGACCTTATTCCATGATGTGTCGCTAAAAGCCGAACCGGGAGAAATCCTCGCGGTGGTAGGACCGAGTGGCGCGGGTAAGACAACCCTGGTTAATCTGCTGATGCGTTTTTATGAAATCAATCACGGCAGCATTCTTTTAGAAGGCTTGAATGTCAAAGACCTGACCCGTCATAATTTGAGATCTGCTTTTGGCATGGTACTTCAGGATACCTGGCTTTTTGATGGCACCATCGAAGAAAATATTGCTTATGGCAAAAGCGGGGCAACCCGCGAAGATGTTATCGCGGCGGCCAAAAAAGCCCAGTGCGACGAATTTATCAAAAAACTGCCCCTGGGCTATGAGACCCGGATCGGTGGCGATTTCACCACCCTATCCGAAGGGGAATGCCAGCTGCTGGCTATTGCCCGAACGATTATTGCGGACCCCAAGGTATTAATACTGGATGAGGCGACCTCATCGGTGGATACCCGAACCGAAATTTTGATCACCCAGGCCATGGAAGCGATGATGAAGGGACGAACCACCTTTATTATCGCCCATCGGCTCTTTACCATCAAAAATGCCGATAAGATTATTTTTATGATCGAGGGCGACATTAAAGAGGTCGGCAGTCATGCCGAACTGATGAAGCTGGGTGGTTTATACGCCAATTTATATTTAAGTGCATCAGATAATTAAAAGCTCAGATAAATAAAATTCAGGAGGTTAAAATGAAAGGTTGGTTATTAAGAAATCCCGGAAAAATGGAAGATCCTTCGATTGTGAAAATTATGAAGGTAGTTGAAGAGTTACATGTCGATCTGATAGTGGTTGATCCGCTACAGATCCATGTGGTCTGCGACCATGACTTTGACGGAAAACTCTATGTTGGTGACGAAATTATGGAGGTGCCGGATTATGTGGTGGCAGCCTTCTTCACGGAAAAAAACTACCATACTTCGGCGGCGTTGCGAATGCTGGAATCATTGGGGGTGCTGTGCATCAATTCATACGATGCCATCAAAAATGTCGATGACAAGCTGCTGACTTTTCAGTTGGTGGCCGAGTCCATTGAAGCGGTTTGTTTTCCCAGAACTCTGCTCGTCACCGAGTACACGGAAGCATCCTTCGTCAGCAAACTGTTTGACTATCCCGTGGTGATGAAAGTCATGCATGGTAGCAAAGGCAAGGGCGTGGTGCTGGTTAACAACGAAAAAGAACTGGACAACCTGATCAGCATGAGTACCGCCAGCCAAATCGGCGATGAAATTATTATTCAGGAATGCATCAAAGCATCCTCCGGTCGGGATCTGCGGATGATTCTGGCCAACGGTAAGTTTGTCAAATCATTTATTCGTCAGAATGAAAAGAGCTTTCGATCAAATCTTGCCAAGGGTGGCCATATCGTCGAGTATACCCCACCGGCAGCGGTTATTGAGGCCGCCGAAAAGGTGGCGCAGCTGCTTAAAATCAATATGGGCAGTGTCGATTTTCTCTTTGGCGAAAATGATACCTTCTATTTATGTGAAGCCAATGCGATGCCGGGAGTGGCCTTTGACATCAAAGTAATGTTTGCCGATTTAATGAAACAGATCAAGGATCGACCGGAACCGCTCTGGAAAAAAAGATTGCGAGAAGGTGACAAAACATGCTAGGCTGGTTATTAGTTAATCACGAAACATTGGCCGAGCCGTCGATCCAGACGATTATTGCGCTGATTGAAAAGATGGGCGTCAACATCAGAACCGTGGACGTCAGTGAGGTTCAGGTGATATGTGAACCGGGTGACAGTCAGCATTGTTTTATCGGTGGCGAAGCGGTGGATGTGCCGGACTTTTCGCTGTCAGCTTTTTTCGGCGGCAATAACTATCATAGCAAGGCCGTTGTCAAAATGCTGGAGTCCCTGGATGTGCTTTGTGTCAATAGTTCCGAAAGCCTGAACAACACCGCCGATAAGCTGTTGACTTTTCAAAAGCTGGGAGCCGCTGAGCAGGGCTTTTTATTCCCTAAAACGGTGCTGATGACCCCGAAAACAAAGCCGTCCTTCATTGCCGACGAGCTGGGATTACCCTGCGTAGTCAAGGTGATGCACGGCAGCAAGGGCAAAGGCGTGGTGCAGATCAAAACCGAAAAAGAACTGGAAAACATTCTGGATATTTACGCCGCCATGAATTTTGATGACCATATCCTGATTCAGGAGTGTATCGCTGCCTCGAAAGGCCGGGATATGCGGATTATGCTAAGCGGCGGAAAATTCTCAACCGCTTATATCCGGGACAATGGCGACAACTTTAAATCCAACCTTTCCCAGGGTGGTGATCTGCAGTTTATTACGCCACCAGCTCAAGTAATCGAAATTGCCGAACAAGCTGCCGCGGTGCTGGATATCTACTTTGGCAGTATCGATTTTCTGTTTGGCGAAAATGACACTTATTACATCTGTGAAGCCAATTCGATGACCGGGCTGACCTATTCCAAGGATGCCCTCAGTAATACCGAGAGCAATCCGCTACTGCTGACGCTGAAGAATATTATGACCGAGGCCCAGAAGCGAAAGCAAAAATAATGGCGAAATAACAAGTTGCAGTCGGGGGAGCCCTTGGGTTAGTTCTGACAATTTTTCAAAAGAATCATATGATTGACCTGATCGTCAAAAATCAAAGCCAAAATAAATGATAGAGGAGTTATGATTAATGAAAACCACAAAATATTTTAGTCTGGCCTGTTTAAAGATTGCCAGTTCGATTCTGGGGGCCTATACGGCAATTTCGGATGGCTCAAAAGAGATGACCATTGAGTCCAATGTGTTAATGTCTGATGAAATGGATAACCCACCGGTAAATGATCAGATTCAAACCATTTTGCTTAAATTCAGTGATGAGCTGGATCCGGCTACTATCGCGGATGCGGTGAAGCTGTATCGCATCGATGGCGCCGGGAATCCGGTCGAAGAAGCATGTGCGGTAAAAATCGATCTTAACGATCCAAAATCGATCCGCATCAATAATCAGGATATCACCCGGTTTGCCCAGGGGGAAGCCTATCAACTGGTCATAAAAAGCACCTTGGGTGCAAAGACAAAAGCATCACTGGGTTGTGACTATATCGGCTATTTTGCCACTAATATTGATTTTGATTTATCCGGCAACCCGGAGTTAAACGAAGAACGATGCCAAATTATTGTTGCCAGCGATTTTCATCTGGGCGTGGATTCATCCTTTGCCGAGCTGGAAAAAAACAAACAGGCGCTGGTGGATTTCCTGGCCCAGGTCAAAAACTCACCTAATGTGAAAGAACTGGTCATCGGCGGCGACTTACTGGACGAATGGTTTTTACCCATGGATTATCAGATGCCGGATTCCAAAGCCGAATTCTTTGATCAGGTGGCGGCTAACAACCAGGCGATCATAGATGGCTTTAATGCGATCATCAAAGCTGGGGAAATCAAGGTGACCTATGTTCCCGGGAACCATGATTTATTGTTAACCGCGGCCGATGTGGCCCGGATTTTTCCGGGCATCAGTCAGGCCAGAGCAGAACTGCAGGGTCTGGGCACCTATATCACCGGTCCCAGTTCAGAAATTGTCATCGAGCATGGCCACAAGTATAATTTTTTCTGCACCCCCGATCCGATTTCGAACCGGGCGATCACAAACGATGATACCACTATTTTACCACCGGGTTATTTCTTTACCCGTATCGCCACCACCTGCGTGATTGAGGGTCATCCCCAGTCGGATAATGTCTTCCCGGAAATGATTCCCAACAAAGAAGACCCCAGTCAATTTAACGCCTATTTATATTATCAGACCTGGAAAGCGATTTTATCGGTATTACCGGTCAAGGAAAGCTTTGATGACAAGGTTTTAAAAACCAATATTGATGGATTTACCGAAAATTATTCCATTAATGACTGTATTCCGCAACAAGATAAAGAAACCGGAGCGATTAGCGGTGTGCTTTATCATAATATTCAGGATAGCTGGGAGGAACGCCAGACTATCAATGGTTTAACGGTTAAAATCCCCGTCAGTGAAGCGATCACCCGGGCGGCAGTTCCGGCCTTTACTGATTATCAGGCGCAAACGCAGTTTTTTGATGTGGATGCTTCCAAACGGATTGTTGTTTTTGGTCATACCCATGTGGCGGATATCATCGCCATGACCAATCGCGATAATCAAAAAACCATTTACGCCAACAGCGGAACCTGGATTGACAACGCCCAGGGCTATCCCACCCGAACCTTTGTGGTAATCACACCGCCTAAAGCTGGTTCGGCTATTGAGACGGTCAATCTGTATCAATATTCACCTGATCAGACCATTATCCAATGGACAGAGGCCCAGGCAATCCGGATTTAAAAAGCTGAAAAATCAAAACACCCGTGAATCTGCTGAGGCAAATTCACGGGTGTTTTAAGATTAAATCTTTATGATGTTAGAAGAGATACGAAGGGAGAAAAAACGTCGATGATCCATACATTTGAACCAGTATACGATGAGAAATCAAAAATTCTGATCCTGGGGACATTTCCGTCGGTAAAATCCAGAGAACTCAGTTTTTACTACCAGCATCCTCAAAACAGATTCTGGAAAGTCATCAGTGCCCTAGTGGGCAAACCAACCCCTGGTACCATTGAAGAACAAAAGCTCCTGCTGTTAGAAAATCATTTCGCGGTCTGGGATGTGATTTATTCCTGTGATATCAATGGTTCAAGCGACAGCTCCATTAAAAATGTGGTGCCCAACGATATTCGATCACTATTAAATAAGAGTGATATCGTAACCATTTATGCCAATGGCGGCAAAGCTGATGAACTGTATAACCGCTATTGTTATCAGAAAACCAACAAGGAGATCACAAAACTGCCATCCACCAGTCCTGCCAATGCCAGCTATTCGCTGGAAAAACTGGTGGCGTGCTGGGGAAAAGAGATTATTTCACGTAAAAATAGGTTCAAACCATAAAAAAAGAGAAGATCAACGGCTCTATTATGCAATTCTTATTGGTGGAGATGAGGGGACTCGAACCACTGGCCTTCTGACTGACAGTAAGGCAAGTGAAAATCTTTGTGGAATAATGGAATTAATGGAAAAAATTAAGCCAACCTAGTTGATACCATTGACAAGTGTGTATCTAGTGTGTACAATATAAGTGTCAGGAGGATACTATGAAACGTAGAGACTTGATAAAAAAGCTGGAAAAAATTGGTTTTGAGTTTGATCGTCATGGAGGAAAGCATGATGTTTACCGGAGAGGTAAAGATTTAGAGGAAATTCCACGGCACAATGAAATCAATGAACGTCTGGCAAAAGCAATCTTGAGGAAATGGGGCTTATAAAAGCCCTGCTTCCACTTGTAAAATAAAGAACCAGGAGGATAAACAAATGAAAGCCATCTATCCCGTGATTTTCACACAAACAGATGATATTGTTCTGGTAGAGGTGCCAGATTTGGGAATTCTGACTGAGGGATCCGATATGGCCGATGCCATTGATATGGCCCGTGATGCCATTGGATTAAAGGGGATCACGATTCAAGACGATGGCGAAGAGGTTCCAGCACCTTCAAAATTCAATGAAATAGATCCTTTACAGGGTACCTTTGCTACTGATGGAAGAGGGATCGTGTCATTGGTTGATGTGGACTTTACAGAATACCGCCGCCGACTTGATAATAAAACAGTTAGACGGAATGTAACCTTGCCCAATTGGTTGAATCTTGAAGCGGATAAAGCAAACGTCAATGTTTCCAGGGTATTGCAGGATGCCCTTATGGAAAAGCTGCACGTTACCAACCGAATGTAAACCGATGAGCCGATACATTGGAATAAACGGCGTTGTTGAACTGCCTGATAATGTGGATCATATTCTAGTCACAAAAGCCCGTAAAGCTCAGTAACTTTTGTTATTGGGCTTTAATTATTTTTAAAATAGTCGCCAAATAGTCGCCAGACTAGGGGTTTTTCGACCTCTTCCAGCCTCCGGACATAAAAAAAAGAGAACCTCAACGGCTCTCTTGTGCAATTCTTATTGGTGGAGATGAGGGGACTCGAACCCCTGGCCTTCTGACTGCCAGTCAGACGCGATCCCAACTTCGCCACACCCCCAGATGATACTGCTTTTAGGACACTTTTATAGTATAATTGAGGTACCTTTATTTTGCAAGTGTTTTTTTAAAAAAAGTTGAGAAAAAACATTCAACTTTCTTAATAAGAGGGTAAAATGTTTGAAAAGTACTGATTGACTGGATGAGAATGCGAAAATACGGATTTATTGCCTGTAACCGATAAAATACAGAGTTGTTCAAATACCTTAGGTCAAGAAAATATCTGATTTGTTCAAATTACCAATAAATGCAAAAATGCGAAGCAATATAATACTGATGCAAAGCAAAATATTCTAAAACAGTAAAAAAAATGCCAAAAATTTCCTGTATGTGTTATAATATTACTCAATGGAAATCGATGTAAAATGAAAATTATGGGATTATTGTCTAAAGGGGTTGTTTTATGAGAGTCTTATTAAAGATTACTGACATTATTGACGTAGAGGTACTGCAAAGGATACAGGATTCTTTTTCAGATGCCACCGGACTTGCCGCAGTTACGGTTGACTACAAAGGCAATCCGATTACTGAATACAGTAATTTTTCAGAATTCTGTAATTGTGTCAGAAAAGACAGCAACAATCGTGATTGTTGCTATCAATCGGATGCTCATGGCGGTATCGAGTCGGCACGATCTGGGAAACCATCGATTTACATTTGCCATGGGGGATTAGTTGATCTTGCGGTTCCCATTATGGTAAAGGGAAATTATCTGGGCGCCATTATGGCTGGACAGGTGAAAATTGATGAAGAAGAAATGAAACGCCTGCCTTATGGTACTAGCCATGAACTGACGGATTTTTCGAAAAACCCTGAAATCACGGATTTGTATGACAAAACGTTAAAAACAACATTAACCCAGGTCAGAGCAGCAGCGGATCTGCTCTATACCATTGCCAATTATCTTGTGGAAAAACAAATGATTCACATTATCCAGGAGGAATTACATAATAAGAACCTGGAATTGATGGAAGAGGTTAAACTGCGCAGTGAGGTTGAGGCTTCATTGAAAGAAGCAGATTTAAAAGCCTTGCAGGCTCAGATTAATCCGCATTTCCTGTTTAATGTGTTAAACACCATTGGCCGTCTGGCACTTCTTGAAGGGGCTGATAAAACCCAGGATATGATTTATGCATTTTCGGATATGATGCGCTACACCCTGAAAAAAGAAAAGAACAATGTGGTGACGCTGAAAGAAGAAATGGAACATGTACAAAACTATTTATCGATTCAAAAAATGCGACTGGGAAATCGACTCAATTATACGGTGGAAGTGGATGAGATGGCTGAAGACATCTTATGTCCTTTTATGACCATTCAGCCTTTTGTGGAAAATGCCATTATCCATGCCATTGAACCCAATGCCAAAGGCGGAGCAGTTCGAATAACAGCGGACATTCTTAAAGAAATTGCTATCTTGAAAATTGTTGATGATGGTAAGGGAATTCCGGATGATCGTATCCATAAAATTTTGGATGGGACCTATGAAGCAGATGGCCGGGAAAAGAATACCGGGATTGGAATTAATAATGCAAACAAGCGGCTTATGTATTATTACGGCGTTGATTATGGGGTTGAAATAAAAAGTGAGCTAGAAAAAGGCACTGAGATCACTATTAAGATACCTCGTAAGTCTCTCGCTGGGAGGGGATTATAATCATGTATAAACTGTTTATTGTTGAAGACGAGCATTTAGAGATTGAAGCGATTAAACTCATTCTTAGTCAACATGGTGAGAATATTGAAGTTGTTGGTGAAGCATCTTCGGGATTGGTGGCAATTGAAGAAATCCGGCGTTTGAATCCGGATATTATTCTATTGGATATCAATATCCCGGAAATTAATGGTATTGATGTTTTAAAGATGATTAAAAAAGAAGATCATGAAAAGAAGGTTATTTTAATTACTGCTTTTAATGAGTTTGATTTTGCTCACCAGGCCATTAAAGCTCGGGTCGATGATTTTCTGTTAAAACCGATACGCCCCCAACAATTGATGGATTCAATCAATCAGAGCATTGCTTCATTAAAAAACAATGCTAAAGAACGATTTGATGAAAAAATGAATGAAGTCATTTTTGCCATTATTCAGAAAAAATACAGTGATGCCAGAACCGCCCTGATCAGTTATCTGGATATGATTTATGATTACCATACCTATGATATCATGTCGGTACAGGCGGAAATCAAACATTTTATGGAAGAACTCAATATTGTGACTCAGGACATGTGCGGTTACGAACTGAATAGTCCGCTTTGTTCAAGCAATAACATGCAATTTGTAAACGGCTATAAAAATCGTTATGACTTAAAAATTGAAATCATGAAAACCATTGACAAGGTCTTTGATCGGATGCTTGATAATAAAGAAACCCGAAAAAACAATATCGAAGATATTTTGAATTATATTGACCGGAACTGTTATAAGGATATTTCCCTTGATCAGGTTGGGGAGTATGCCAATATGAGTTCTTACTATTTAAGTAAGATCTTTAAAAAGGAAACCGGCGTCAATTTTGTGACCTACCTGACGGAACGAAAAATTGAGATTGCCAAGGATATGTTGGCCAATACCGATGTTCCGATTATCAATATTGCCCTGGATCTTTCTTACCATGAACCGAATTATTTCAGCAAGGTATTTAAGAAGAGTACTGGAATGACCCCGACCGAGTATCGGAAAGAGCGGCGCGGTATTGCTCTAGAGGAAGATGAACAATTAGGAAATGCCCATTCAAAAGATGAAAAATATTCTGAAAAACATCGGGAAGTATCCTGATACAAAAATTAAATAAAAAGGTAAAAAAATGGAACAGGAAAACCTGATGGTGGACCTGTTCTTTTTAATTGTAGCAATAAATAAATACGACTTTAAAGTGCAGGGATTAGACAAAATATTCCACTATGTTTTTGTGTACAGAGACAAAAAACCGCGGTAGTAAAAGGTTTTCAAACTGATTCAAAGAAACTTACAATAATTTTATAAGAACAGCACAAGTAATTATCATAGCCTTTGAATTAAAATATAGGTAGTTCAGAAACAAAATCTTGAAATTAAGGAGGATAGAGCTTATGACAAACGAAGCTTTAGGTATGATTGAAACTAAAGGTCTGGTTGCCGCTATTGAAGCAGCAGATGCGATGGTAAAATCAGCAAATGTATCATTAATGGGCTACGAAAAAATCGGTTCTGGTTTAGTAACTGTAATGGTTCGTGGTGATGTTGGAGCAGTTAAGGCTGCAGTTGATGCAGGTGCTGCAGCAGCTGACAAAGTTGGACAAGTTGTTTCAGTACACGTAATCCCAAGACCACACGGTGATGTGGAGAAAATTTTACCAAGTCTATAATATTTTAATAATTACGGAGGTGTAAATTAA
>NZ_JBGSHG010000081.1:0-10322 GCF_041752335.1 Acetobacterium sp. | reverse complement strand
CCGCTGATCCACGTCAATGGCAGGTGCAGCAAGCGGGATTCCCGCTTCATCAGTTCAAAAGGGGGCGTACTGGTTTCGACGTGGGTCATGAAATCATGGGTGCATGCCGAGCACGTCACGTCAGCTCGTTAAATCCTCGTGGCAAAAGACTTAGTCGCCAACGACAACGTCTACTCCTTGGCAGCCTGAGGGCGCCAACCCGGACCAGCTTCTGCTTGTGGTCGTTGTCATCCGGGTCACTATCACAAGATCGCACGCTGATCTGCCTCTGATCAGTAGTTAAAGGTAAAAGGCTCGGTGCTGTCGGAATCCTGCCATTCGGAGTCCGCCAATACGACAACAAATGAATGGATAAGCATGTAGATCGCATGACGTAAGGCTTGCGGACAGGGGTTCGACTCCCCTCGCCTCCACCAAATAAGAAAATAAAGCTCTGAAATGCCCACTATAAGGGGTGCTCAGAGCTTTTTTATTTGCCTTGGGATAGGCTTACCCATAATATTTCTCATGATACAATTTTTATTGGTTGATTACATCGAGTTTATCAATATGCGAGGGCGTGATCGATTGAAATATGGTATCAATACGATTAACCAGCAAGGAATCTTAAAGAAGCTTTTTCACATGTAATAGTTCGTATATAATGCGCACATTGAATTGACAATATGAGCATTTGGAACTATAATAATGGTAGATAAGGAGGTGCTCATGATGGCTACTAGTACAAATTTGAATATTCGTACCGATAAAGATATCAAAGAAGCGGCGGAGAAAATTTTTGGAGAGCTTGGTCTTAACATGACAACTGCAATCAATATTTTTCTTAGACAAGCAATCCGAGAAAATGGGATACCTTTTGAAATGAAACTATCCGTCCCAAATCAGGAAACAGTCACTGCAATTACCGAAGGTAGAAAACTGGCCAAAGATAGCAGTGTCAAAGGTTATTCCAATATGGATGATTTGCGAGCCGCGCTGGACGAATGAAATATGAAGTTAAATTTACTAATCAGTTTAAAAAGGATCTTAAGCTTGCCAAGAAACAAGGCAAAGATATTGAACGACTTTATGCTGTTATTGAAAAACTTGCCGATGAAGAACCCTTGGAACAAAAATATCGCGATCACGAATTAAGTGGTAACTTTAAAGGGTGTCGTGAATGCCATGTCGAACCCGATTGGCTTTTTATATATGAGGTAATGGATGATGTTTTAGTATTGATGCTCTATCGTGTAGGAAGTCATTCAACCTTATTTTAAGAAAAATTCGTTTGTTATCGATAAATTCAAAAAAGAATCTAATCTAACATCAAAAAGTCTTCATAGGGTTTCCTGTGAGGGCTTTTTAGTACCATAAAAGTGTAAGTGTTGAGCACATCATTAGTGCTATAACATAGGCACTTTTTTTAAAATAAGAGAAGTAATTAGCCTGACGTGGGTAGTCTTTTGGATTAAATCACATTCGTCGTTAAAACAGTCAACTACACTTGAGTATGAGCGTTCGACTCCCATCGCCTCCACCAAAAGACCTACACCGTCGATTTTCTCACCAAGAAAAAGAAATCCAACCAAGGGGAAGTTCCCCAATACTATGTTGAAAATAGCCACCCCGCTATCATTTCCCCAGAGGTCTATGATCTCGTTCAACATGAGCTGAAAAAAAGAAAGCAAGAAAAAGGCTATAAAACGAGTGGCAGCCCTTTCTCCGGAAAGATTGTCTGTGGTGAGTGCGGCGGTTTCTATGGCAGCAAGGTCTGGCATTCCACTAGCAAGTATCGCCGGGTGATTTGGCAATGCAATCATAAATTTGATCATGATAAAAAATGCCAAACACCCCATCTTTATGAAGAAGATTTAAAAAGGGCCTTTGTTGAGGGGTTTAATAAGCATATGGAAAATAAAGAAGAAATCGTTAGAAATTATGAGGCTGCAGTCAAGGTAATTTTTAACACGAAAGACCTCGAAAAGGAATTGCTAAAAAGCCAGCATGACTATCAACTGATTGTCAAAGAAATACAAATGTTAGTTGATGAAAATGCCAGTACCGCCCAGGATCAGAGCGCATACCAGAATGAGTATAATCTTCTGGTCGAAAAGTATGAGCATACAAAAAATAGAATGGTTGAGATCGAAGCCGAGATAAAGGATAAAACAGCGAGGCGATTGGAAATGAAAGATTTCATCAATCGTCTTAAAAATACAGAAGAACTACTGACGCAATTTGATGAAGCACATTTTCTGGCAACAATTGAGAAAATTATAGTTCAATCCGATTCAAAAAAACAAATAACTTTGGAATTTAAAGATCATACAAAGATTAAAAATATTGATATTTGAAATAGAAGGGAAATAAAAATGAAAAAAATGCGAATTAAGTACACGGGGGGAATGTTACGGGAAAAAGGGGTTTTGTCCATGGCGTAAAAGGTTTCAAACATGGGCGGATTCTTCCTTTTCCCGGGTGTGATAACGGATGGCACTGTGAATCGTTTCATTTCGTTCCTTGTTTTTAATGGCCGCAGCGGTGAGTAACCGAAATTCATTGGCCGGGACTGCGGTTATATAATCCGGGCGTTTGGGTTTTACCGGTGAATTCGCCGATCACCAGTTCTTTGGCGGTAAAGGATGTGTGGTTGTCGTGTTCAATGGTGACAAAACTTTTATCAGCTGGATCAAAGATGACATCCACCCGGTATCCCGTAAAGACTAGGCCAACCTCGTACTTTTTGCCGTCAAAGCTGATGCAGCCGGTCTTATCGACCTTGCGGCTCTCACAATGGAGAAAAGCATTGGCCATTTTTTCCTAGAGGGTGCTGCGTTTGATTTCTCCGGGAGAAACGATCCCTTCGAGTGCAGTGCCATGAGGACGAGACAGGTGCTCATGAGTCTTTAAATCCAGCCTTCTTTTGAGGGCAATGATGCTGTTCAGAAAATAGCTTTCCAGTTCCGAAAACCAGCACTGACAACGCAAAACAGTTGATTCATCCACGGCCACACAGCACATCTGCTGACGCAGGATCACCGCTTCTATCCAGCGGCTGGCATAGCGCTTGAATGGAACCAGAATATCTGGCAGTTCATGGTGGACTTTCCTGCAGCCCTGGCATTTGAGTCGCCGGATCACCAGGATCTGCTGATCACCGTTTTCGTCGATTACGCTTCTTTTTCGGCTGCCGTAGACTTTTAGATCATTCTCACAACAGGGACAATAACTTTTTCGGCACTCTTAATAAAAAACGCCTTTTTTCTTGTTTTCAATCACCTGATAATCGGTTATAATAACCATAGTTTTTTGGAATGCCATTAAGAGATGATTAGCCGGCGAAGCGTGCATCTTTTAGTGGCATTTTCCTTTCTCTCGATTTCTTATGGTCATTATATCCGTCAATCTCTGGACAGGCAAGTCCATCAGCTTTCGGGATTTTTGGGGTAGCTCTAACACAAATTGATTTTTTATTCATAAAGCTATCGCTCCAGATAATCCGCTATTATTTGGGCGCCATCCCGAGCACCATTTTCAGTCCCAATATTGTGGCCCAGATTTCGAGCATTCGTGATAAGCGTATCGGTTAGGGCATATTGAATCCCAGCCGCAAGCCTGTCAGCGGTTAAATGCTTACGGTAAATCGGCTTTGCGCCAACCCCGAGGTCATAGGATCGGTGAGCCCAGGCAAATTGGTCATTGGAAAATGGCACGATGATGCTTGGGATACCGGCTTTAAAGCCAGCGGCGGTGGTGCCGGCACCACCATGATGACAAACCAGGGAAACCCGATCAAACAGCCAGCTGTGGGGAATACTATTAATCGCCAGCAGGTTTTCCGGCAGGTTGTCAATCGCCCCCATACCAGAGATGATCCCGCGCTTGCCAGTCTGCTTTAGGGCCTTGATAATGATGGTGACGGTTTCATCCTGATGGGTGCTGTCAAAAGCGCTGCCAAAGCCGAAATAAACAGGCTTTTCCCCTTCGGCCAGGAAATCAGCCAATTCTTTGGCGGGGGTATAATCATCTTTTTCGGTCACAAACCAATAGCCATTCTGATGGATATCGGCGTTCCAGTCCTGGGGACGGGGAAAGACAAAATTACTGCAGGAGATGATGGCCGGATGAGCGTGATCGATTTTTTCAAAAGGGCTGCCAAAATCCTCGGGGAGTTTGCCATATTTTTTCTCGAAAAAAGCTTCAATACCGGTTTTTCCAGCCATCCACAGCATCCCCTGCAAGAGCTGATAACTTACTGCTTTGGGCATGATGGTTTTACCGTAGGCGATCAGTGAAGCTACTTCGGTGGTTTTGTGCATCGGAAACGGTGCCGCCAGGATCGCCTGAATACCGAGCTTGGCGCCGGCAAAATAACCAATCGTACAGCCCGGATGGTAAACAATCAGTTCACTGCCCTGACAGGCCGCAAACATTTCGGCGGTTAAGCCAAGCACATAGTTTTTCATTTTGTTAAAGGTCAAAATCATTTTCAGGGGATTATCCGATGATTGGGCATCCTGAAGTAATTTGGGGTCGATCTCGGCGGACTGATAATCAGCCGATAGTGGATAAAAATCAATGCCGTAGTTTTTGATAAAGTCTTCAAAACTTTTACCGCCGGCAATCTGCACCGTTTTTCCCAGCTTTTGCAGTTCCTGGGCAAGGGCAATATAGGGCTGAAAATCGCCCCGAGATCCCGAACAAAGGATTGTAATCATAGTAGTTCCTCCTTGAATCATCCAACATCCTGTTGTATGATTCAATTATAGATCCCGGCGGCCAGAGGATCAACCAACAATGTGGCTACATTTGTCGGATTTGAAAGGGAGAATGGATATGAATAAACGGACAGCGATAACGACACAGACAAAACAGAATCTCATCGATGCGTTTTGGTCCTTATATTGCGACATGAGAATTGAAAAAATTACCATTAAAGACATTACTAATAAAGCCGGCTATAACCGGGGGACATTCTATGAATATTTTAAAGACGTTTATGATGTTCTGGAACATATTGAAGACTCTTTAATCCCCAGCCTGGACGAGCTGCCACCAATTACAATCGGTTCGGAAATGCGAGGCATGCCTACGAACACCTTTCTTGAGCTTTATGAAAAGAACAGCAAATACTATGCCGTGTTGCTTGGCGACGGCGGCGACCCGGCTTTTGCAAGCAAACTCAAAAAGGCAATTAAACCAATAATAATCCAGGAATTCGCCAATAAACCAACGGTTAATCTACAAGAATTGGACTATGTTATCGAATATACCCTATCGGCGATGATTGGTATGATGAGTTACTGGTACCGGCAGACTGATAAACTGCCTTCGGATCAATTGCATGAATTGATCCGAAAATTAACGGAACAAGGCGTCACCAGACAATTGCCAGCGTTTTAAAAGGCAATGATCTGTGTCAGGATATTTTATACTCATTTACATAGGCGGACCCCGTGGGAAAGAAATGAGGAACATTTTCTAAAATAACAAAACGTAGTTGACCGGCATACTATTGTGCTATATAATTTGACCAAATAGTTTACCGGTAAACTAATCAAGAAATGGCTAACTATGATCAAATAAAAGCGGCCCATTAAAAAAAAGATCAGGAAGGTGCAAATATGGAAGCCATGGATTTTGGAAAGATGATTCGCGCCATTACGGCAAATACCAATAATTATATCGGCGCTATGATTGAAAAGTTTGGGATCAGGCAGGGGCAGTTAGAGTATTTTCTGCTGATCTACGGCAGCCTCGGCATTAATCAGAATCAATTAGCCAGGCTAAAATCGGTCGGCAAAGCCAGCGTGACCAAGGCTCTGAAAATTCTTGAAGATGATGGTTTTATCCGCAGAGTCTCCGATGATGTGGACAAGCGAAACACCCGGTGTTACATTACCGGAAAGGGCGAAATGATTGCCGATGATTTGCTTAAAATCAGAGCAGAAGCAGAAAAAGTCCTTTTTGACGGTTTTACCGAAGCGGGCAAAGCGGCCTTATATCAGCATCTTTTTCGATTACATCAGAATTCAGAGCAGTTGGGGGCTAATCCTCAGTGCGAGATTGGAGTTGACTAGATGAAATTTCCGATGCCCAGAGAGTATAAGTATATCAGACCCATCGATACGGTCTGGTATGGCAATCCGCAATTAAAAGAAGGACTATCAGTGCCTGAGATTACGATTAAATATGGCAGTTTATCCTCAAAAATAAAAACGATGCCGTCGTATGCTAAATGTTTGATCGGATCATTGAGCGAATTATCCAAATCGGTTAAAGCGATCAAGCGAAATCCCTATGCCTCAAATAAAACGGCGTCAGCAGAAGGATTGGCAGAAATAGAAGCAGTTGCACGAGCGCTGGGTATTTCGGGTATCGGCTATACCAAAGTCAAAGAAACCCATCTGTTTAAAGAATCAATTGTTTTGTTTAAATATGCTATGGTTTTCACCATGGAAATGAAAAAAACAGCGATTGAACAAGCACCGTCAAAAAGAACCATTCAAGAAATTTTTAGAACCTACTATGAACTTGGCCGGGCGGTTAATCTGATTTCTGATTTTTTAAGAGCAAAAGGGTTTAATGCTCAAGCCATCCCAGCGATCGGCAGTAATTTGAATCTTACGGTGCTGGCCAGGGATGCCGGACTGGGCGGCTTTGGTAAAAATGGGTTGCTGATCACACCTGATTATGGTCCCAGCGTACGACTGGCAGCAGTGTTAACCGACATCGAAAATCTTCCGGTTAACCAGGGATTAGATTATGATTGGCTACCAGATTTCTGTACCACATGTAATGCTTGCGTCAAAAAATGTCCGGCCCAGGCCATTTATGAAAAGCCAATGATCTGCAAAGATGGCAGTGAGCAGCATATTGACTACAAAAAGTGCGCCGTTCCGTTTTCAAAACAGCATGGCTGCACCGTGTGTATTAAAGAGTGTGCGTTTTTTAAATCAGACTATAAAAAAATTTCAGCTGCCTACATTAAAAAAGAAAAAGCAGCAAAATAAAAGCTTCCAGTTGGAAAAAAACCACGAAAACGAGTGCTTAGCAGCATAAACTTGTATTTCGTGGTTTTTTATTACTTGAATTTAGCCATGATTTTTGAATGAAAGCTGATTGGAAAAAGGCTATTCTTGCCCTAGCTCTATTGAGGATAAAAACCAATTACGAAGGAGCGTCGTATAAATTTCATCAGAAAGAGGATTAGCAGCTGTTAATCATAACGGACCGGATCATGTACCAGTGGACATGGTTTTGACTAATTAGTAAATAAAGAACGCTCTAAAATACAATCATCTCCCAAACAATCCAAGAAGAAAGGACGTTCACATGCTCATTAAAAATGATTGACAAAGCGAAAATATAATTGTATCATATAGTTAGGTAAGTTAACTATATGGAGGCGCAAATGAAAGCTGATCTTATAAATAGTGCGGATGTAATCGGGATTTTTTGCAGGTTGCATATGAACTCAAAGCGGGATCTTCCCATCAGACCTAGTGAAATGGGTATGTTGATATACGCACAAAAGCAAAGTTGTGCCGTGACTCCGCTGATGATCAGCCAATTTTTTAACATCTCCAAACCTTCGGTCAGTTCAATGGTCAAATCTTTAACGAAGCAAGGTTTTTTAATAAAGGAAAGCTCGATCGCTGATAAGCGAAGTTATACACTTGTGATAACCGAAAAAGGAAAGAATCTGGTTGAGTCGACGTTTATTGAGTATTTTAAAGCTGTTGAATTATTGAAAGAAAAAATGGGTGCGGAAAAGTTTGATCAATTAGTCGAATTGATGGAAATTGTAAATTGCATACTGGAAAAGGAAAATAGATGAAGATACTTGTTACCGGGGCCTCAGGAAATGTTGGCACTTATGTGGTAAAGGAACTATTAAAACAGGGAGAAGCGGTTGTTGCAGCAGGTACAAACAGACAAAAACTGGATCAGCTCTTTGGTAGCAATGTGACCACGGTGGCGTTTGATTTTACGCGACCGGAAACATACAAAAACGCATTGACTGACGTCGATAGAATTTTTTTAATGCGACCGCCACATCTTGGCAAACCAGAAGATTTATATCCATTTATTGAAGCAACTCAAAAATATCCAATCAAGTTAATCGCTTTTTTATCTTTAATGGGGATCGAGAAAAACACCATCCCACCACATTATAAGATTGAAAAATTTATTGAAAGTGTCGGAATCCCATTTGCCCATATCAGACCTGGTTTTTTTATGCAAAATATTTCCGGTATACATGCTTTGGAAATCAGCGACAAAGATATAATTTTTATCCCGGGAGGGAAAAGCAGAACGAGTTTTATTGATGCCGCTGATATCGGATTAGCCAGCGCAACAATCCTTCATGATCCCGATCAATTCAAAAATACGGCACACACAATCAGCGGACCGGAAGCGTTAGACTATTTCCAGGTGGCAGATGTGCTGAGTAAATTGACTAACCGAAAAATAACATACGTCAAACCAGGCCTGTTAAAATATCGAAATTACTATATCAAGAACCGAGGGCTTGATAAAAGCTATGTCAATGTTACGGTCATGTTGTATATCATGACCAGACTCGGTACGGCTAAAACAATCACCAATGAATTTTTTAAATTAACCGGAAAAAAACCTCGGACATTTGAAGATTTTGTAAGAGCTAATATTGGTGCTTTCATGAAAGGTAATGATGACTAAACGATAAGGATATTGCTTCTGAAATCAATTATGAGGAAGACGTTGGTGAAATGATCAGAACATTCGTATCAGCTGCGATCACAGCGGTTAATGCGGTGGGTGAGGCCGAGCAGTTTTTTTGGAGAATTGCGGGGAGTATCAGGAATATGCCCAAACCTACCTGGTGGCATTAGTTGAAGCACGGCGAAATGATGCAATCGAGCTTATTCTGATTGCGGTCAATAAGGAAAATGTCAGTATCGAAGACCTATATATTAAAATATTTACGAATGTCCTCTTGTACGGGAACAATGCAATAGTTAAAAAGGTGCTCAGTGTGAACAGTTAGCAGAAGTGATTATGGCGAGGTTGCGCCGTGAATATGGGAAGGCTGATCGAGGGACCTCCCTGGCTATGGGGATTATTGAAATTATGCCGGATGAACCTTACGACGATTTGATTGAATATCTAAAGTCCGCAGATGAGTTGATGTATAAAGAAAAAATGAAGATGAAAAAAAGTCTACGCGAATAAAAAATTAAAAAGCACTATTTGTTTTTATATCAAGTGGTCAATGAAAATAGCATTAAGCTAACTTCCTATGAGATCCCGGCTTATATTGAGCGGGAAGCATTTATTAATAAAAATAAGCAGTTGCAGATTGATTATCAGGATTTAGCGGTGTCGCTGCGATTTGAACCGTTAGCATTAATTGAATTAGATGGAGCGTTCTTCGGTAAAAATATCAGCCAATTTTCTGCCGATACACTGTTTAAATATGGTCAATTTGCGTAAATTGCGATAAAGCTCAACAAATACCAACTGGTTTACATCACTTTGTTTCAAAAAACTTGAATCCTTCAAAAATGATGATCTCAGTGAACTTTGCCATCTGTTCAGGAGATTCTTTCATCCCGGTATTTAACCACTGGATCATTATACCCATGCATCCAGAAAGAATATAAGAATAGAAGTATTCAATTTGCGGGGAAACTTTTGGGTGATATTTTTCCAGCCAGTGTTCAAAAAAATTTTCTTTAAACACCGCTTGCAAGCGATTTAGAAAAGCGAGATGACCAGGTTTACATAATAGTACATGGAGCATTTCATCATTTTCGGCAATAAAACGAAACGCATCAATGAGAAACGGGCGGGTATTAGATCTTTCGAAGATCGACGCATAACGATTAAGAAGCGTACAAAAATCTATAAAAATTTCATTCTCTATTTGATCCAGCATATCAAAAACATCCTTGTAGTGCAGATAAAAGGTTCCCCGGTTAATATCCACCAAATCCGATAATTCACTCACAGTTATTTTTTCAACACTTTTTTCAAGCAATAATTGAGCAAGACCGGTCTGCAGCTGTTGTTCGGTTTTTCGGATTCGACGATCAATTTTTTTTCTTCTCATTGCCCGATACTCCTTTCAAGAAAAGTTTTTTAACTGAAGTTAAAGAAGAGATTCTTTAAAACTAAGCACGTTTATTATATTAATAAAAGAGTGACTAATTTTGTGTTTGGTAAAATATTAGTTAAGCAAAAGGTCTCCAAAAAGTTGTGCACCCATTAAGGTGGTTTCGAAGCAAAGAGCCATTGTCAATACCGATCAAATGCGTTACCTTTAAAGATGTCCAGTCTCTAAGAAAGGTAAC
>NZ_JBGSHG010000080.1:0-29946 GCF_041752335.1 Acetobacterium sp. | reverse complement strand
TGCCATGTCAATCATTTTTTTTGTTTTGCCGCTTCCTTTTGAACCGTATACAAATTCAATCATTTTAGACACCTCATTTCATATTGATAAGTTCATTATAAGGGTAAGTATCAATAATTTCAATCATTTTTAAAGAAATCACCATAACATATCAAAAATAATATGTTATAATAAATAAAATTACCTAAAAAGGAGGTCACCGTTTGAACAGTTCGGAAAATTATGAATCCCTTGTGAGCCTTTTTGATAAACAATTGGAATTCGCTCAGAACCTTCAAAAAAAGATCATCCCTTCCGCTGGATCTTTTGTTTCAGATCACTATCATTTTTATAGTTTTCTCAGACCCTTTCGAAAAGTTGGTGGAGATTTCTATGATTTTCAATTTTTGGATAACGGAAAAATCAGCCTGCTAATCGCTGATGCCACTGGCCATGGCATTGATGCGGCGATGATCACCAGCATGATCAAATTGAGTTATTCCTATACCATGAAAGACAATCGGATTAACCAATCTCCCAGCCTGATTCTGAAACAGATTGAATCCGATATCAGTCAGCAGATGGATAATACCTTTTTTACTGCCATTGCCCTGATATTGGATCCCAAAGAAGATATTTTGTATTTCGCCAACGCTGGTCATCCCGATGCTGTTCTTTTGAAATTCAATCATAAAATTGAACTGCTTAAACCCAACCTGCCGATGCTGGGACTACAGCAATTTATGACCACCATGCACTATTTTGATATGCGCATCAATTTTTCCCAAGGCGATAAACTGTTGCTCTTTACAGATGGTCTCATCGATGCCAAAAATGCGGATAAGGAAGAATTCTCCATGGAACGGGTTGTGTCGGTGATTAAACAAAACGCTGATTCACCCATCAACCTGATCGGCAGCCACATCATTGATGCCTGTGCCGACTTTAAACAGGATCAGCCCCCCTCCGATGATATCTGCATTTTGGGGATTGAGGTCGATGATTAGTTTTCTAATCAAACTCTAATCATTTCTGACTAAACTGATGGTATACGTTATTTGGAGATTTTTGCAAAAAAATTCTCAGGAAAGGACGGATTACCATGTTAGAACCAAAACGAGTACTAATATTAACCTGTTCTCACGGGTCTGGCCATAAAATGGTAGCCCAAACCCTTAAAGAGAGCTTTGAGGCTCGGGGACATCTGGTCTGTGTTGAGGATCTGTTTGATAAAACCAATCCGACTCTCAATCGGATGATTGAAAAATCCTATTTGCTGTCCTATTCAATTGGGAGCAGCTTTTACGAACGCGTTTATTACGATGTCGAAGAATATGCCCATAATAAATTTATGTACAACCTCTGGCATTTTACCAGTAAAGCGCTGTTAAAAATGATCGATGAATTTAAACCTGACTGTATCATCAATACCTACGGTTATACTATTTCAGCCATCCTTAAAGAAGAAAACTACCCTCACATTAAACTTTTTACGGTGGTCACTGATTTTTGCATCCCCAAACCATGGATCCACCAGGACACCGACCGCTACTATGTGGCCTGCGAAAACGTTGAAGACACTTTGATATGTGAAGGAATTCCCCGGGAAAAAGTCTTAAAAACTGGAATTCCCATCCGCGATGCTTTTTATGCCCGGGGCAACCGCAATGCCATCATCAGTAAATATAACCTGAATCCTCATAAAAAAATCCTGATTATTTTTGCTGGAACCTATGGGGTTCTTAAAAACATCAAAGAGATCTGTCATCGCACCGATAAGATGGATAATCTCCAGACCATTGTCATTTGTGGCAAAAATCAGAGTCTCCAACAGGAGCTTGAAATGGAAGATTTGCCCAATACGCGGATTTTTGGTTTTGTTCCCGACATTCATGAATTTTATTCCGTCGGTGATTTAATGGTAACCAAGCCCGGAGGCATTACCCTGAGCGAAGTGGTGACCAAAAAAATTCCGGTGATTTTGTACAATCCTACCCCCGGCCAGGAAGGCGAAAATGCCGATTGGTTTAAACGACAGGGTGCTGCCGTCGTCGCCAATAATTTTAACGAGCTTATTCTTGCTATTGATGCACTCAAGGAAAACGAAATCAAACGGTTTTCCATAAAAAACAGTCTAGGCAAAATTTACAATGGTCATGCAACCAGTTTAATCACTCAGGATGTGTTAAACCAGTTGAATATGCCTGATACGATTCCTTACCTGACAGAATCCATTTAAGACAGCGAAAGATCTTTTTAAGCCTTTTAGTTTACGATTAACTTGTTAAGATATCAAGTGAAGGTGGCTGTTGGCTGATCAATTGGTCAGCGTTTAAAGAAAATCTCAAAAAGATAAATGATTGAAAAGAGGAATTTAATGTGAAACCACGAATAATCAGCGACAGCTCATGTGATTTGCCCAAGGATTTTCTGGAAAAGGACGGGATTGATTTTTCACTTGTTCCTTTGAAAATTATTGTCGGCGATCATGAATTTATAGATGATGAAACTCTGAATACCAAGGAACTGATTGCCGCCATGAAGGCCGAAAAAACGGCGACCTCTTCTTCCTGCCCATCCCCTGAGGATTTTGCAGCAGAGCTGCGAAAGAACAAAGAAAGCTATGTGATCACCATGACTTCCGGCTTAAGCGGCACCTATAACAGTGCCCGGGTAGCCAAAAACATGGTGCTGGAAGAAGATAATTCCCTGAAAATAAGCCTCTTTGATACCCATTCAACCTCGCCAGTGATGATTTTGATGGTGATGAAGCTCCGCGATCTCATCAAAGCCGGGGAGCTTGATTTTGACACCATCAGTGAAAAGCTGGCGCTCTACCTTGAGTCCTTGAACCTGCGCTTTTTACTTCAGGATTTATCCAACCTGGTTAAAAGCGGACGAATGAACCGGGTGGCCGGCGCTGTGGCTTCGGTACTCTCAATTATGCCGATTTTCAGATCCGATGACAAGGGTGAAATCCAGCTGGTAACCAAAGCCCGTGGTATTAAAAAGGCTTTGTCCAGTCTTGCCAATATGGTGGAAGAAAAGATCAAAACCCAACCTCAGTTTCCGGTGGTCATAACCCATTGCAACAACTTAAGCCAGGCCGAAATCCTCAAAGATCTGCTGGAGAAACGGTTTGATCTAAAAGAGATTTATATTTTTCCGATGCACGGCTTAACGACTTACTATTCCAATGATAAAGGCCTGTTAATGGCATTTTAATCTTAACTCTGACATGTTATCACTTAAAAAAAGACTTAAACCGGATTTTGGTTTAAGTCTTTTTTGTCCTTTGTTATTTCTTTTGCTTCGAGCTATTCTGCCGGTTGGTACTCATCCATGGCCTTGTTTACCAGTAAATCGGCATGATTATTATAGGGATTATCGGCATGACCCTTAACCTTGTGAAAGGTCACCTTGTGGCTGTTGACTAACTGATCCAGTTCCATCCAGATTTCTTTATTTTTTAAAGCCCCGGCTTTTCCCCGGGTCCAGTTCTTCGCCTTCCATCCACCAATCCAATTCTGTAGATAGGCGTTGACAACATAAGCCGAATCACTATAAATATGCACTTCGCAGGGCTCCTTTAGCAGCTTTAAGCCTTCAATCACCGCCAACAACTCCATCTGGTTGTTGGTGGTATTTTGATAGGCCCGGCGATACTCTTTGGTCACGTTTTTCTCGGGATAAATCAGTACGCCGCCAATGGCGCCCAGATTTTCGCCTTCCTGGCCATTGCCACGGCAACCACCATCGGTATAGAGGTGAATAACTTTCATTGCTGTTATTTTACCACGATGTTAAAAATCTTGCCGGGGACGTAAATCTCTTTGACAATGGTTTTACCCTGGGTATAGGCCACGATGTTCTCCTGGGCCAAAGCAATCGCCTTGGCTTCGTCCATATCGGCGGCAACCGGAATGGTAATCGTTCCCCGGACCTTGCCGTTGATCTGTACGGCCATTTCGATGACATCATCCACAGTTTTGGTTTCGTCATATTGGGGCCAGGCCGCATCATCCAAGGTTCCGCCCATTTCCAAATTCTGCCAGATTTCGGAACTGATATGGGGCGCCACCGGATAAAGCAATTTCAAAAATGTTTTAAAGGCCTCTCTGGTTATTGAACCTTCTCGGTTGAATTCATTTAATAAGGTCATCAGCGCCGCAATCGCGGTGTTATATTTCATTTCTTCAAAATCATCGTTGACCTTTTTAATGGTTTTATGAATTGCTGATTCCAGGGCTTTGCCATAGCCAGCTTCATCACTGACCATATCCTGAAGTTTCCAGACCCGATCGAGGAACCGTCGGCAGCCTTTGGCGCCGTTATCCGACCAAGGCGCAGATTTTTCATAATCTCCGATAAACATAATATAGGTTCTCAGGGTATCGGCTCCAAACTCTTCAATGATGACGTTGGGGTTGACCACATTGCCCTTGGATTTCGACATTTTTTCGCCGTCATTTCCAAGAATGAGACCCTGGGCCGTTCGTTTGGCATAGGGTTCCCGCACTGGCACACAGCCGATATCAAACAGGAATTGATGCCAAAACCGGGAATAGAGCAGATGCCGGGTAACGTGTTCCATCCCGCCGTTGTACCAGTCCACTGGCATCCAGTATTTCAATTTTTCCGGCGAGGCAAAGGCTTCATCGTTCTTGTTATCAAAATAGCGCAAGAAATACCAGCTGGAACCGGCCCACTGGGGCATCGTATCGGTTTCCCGTTCTGCGGCACCGCCGCAGACTGGACAGCTGGTTTCATACCATTCCGGGATGTTCGATAGCGGGGATTTCCCGGTATCGGTAGGAGTGTAGCTTTCCACCATTGGCAATTCCAGCGGCAGCTGATCTTCGGGTACTGGTACCATCCCGCATTTTGGACAGTGAACAATCGGAATCGGTTCGCCCCAATAGCGCTGACGATTAAAGGCCCAGTCCTTCATTTTATAATTAATGGTGCGTTTGCCCAGTTTTTCTTTTTCCAGGAAGTCAATGGTTTTCTGGATGGCATCCTTGACTTCCATACCGTTTAAAAAACCGGAGTTAACCATTTCACCAGAATCGGTATTGGTATAAGCCGCTTCGGTGACATCTCCACCTTTGATGACTTCAATGATCGGCAGATCAAATTTTTTCGCGAAATCCCAGTCTCTTGTATCATGTCCGGGAACCGCCATAATCGCCCCGGTGCCATATCCCATCATGACGTAGTCGGCGATGAAGATGGGGATTTCGGTATTGTTCACCGGATTAATGGCCTGAATGCCTAAGATCCGTACCCCGGTTTTATCCTTGGCCAGTTGCACCCGTTCAAATTCGGTTTTGCGTTTGGCCTGTTCCTGATAATCCACCAGTTCAGCCAGATTGGTAATGGCTTCCGACAAGTCCTTAATCAGCGGATGTTCGGGCGCAATAACCATAAAGGTTGCCCCAAAAAGGGTGTCTGGTCGGGTCGTAAAGACCCGCAGCGCCTTGTCGTAACCGGCGATCGTAAAGTCGACTTCAGCGCCCACCGATTTGCCAATCCAATTTTCCTGTTCCAGACGGATCCGGGGCAGATAATCGACGTCATCCAAACCTTTAAGCAGTTCTTCGGCATAGTTTTTGATTTTCAGAAACCAGACGTCTTTTTCCATTTGCACCACTTCGCTGCCGCAGCGGTCACACTTGCCGTCCCGAAAATCTTCGTTGGACAACACCACCTTACAGCCGTTGCAAAAATTGACATAGGTTCGGTCTCTAAAAGCGAGTCCATGCTTAAATAACTGTAAAAAGATCCATTGGGTCCATTTATAGTATTTGGGATCCGTGGTGTCGATCTCTTTATCCCAGTCAAAGGCATAACCAATCCGTTTCAGCTGATTGGTAAAAACCGCAATGTTTTCATCGGTTACTTCCCGGGGATGACGACCGGTTTGAATGGCGTAGTTTTCAGTAGGTAAACCAAAGGCATCCCAGCCTATCGGAAAGAGGACGTTAAAGCCTTCCATCCGTCGTTTTCGGGCAATCACTTCCAGGGATGTATAGGCACGAACATGACCGACGTGGAGGCCCACGCCAGATGGATAAGGAAATTCAACCAACCCGTAAAATTTTTCTTTGCTTGAGTTTTCTTCCATCCGGAAGGTTTCATTTTCTTCCCAATACTGCTGCCAGTGTGCTTCTATTTTTTTATGCTCATATGTTGACATATTTCCTCCATTTGTTCGTTGGTATCTTTTCTTTATATCAAAACAACCTTCTAACAGATTTTATCCATTTTGCTGGTTCGCAGCGAGTTTTCTGCTGCGAAAAAAAAATCCGCTCCCTATAAGGGACGAACTTTTTCCTGTCTCCTAATGATCTTCATTCCTCATTATAAATAAGGGGGGAAGCGCTGTCAATGATTTGTGCTTTTTTTTCGCTTATGGTATACTGTACCACAGAAAACTGCAAAGGAGCATTTATGTATCCCTTACTAAAAATTAATAAGAAAAAAATATTAGACAATACCAAAGCCATCACATTACGGACAGATAAACTGGGGGTCAAGGTCACCGCAGTCACCAAATGTACCGGCGGCAACCTGGAAATTGCCCAGGCTTTCCTGGATGGGGGTGCCACCTCGATTGGCGATTCCCGAATTAGAAATCTCAAAAATCTAGCCCCACTGGCCTGTGAAAAATGGTTGATCCGGGTTCCCATGCCCAGCGAGGTTAATCATACCGTATCCTATGCCACCTTATCACTAAACAGCGAAATGAAAACCATCCGGCTGTTAAACCAGGCTGCCAAAGTCCAGGGCAAAACCCATGGCATCCTCTATATGTTTGACCTTGGCGATCTTCGTGAAGGTCTTTTTGTCGGCGACGGAAATCCGGCGAAAGCTGAAATTGAATCATTGATTTCAGCCTCTTTCGCAAAACTGGATCAGGATCTTGAGGAAATTAGTTCCTTAGCAAACATCCGTCTCCGGGGCATCGCCACCAACGCCACCTGCGTCGGTGCCACCATCCCCACCCCCCGGACCTTTGGTGCCTTTTTTAAGGTCAAAGCCATACTCGAAGAAAAATATCACATCCCCTGTGAGATTGTCTCCGGTGGTAATTCCAGCGCCTATTATCTGGTCGATAATGAAACCCTGCCCACTGAAATTAACAACCTCAGACTGGGGGATGTGATCCTTTTTGGCCGGGAGTCGGCCTATTATCACTGCTATGATTACCTCCATCAGGACGCCTTTATTCTGGATGTGGAAATCCTTGAGCTACAGGAAAAACCGACCTACCCGGTGGGCGAAATCGGTCGCAACGCTTTTGGCGAAATCCCCAACTTTGAGGATCAGGGGATCAGACAACGAGCCATCTGCGGGCTGGGTCGCCAGGACACCGACACCGACCACATCTTCCCGTTGCTTCCCGGACTGACCATCGTCGGCTCCAGCTCCGACCATCTGATCATCGACGTCACCGACGCCGAGGCCACCTATGCGGTTGGCGACATCATCAGCCTCCGTTGCGATTATGTGGGGGCCCTCCACGCTGCCACCTCATCTTATGTTAATAAAATTGTTATCAACCAATAAATATAAAGAGAATTAGACAAGGAGAATTATTGATGAAAGACGAAACCACCTACCGGATCCCCTTTGACATTCTGGAAGCATTCATGACCGACGCCTTAAAAGGCATTGGAGTGCCCGAAGAAGACGCCAAAATCTGTGCCGACATCCTGATTACCTCAGACAAACGGGGGATTGATTCCCACGGTATCGGCCGTTTAAAACCCATCTACTATGACCGGATCAAACAAGGCATCCAAAATCCGGTGACAGAATTTGAAGTGGTTAAAGACACCTTCACCACTGCCGTCATCGACGGTCACGATGGCATGGGGCATGTCATTGGCAAAAAAGCCATGCAAATGGCCATTGACAAAGCTAAGATCTATGGCATGGGAATGACCGTGGTCCGTAATTCCACCCACTATGGTTTTGCCGGCTACTATCCGCTGATGGCCATCGAAAACAACATGATCGGAATGACTGGTACCAACGCCCGTCCTTCCATTGCCCCGACCTTTGGGGTCGAAAACATGCTCGGCACCAACCCGATCACCGTTGGGGTACCCAGCGATGAGCCCTTCCCCTTTGTGCTGGACTGTGCTACTTCCGTTTCGCAACGGGGCAAAATAGAAGTCTATGACCGCGAAAACAAGGATCTGCCCGATGGCTGGGTCATCGACCGCCAGGGTAACAGCCGTACCGATACCAAACAGATCCTCATCGATTTAGTTAAAGGCGAAGCAGCGCTGACACCTCTTGGCGGCATCGGTGAGGACACCGGCGGTTATAAGGGTTATGGTTATGCCACCTTTGTGGAAATTTTATCAGCAGCCCTGCAAAGCGGTTCTTTTCTAAAAGGCTTGCTCGGCTTTGACGCCAATGGTAAGGCGCAGCCCTACCACCTGGGTCATTTCTTTATCGCCATCAACATTGAAAACTTTACCGAACCCGAATCCTTTAAAAAAATCACCGGCGATATTTTAAGAGACCTGCGCGCCTCAGAAAAAATGCCGGGTCAGGAACGGATCTACACCGCCGGCGAAAAAGAATACGATGCCTGGCTGGATCGAAAAGACAAGGGTACCCCGGTCAACGATGCGCTGATCAAAGATATCCTCGACATCAAGGCGGAGCTGGGTTTGGATCAGTACCACTTTCCTTTTGAAAAATAGTTGGGTATTGAAAATTAAATAAAGAAACAAAAAGAAACGGCGTCAAAACCGTTTCTTTTTGTTTTCTTATATAATTTTTTAGTAGGTCTCGACAAAAAGTTCAAAATAAGCCTTAGCGTGTTTACAAGCCGGGCATAAATCAGGGGCTTCAGAACCTTCGTGTATATAGCCACAATTACCGCATTTCCATTTTACATCACTGAACCTTTTAAAGGTTCGGCCCAATTCAATATTGGCCGCCAATTTCAGATAGCGGGTTTCGTGAGCTCTTTCAGCATTACATACTTCCAGCCAGGTCTCAGCAATTTCATCAAAGCCTTCCTTTTTTGCGATTTCGGCAAATTTGGGATAAAGCTCATTCCATTCTTCATTTTCTCCGGAAGCTGCATGCAATAAATTGTTTTTGGTATCCCCAAGGGCTACTGGGAAAGTAGCACTCACTGGAATCTCAACTGCATTGCCGGCTGTGTATTCATTGGCAGCAATGTGCTTGTAGAACAATTCACCATGTTCTTTTTCATTGCCGGCTGTTTCAGTGAAAATTTCGCTGATTTGAACATAACCCTCTTTTTTGGCGATAGATGCAAAATATGTATACCGCATTCTTGCCTGACATTCGCCCACAAAAGATGTCATTAGATTAACTAACGTCTGCGTTCCTTGTAATTTACCCATTTTTTCCTCCTTTATAATGATTATAAACTTACTCTTATTATATACCAGGTTTTTGAGAAATCAAACATTTTTAATCATTCTGATTTATTTAATTCGTCGATAAATTGAATTAGCGCCTGGGCGGCCAGAAAAGGTCCATTTTGTTCAAACCCGGGAATGCCCAGCTGGGTCCGGATCATTCCAATCTGAACTCCGGTTTCCCGCATCTTTTTAAAAGTTTTTTTGGCAATCTTTTCATGTTCTTCTTTTAACTGAACGGCTCCAAAGGGATTTGCAAAATAGGTGGTTGTGATTCCCACTTCACCGGTGGTACCCTTGGCCATTCGCTTGCCTTCGGAAAAGACCGCATAAGCCTCATCCAAATCATCGAATAGTTCAATCGGTGGAGCCGACTCGCTAATTTCTTCATAATTATTAATATAGAAGACAAAATCAACTCGGGTCGATTTTGAAATCTCTTCGTAGGACATCTGCGGCACAATAACCCGGGCATTGACAATGTTCGGGTTCATAAAAATACTACGGTCCATGGTGCTGTAAGCATATCCCGGCTGCAGATCATCCAACCGGACAAAGGCGCCGATTTCAGTTCCCACCGCCATTAGCTCCCCTTCTTTATTAAAGTGGAGGGACCCCATATCGTCGATGAGAATATCAAAATCACAAGCCAGCTCTTTGGGAAGTTTATTGATGGCCTCCAGGGTTTCTGATTTTCCTGCACCGCTGTCACCAATCAACATAACGTTTGCCGATTTCCGGCCGCTCACCCTGATTTTGGCAAAAGCACCATGAACCGGCATGGCCTTCTTTTCGATCTGAATAATATTATGAAGGGTCAACATCATCTTCTTCATATAACCAAAATAGTCAATCTGAGGGTTGTCTGGAATCAGACCATAATACACCTCGTCTTCTTTGGTGACGTATCCCAGTTTTTCATCCTCTTCAAAAAGCACCTCATCCAATCCAAAGAACACTACGGCATCCGGTTTTTCTTTGGTGAATTCTTCGGGTGTGGCCATTTCATAAAGGTTAAATAAACCGGCACCCAGAGCCAGATATTCTTTATGAACATAGACGATGGTAAGCAACCGTCCAACTTTCATGGGAATGGCAAACCATTCGTCGCAATCCAGATAGAATTTCTGTAAAATCCGCTTGTCCTTTACCGGAAAGACTCCATCCCGTTTGCTGGACTGGGTATAGAAAATAACCGGTGGCTCAAAAATTGCCTCCCAGACATAGGGGACCTGGTACAGTGAATCGTTTTTACTTTTGACCCCGCGGTCAAATTCAAATTTGTCCGTTAAAAAGGCCACCTGGGCCCCACTGGGCAGCTGCCGGTAAATGCTGACGCTTTTTCCGGTAACATTAAAATGAATATTACGATAAAGGTCCAGTACCATTTTTTTGAAGGCATCATTGTTGGATGCCAGAGAATGAGCCTTTGATCGCTTCGTTTTTTCATCCGAACTATACTCATCGGTTTTAATCATAAATCGCTGAATGCTTCGCCAGTAGTTATAAAACCCTTCCAGAAATCCCAAAAATAGCTGAGAATATTCTTCATAGGTGAATTGAATATCAAAATATCCGGATTGGATGATTTCATCCAGGGAATTAATATTCAGCAAATAAACAAAATCGATAAAGGCCGTTTCGTTGAACTCACCTTTATTATTTTCAAAAGGCTCCAATGTTTTTAACAGATAAGATTTTTTTACAGTCAGTTCATTAATAAAAGTTTTAACCAATATTCTGAACAGCGTGGATTTGATCAGCTGACCAAAATTGGTGAATTTTAAATCACCTTTAATTAAAGCCGTTCGTTCCAAATTAATGTTTTTTGATTCCATGATTTCCTCCTATTTTATAATCTCCAGCAATTCGTTAATACTGGCAATCAGATGGGTGGCACCGGCTTGTCGCAATTCATCTTCGCTGCCACAACCGTAGGTTACCCCCACCGAGTCAATTCCCACTTCTTTAGCCCCGATAATATCATAGTGACGATCTCCGACCATTAATACATCAGCTAAATCCAGGACATCATTATCTTCCAATAAATTGGTGATGATTTCTTTTTTATTGCTACGGGTCCCGTCGTTAAAGGTACCATAAACTCGATCAATATGGATATCAAGCTTCAGCTTGTCAATTATTTTTCGGGCATTGTTTTCATTTTTTGTTGTGGCCACGCCTAAAAAGCAGCCGCTTGTAAAGAGAGTATGAACGGTTTCTTTAACACCCTCATAAAGCTGAGCCTGATACATCTGGCCATTACCAACATACTCTTCCAGATAAAATTCGTAGCCCTTTCTCGCTTCATCCAGGGAAAAACCATAAACTTCTTGAAGCGTTTTAAGCATCGGGGGACCAATTAAAGAATTAATGTCCCGAACTTTCGGATCGGGAACATTCATTTTTTCCAGGGCATATTCAAAAGAACAACGTATCGTTTCTCTCGAATCAATAAGGGTTCCGTCCAGATCAAATAGTATATGTGAATATTTCATTATTTCTCCTTTTGCAATTTCTCTATGCTTCGCTGACAACTACTTGTTTGTATTAATTATAATATAGAAACGAAAGTCCAACAAGACAAAATATTACTCTTAGCTGGATTAAATCGTTTAACACCGATAATTTTTTACTAAATGTCTCACATTTAAAAGTATCCCTTAATTTTATTGTGGCAAGTATAGGGACGTGATATAATATCAGCAATAAAATTGTTTAAGGAGGATTATAAAAAATGATTGCTATTCCAATTATTCTCGGTCTCATTGTGATCGTCGGTTTGTGGCTTGTTTTATCTCGAAATAGCTTTGTCAGTATCAAAAATCAGGTCGAAGAAGCTTTTTCTACCATGGATGTTTATCTTAAAAAAAGATACGATCTGATTCCCAACCTAGTTGAAACGGTAAAAGGGTATGCCACCCATGAATCCGAAACCTTTACCAAGGTAACAGCGGCCCGGACAGCGGCCATGAATTCAACCAGCATTGACGAAAAGATTGCCAATGAAAATGCTTTATCAGGCACCTTGAAGAGTCTTTTTGCGGTAGCTGAAGCCTATCCCCAACTCCAGGCCAATACAAATTTTCTGGACTTGCAGCAACAGCTAAAAATGTTGGAAGATGAAATTGCCAATTCCCGTAAATACTACAATGCGGTTGTCCGCACCATGAATACCAAGGTTGAATCCTTCCCCAGCAATCTGATTGCCAATATGTTCGGATTCAAAAAACAACCCTTCTTTGAGGTTGGCTCTGCTGCAGAGCGGGAAAACGTTCAGGTTAAATTTAACTAGTCAACTCTAATTCATTCAAAATTTCATTAATGACAAACAACACTGACGGTGCTCTTACAGTGCCGTCTTTACAAACTTTTGGGAGGTAAACCATGTGAAAAAGCAAAGCACCCCGATACTACTTATCCTTCTAGGCCTGCTTCTTTTAGGAATTGTATTTCCCGGAAGCACCTTCGCCCAGGAATATTTTGATATCAACCAATATGATGTCACCATGAATGTTCAGGAAGACCACGCCTATGAGGTTCAGGAAAACATCACCGTCACCTTTTCTGAACCCCGCCACGGAATCTATCGTTTTATCCCCTATAGCGGCAGTTTTTACCGGGAAATTGGCGGACAGCCAGTGGAAACATCCTACAATGCCCGGCTGACCCATGTGCATGTCGACAATTTTAATTTTGAAACCTCCACCGAAAGCGGTAATGTGGTTATCCAAATCGGGGATGCCGATGTATATGTCAGCGGAACCCAAACCTACCCGATTTCATATGTCTGGAATCCGGGCGATGACAAGATTGACAGCATGGATGATGTCTACTTTAACATTATTCCGCAGAATTGGGATACTAGCATTGAAAATGCTCGTTTTAAAATTGTGATGCCCAAACCTTTTGACCCGACCCAGGTCGAATTCATCTCGGGCGGCTACGGCAGTACCATTACCGACGCCATTGATTTTACGGTCACCGGAAACACGATTGAGGGAACTCTGAAAGAACCCCTTTCCAATTATCAGGGCGTTACCCTTAAAATCAATCTGCCGGATGGTTATTTTGTCGGCGCCTTCACTGGTGACGAGTTTTTACCATTTATGTATATTATTTTTGGTCTGTCCCTGCTTGGCGGCGCCTTAATCTGGCTTTTCACCGGACGGGATAAAAAACCGGTGGAAACAGTGGAGTTTTATCCACCCCAGAATTTTACCCCCTCCCAGATCGGTTTTATTGTTGATGGTGCTCTTGATAAAGCTGAGGTCATGTCCCTGCTGATGTATTGGGCCGATAAGGGCTATATGACCATTGAACAGGTGGATAAGAAAAAGTTCATCTTTCACAAGGTAAAAAACCTGCCGGATTCAGCCGAAGATTTTGAACATACCCTATTCAATAATATTTTTGATCAAAAAGACAGTTTTTCAACCGTCAGTGTTCCGGCCAGTTTTTACGACACTATTGTGGCAACCAAGGAACAGATTAAAGGCTATTTCGATATTCCTGAAAACCGGATATTTACCCCGGCTTCAAAGATCGGTCTGGTAATTATCAGTATTTTCATGGCCCTGCCGCTGCTGGCTTATGTCATCAATGGCGCTTACAAAATCGGCATGCTGACTTCCTTTTTCGAAGGATTAATTTTTATCGGAATCGTTTCCTGTTTTGCTGCTGCTCCTACCGTTTTCGGTGCCAATTTCATCACCACGGCTCTGCGCAACCGCAAGGGTACGGCCAGAAAAAAAACAGTTGGCCGAATAATTCTGGGAATCGTCATCCTGATCGTGGCCGTCTTGATTGTGTTCGTTGTTAATTTTCTCCTTGAATATAATTCACTGCTTCCGGCTCTGTTGGCACTATTAACTACCTATGGCATCGCCTTTTTCCAGATTGTGGCAACCCAAAGAACGGAAACTGGTCGTCTTTGGTTGGGTCAGGTGCTGGGCTTTAAGAATTTTATCGAAAAAGCCGAAAAAGATCGAATTTTAGCTCTAGTCAACGAAAACCCCCAGTATTTTTTCAATATTCTGCCCTACGCCTATGTGCTCGGGGTCACTGATAAATGGGCCAAGAATTTTGAGTCCATCGCCATTGAACAGCCCAGTTGGTATTATGGCACCACCTATGGTAATAATTTCACCTCCATCTTGTTCGTATCAAGTTTAACGCGCAGTATGAACAGTATCGCATCTGACATTATTGTTCCGCCCAACTCCGGCTCCGGCGGTTTCGGCAGCGGCGGTTTCTCCGGCGGTGGCGGCTTCTCCGGCGGCGGCGGTGGCGGCGGTGGCGGCGGAAGCTGGTAACACCATCCCCTTGCACTTAATCTTGCCGAATTTATAGTTTGCTGAGTTGACCAATTCGCTTAAAAATAACCTTATCCCATCAAAAAAACGCCGGATCATTTTCATGATCCGGCGTTTTTATCAGTTTGGATATCAAACACTTTTGTTCTCATCCATTTGTTTGATTATTTCGCTTGCCAGGGTTTCAGTGATCACCAGATGTTTAAAATACCCAGTTTTTAAACCACTGATCACTGAAGAAACATTGGCCTCCTGAGGCACAAACCCGATCACATCTCTGATCCGGGCTAACAACTCCAAGGGAATTTGAATTGCATAATCATCCTCACCCTGAATCAATTCACCCTGGGGATTAAAAAAATACGAAAGCAGACAACCAACCGCCTTTTCTTCGATCAGTTTTTTTCCAAACCGCATGGCTGAACCATGATCCGGTACTGAGGGATAGCTTCCCAAGGTTATCAAAGCAGTTGTGGTTCTTTTCCAGTAATCTTCGATTCGTCGATAATCATCGGACGCCATCACTTGCACCTGCTCCTTCACAGTGGAGGGAATGGCCGGGCAATTCAGGTATTCTCCTTTATAGCCAGTCTTCTGAGAAAGCTCGCTAACCAGATCATCTGGATCATAACCCCGTTGTGGTGCCGTTGTTGCACCGATTAACGGACAGATGATACCGCCATTGATACCCATCTGATTTTGCTGGGCAAAGACGTTAATAATTTTGTTCGTATTATAGCCCCAACCTAAACCCAATATCTTTGTTTTGGGCAAAAATTCCAGCAGCACATCTGCACCGAGCTGATAAAGATCGTCCGGCAACGTGACCACCCGACAGCTTTTTAAATTAAAACGATGGCACAATTCATGCCGAATCCCTCTGACCGTACAATGATAAGAAAGAACGTCAATTTTTACAATTCCGGCTTTTCTGGCCTTATTTAAAAGGTAACTAACTGCCGGACGGGATATATTTAAGTCTCTGGCGATTTCCGACTGGGTTTTATTTTCCTCATAATATAATTGAGAAACATGTATCAAACGGCACAATTCTTTTTCTTTCAACAAATCACCTCATCTTAATGCTTTAAATGTTTGTCTAATATATCGCATTCATCAGTTTTTGTCAATTTACAATAAATTATTTTTGATATATTTCTGTTGTTTTATTAGTCCAGCGGAATCAGAATCGTACATTTAAATCGGTCCTCAAGGACTTGCGTGACCATATTGCCTTGATAGTTTTTTAAAACCTGTTTGACATTGGAAATACCGTAACCTCTTTGATCCTCATCGATTCGTTTGCTGCTGACCATATTGTTTCCTGATTTTTGGATGGTCTTTTCATCAATGGTGTTTTCAATGTCAATCAGCAGACTTTCTCGCTTATAGTACATATTAAATTTGATTATTTTATCCTGAGCTCGTCGGGAATCCCGCAGGCATCCCTCTATGGCATTGTCCAGAATATTTCCCAAAATAATAGACAGATCAATACTATTCATTTTAAGGTTTTCGGGAATGGCAATATAATGGACGAAGTTAATATGATTATCGGCTGCAACCTTGATTTTATAATTCAGCAGGGCATCCACCACATTATTTCCAGAGCGATTATGATCCACGGCATTTTGAAGTAACTCATGAAACTGAAGCAAGTAATCTTCTATTTCATCACTAGCCTGGTTCTTGATTAAATACTGCATGGTGATGACATGGTTATTCATATCATGCCATAATCCTCTTACCTCATAATTTTTCTCAAGCATTTCTTTATAGTGTTTCTGTTGAAGTTCCATTTGAATATTGGCATTTTTGTATTCATTTATCTTTTTAGATTCATGATCCAGTATCCTTAAAATAACAAAAATAACCACATTGATATACACCAGGGCACCTAAAGAAGCGATGCCCACTAAATGCCTGCCTTCGACGTTAATATCAATGAAATACAGGTTCAAGCCAACGATTAAACTAATAATCGGAATACTTAAAAGGACAATGTTACGAAGTTTTGACGAAGTTTTCATTCCCTCGATCCTGCCATGTACCGGGTGAAGGCATCGTATACCTTCTGATTTCGTTTGGGGCTGATTGGGATCATCACACCATTTTTTAGTACCGCTGTTTTTGTTTTGATGCTTTTTACATTTTTAAGATTAATAATATAAGATCGGTGACATAAAACAAAACGCAATGAATCCAACTCCTTTTCTAAAGCTGAAATCGTATAGTAATATTCATACTCTGCTTCGAAGGTGGCCACTTTTATTTTTCTGCCGAGACTCTCAAAATATAAGATCTGATCACTTTCTAAAAATATTTTTTCATTATTTATTTCGATTTCATGAAAGCTGGATCTTGAGTGTTTAATGTCATTTTCCAGTTTTTCTAAAACCAGAAATAATTTTTCTTCTGGGTATGGTTTTAATAAGAAATCACTGGCATTAACCGAATATCCCAATACCGCATATTCAATTAAGGATGTTGTGATAATAATGCGGGCAATCTGATCTGTTTTTCTGATTTCATTCGCAATATCAATGCCATCTTCGTTATCTAAACGCATATCAAGAAAAATAATATCAAATTTCATCGCTTTGTTACTTGCTTCAACGAGTTCATAACCATACTGAAATGTGGTTAAAAGATAATCCATTTTAAATGGATATCGTCCAATCAAATCAACCAGTATTTTTTTATGTACTTCCTCATCTTCACAGATCGCTATTTTTAACATTTTTTCCCCTTTTATTCCGGTCAAAACATACTTATCAATGAATTATTATAACGTATAAAAGCCTTTCTTACAATCTTTTACTCTTATTAAACCAGTTAGATTTATTTTTGATGACATCAAATTTTGTTTTCATGACATCATTATTGTTTTAATAAACAAAATTTGCTAGTATAAATTGTCCAACCGGTTCAATTTTCATATTGAATACTAACAGTTTATTCCGGAACCAGGATTTCAAAGTACTAAAAAACTTTAAAATAAAAAAGGAACACTGTCATGAATCTGAGAAAGTTCATCAATAGACCAGAAAACATTACCTCCGAATTACTGGAAGGGCTGGCCCTGGCCAATCCATTTATTCTTGAGGTAAGGCCCAACAATCTTGTTGTCAACAAATGTCTCGAAACAGCCAATCGGGTAACCATCGTAGCCTTGGGGGGATCAGGTAATGAACCAGCTCTGGAAGGATTTGTTGGTGAAGGGATGATCGACGTGGCAGTTGTTGGAGATGTTTTTGCAGCGCCCGGATATAAGGCGGTCATTGAAGCACTTCATCTTGCTGATAAAGGCAAGGGCATTCTTTTAGTTGTTTTAAATCATGCCGGGGATATGCTGACTGCCACGCGAACCATGGAAGAAGCCCATAAAGCCGACATCAAGGTATCCATGGTTGTCACCCGGGAAGATGTGGCTTTCGCTTCCCGTTGCGATGCGGATCGCCGTCGTGGCCTGGTGGGTTGTGTGCCGCTTTACAAAATTGTTGGTGCCGCTGCCGCCCAGGGAAAATCACTCTATGAAGTAACCGCCATTGCTCAGGATTTTGCCGATAATATGGCTACCATTGCCGTAGCTTGTAAAACAGCCACCCATCCCCAAAATGGTTCGGCTTTTGCAGTACTTGGAAATAACGAAATGGAAATTGGGATGGGTCAGCATGGTGAAGGCGGCGGCGACCGTCAAATAATGAAAAATGCCGACGAAACTGCCATTCTGATGGCCGACTTGCTGATTACTGATTTAAATCTCTGTGCCGGCGAGGAAATTATGGTCATTGTCAATGGCACCGGATCCACCACTATCATGGAGATGCTGATCATTTTTAGATGTGTTCATAAATATTTAAGCGGCAAGGGGATCGTAATCACAGCAAATTGGGTTGAAGAAGTTTTGACCGTTCAGGAACAAGCCGGATTTCAATTATTTTTTGCCCGAATGAATGATCAGAACCTAAGCTATTGGAATGCCCCGACACGAACACCTTATCTGGTGCGATAATAGACCTGAGTATTCTACGTTTTTTATTGTTTCATGTCGAGATCTGGTTTTTTGACACAAAAATAATGCAGTTAATCTAGATTTGACTAACTGCACTAATATTTTCTCTTAATTTTTTTATACATCTGACGCGAAATTTTTAATTATCTTTGACAAATGTCTATCGCGACTGCTGCTGCGGCTCCGGCATCCTTAGCATAAGCATCACAACCCATTCGCTCACAGAACTCCTGGGTAATTGGCGCACCGCCAATCATAATTTTCACCTGATCACGAATCCCGGCATCAACAAAGGCCTTAACCACCTTAGGAGTCTCTGGCATGGTCGTGGTAAGCAAAATCGAACAGGCAACAATATCAGCCTTGTGTTCGATGGCGGCTGCTACAAATTTTTCAGCCGGTACATCAATGCCAATATCAATCACTTTTAATCCTCGGCCTTCCAGCATCATTCCCACCAGGTTTTTGCCAATATCATGCATATCTCCCTGGACACTGCCAAGAATAACGGTACCCAGCGATATGGCATCCTTATCAGTCAATAATGGCTTCAAAACTTTTGATCCTTCCATCATGGCGTGACAGGAACACAGCACTTCAGGAATATACAATTCATCCCGACTGAACTCATCGCCCACAATGGCCATTCCAGCCATCATCGCATCCAGCACCTGCTGAGCGGTTGCACCAGCATTGATGGCTTCATTGACCAGTCCCGGCATGGCAAATTCATCTCCATCATAGAGGGTTTCAGTTATCTTCTTTAGAATTTCCATTTTAATTCTCCCGTCATTTGAGTTAATCCAATTGAATCGGATAATTTCCAAATTCATGGACGCAGTTGACCATGTGCACCAATTTTTCGGCACTCACATCGCCCTGCACATTATGTGCCGGTGCCAAAAGAAATCCGCCGCCGGGAGCCAGCGCCTTAATCGCTTCCCGGACCTCGTTAGTAATATCCTCTTTTGTGCCAAAAGGAAGAATCTTCTGAATGTCAATATTACCATGAAAAACGATCTTATCACCAAACGCTTCTTTTAACTCAAAACGATTCATATCCTTGGCACCTGGCTGCACCGGATCCAGGATATCCACCCCGCTTTCAATGAGATCCGGGATAAAGGGACGAACCGATCCACAGGTATGAAGCATGATTTTTGCTTCGGGATGATACTGATGCAGGGTTTTTTTTGCATGTTCCCAAAGCTCCTGTAAATGCGGTTTGATCACTTTTCTAAAGGTTTTTGGTGACACCAGCGGCCGATCCTGCATCCCCAGATCTTCGCCGCTAAGTCTCAGGATATCTACGTATTCGCCCACCTCTGCCATAATGACCTCATTGGTACGCTTCTGAATCTGACAGATTTTATCCATTAGGGCATGAGCGAATTCCTGGTTATTGATAATATCCCGATACCATCGTTCGTGTCCCCTCATATAAGTGGCCAGTTCAAAAACAGCCCCAGCAAATTTAGCGAGAATCGCCAGATCGGTAGTTTCCCGAACCTCCTTCATTTCTTCCTGCAGACCGGCGTAACGCTTGGGATCTTCAGGATCGGGCCAGTCATAGGTTTCCAGATCTGCAATGGTGGCATTTGCCAGCGGTGGATTAACCAGCTCAAAGTAGAAATGACCACCGTCGATGGCTGTTTTCTTCCAGTAACAACCCCATTCATCAATGAAACTGCCATCATCAAAACTCTTGCTGTGTATCGACACTCCCGATCGCGGCGAAATGTAATACATGTCAATTCCCAGTTTCTTTATCATCTCAATGGGCATCTGCACTTCTGTCCAACGTCCCATCCTTGGGGTTTCTGGCAGGTGTTCCATGTTCAGCACCTTTTTCATATCCCGATACACATCGATGGTCAAAACCATATCCACCGGGACCCGATCAGGTTCTCTGTGATTGGCTGCAGTCATGACTCTTTCTCGCGAATTCATTTTATACCTCCTATTTTGAATCATGGCAATTATAAAATTCATTTACCCTGCTGCGCATATCCTGGTTGTCAGTTTTCATAACCAGAAGAAATCCCGATGCGAATCTCTTCTGATTCATGGGAACAGACAACGAAGCTCGTGCCACTTTCACAATTGCTTATCTTTATCTATTTAGCATCGTGGTGTTACAAATAAAATTAGTAATTCCAATTCATTGATCGCTTGATGGCTTCCTGCCATCCGGCGTAAGCTTTATTTCGTTTTTCTTCAGCAATTTCCGGTGTAAAGCTTGCTTCAATGGTCAGTGCTGCATCAAAATCCTCTTCTTTCCATATCCCGACGTAGAGACCTGCCATTTCTGCTGCCCCTAAACTGGTTGCTTCCACAGAGAAAGGTCGATCTACCTGAACATCCATCATATCGGCCATCATTTGCGCCAATAAGTTATTTTTTGAGGCCCCACCGTCAATCCTGATAGCTTTCATCTTAATACCAGCCTCGTTAGCCACAACGTCCATAATGTCTTTTAATCTAAAGGCGATGCCTTCCAAGGTGGCTCTGACCAGATGTGCTTTTTTCGTCCCCCGGGTGATTCCGAAAATAGTGCCGCGTGCAAAAGGATCATGATAAGGTGCGCTCAATCCCGCCAGCGCCGGAACAAAATATACTCCGTTCGTATCGTCAACTGATCGGGCCAGGGTTTCAGTTTCGCTGGACTCGGCAATCACTTCCAACCCATCTCTTAACCATTGAACAGCAGAACCGGTAACCGATTCATAACCTTCCAGAGCATAAGTCATCACATCTCCGAGTTTCCAGGCAATGACCGTGTTGAGTCCCTGATCGGAAATCACACATTCTGTTCCAACATTAATATCCAAAAATGAACCGGTACCATTCGTGATTTTTCCGGTCCCCGCTGTCCGACAGCCCTGGGCAAATAGAGCGGCATGTTGATCGGCGATCACACCGGTAATCGGAATTTCTGCACCCAGAATATTTTTTTGTGCAACCCCATAGTCCCCCGAGTCTGTAATAATTTCCGGAAATATCTTTGCATCGATTCCAAGATAAGTTAGAAATTCCTCATACCATTCTCCGGTTCTTAAATCAAGACTCCCCATAACAGAGGCATTAGAATAACTGACTGCATGTTTTTTTCCGCCGGTTAATTTCCAGATCAGCCAAGTATCGATGGTTCCGAAGAGAGCTTCGCCAGCTGCAATTTTTTCTTTGATAATAGGAACATTATTGATATACCAATTCAGCATCATCGAAGAATATACCGGAGCCAATGTCCAACCGGTTGTCTTTCTCGCTTTTTCGCCCCATTCTCCAGCATTTAATTCCTGACAGAAGACCGCGGTTCTTGTATCCTGCCAAACGATGGCATTATATAAGGGTTCTCCGGTTTCCTTATCCCACACCAGACAGGTAGCTCGTTGGTTTGTAATCCCGATACAGGCAATTTCTTCAGGAGAAATCATGGCCTCGCTGATCGCTTTTTTACACATTGCCACGCTTTTTTCGTAAATTTCAATAGCATCATGCTCGACCTTGTCTTCACTGGGCGTATACTGTGTGAATTCCTCATAGCTTTGAGCAACAATTTGCAGGTTTTTATTGAAAATCAAAGCTCTGGTACCGGTGGTTCCTTCATCAATAACGAGTACATACTTTTCCATTTTCTACTCCTTCAATTTTTTTTGGTTTGGGAATCTCCTGGTCTGCTTTTTCTTAGCTGTCTGTTTATTGAAATGCCATCAAAGCAATTCAGACTGAATTGAAAATTTACCTACAAATTTTATTTATTTCTTTCAAAAAAACATCAATCATAACAAAAATTAATTTTACAGGACAACTGAAACCAATTCAGTCAGTCATTCGTAATATAGCTATATTTACTACCTTTTATTTGAAATATATCACGATATTTAAACGTTGTCAATAACATTGTAGTTATTTTATGGTGCTATTATATTAACATCTAGAATTATCCTATCTCTTATTTAGTTTCCGCAGCTAAAAAAGTTAGATACTTTTTCTTGATTTACGAATATGCGACAAAATTTTAAATTACTAATTCCCCACTTCTAGGTGATGTTTCAATGATCGTCAATTTTAACGATAGTATTTTTGAGCTTTTCTCATAAAAAAAACGCATCATCAGATTCGATACGTCTTTAATATTAATAGCATCATTTGAGTCGATCCTTTAAAATTTAAATTATCTCGATATTATTACTTTTACAATATTCCTGATAAATTTCCGGTGTTTTATCATCAAGGATAAAACCGTAAAAAACATTCAAATCAACCATTTTTGTCAGCGAAACCTTGTCAAATTTCGAGTAATCTGCCATCAGGTAACACTTGCGACTGATTTCATAAATTGTCTGATTAATTTCAATTTCTTCAAAGGCACCATGAGTAATTCCCTTATCAATCGATACTGCCATAACCCCCATAAAAGCTTTATCGATGTTAAAACTTTTCAAGAATTCATTGGCTTCCTTTCCGTAAAATGCCCCGGAAAAACTGCGCAGCTTTCCGCCTGGCATGTAAACCGTGATCCCTGAAATAGCGGACGCTTTTAATGCCACACTAAGAGAAAGCGTAATTAAATTGATATCTTTAATATTTTCAAGATAGTCAAGAACCAGTTCCACTGTACTGCCAGCATTTAACGCTATAGTATCACCATTCTCAATAAGTCTTGCTGCTTTTTGTGCAATTAACCGCTTCTCTTCAATATTCTGGGTGCGTTTTTTATAAATATCCATTTCAGACGTCGTCTGATAGTTAATTTTTTCTTTTCTGAAAGCTCCACCATAGGACAAGGTAATCCCATATTCTTCGGCCAGATATTTTAAATCTCGTCGGATCGTTGCCTCGCCCACATTATATTTTTGCGAAAGACTGGCAACTTTAACCGAACCTTTACTCATGATTGTATTAAGTATATCTTTTCTGCGATCGATATGTAACATTTGTGTTTCTCCTTATCAGAATCTCTTTTTCATTTTAACCAAGCTAAGATTTTTACTGGTAATCAAGGACACATTTTTCTTAATTTTACGAAACGAATTCCCAAAATTCATCTTTGCTCAAATTGTACCGACAAATCGTCATTATAGCAAGTATAACATAACAAAAACAGTTTTAGAACGAGGCGTCAATTGCTCTCATTGTGGTTTAAAATTTCCTTTGCGGTTTGTTCGGTAATTACCAGATGCCTGATATACCCGGTTCGCAGACAGCTAATGACCGCATTGGTGTTGGATTCCGGGGGAATAATACCGATGACGTGTTTGATTCGTGCCAAAAGCCTTAGGGGAATCTGGATGGCATAATCATCATCCCCTTCAATCTGCTCGCCCTGAAGATTAAAAAAATAAGACAGCAAACTCCCGACTGCTTTCTCCTGAGTGAGTTTCTTGCCAAACCGCAAGGCGGTGCCATGATCTGGCACCAGTGGAAAACTGCCCAGCGTAATTATCGCCGTATCGGTTTTCCGCCACCGTTCAAGAATGTCCTGATAATTATTGGTATTCATAAACAGTTCCTGATCCTGTTCGGTGGTGGGAAAGGCCGGGCTGATCAGGTATTCCGCCTGATACCCAATTTTACGGGACAGATCGGTGGCCAGCTCATTAGGGTGATATCCACGATGGGGAACGGTGGCGGTTCCAATTAAGGGGCAGACAATACCATGTGCTGTTTCGCTGATATTTGTCTGGGGCAGAACTTCAATCATTTTATTGATGTTATATCCCCATCCCAGACCCAAAACCTTTGTTTTATCAAGAAAATCTAATACGACCGCAGCTGCCTCCTGGTAAAGGTCTTCTGCCGATGTAACGACATGACAGGTTTTTAAGTTAAAACGGCGACATAAGCCTTGACTCAATCCCATGTTGGAGTGCTGATACGAAAGGATATCAATTTTAACAATCCCTTCTTTTCTCGCTTTGTTTAACAGATTACTCACCGACGGTCTGGAAATATCCATAATCCTGGCAATTTCTGCCTGAGTCTTATTTTCTTCATAGTATAATTTAGAAATTTGGATAAGTCGCAACAACTCTTTCTCTTTCATTTTTTACTCCGTTTTCTTTACCCATCAGTTTTATTATTGTCTAATATATAACAATACCTATCATATGTCAATATATTTAAAATGAAATGATGTTTAGTAATTATATCTTTATTTTACTCTAACATATGCTAATTTTATTTGACTTCCCTATTAACACTTGTTATACTGATGGCGAAGATGTAAACGATTATGGAGGTGAAATAATGCCGCTTGAACCATTGAAAATCAAAAACCTACTTTTTTATGCCGCCCGGGAAATTGCCGATCATGTTGATATTCTGACTGATCTGGATTGTGTTCTCGGTGATGGAGATCATGGTACAACCATGAAAAAGCTGACCCATGTTATATTTGACCAGATTGATACCTGGAATGAAACCACCGACCTGAAAGCGGGGCTGGAATCCCTCAATGATGCCCTGGAAGATGTCAGCGGCGGTTCAGCTGGACCCTTGTTTGGCGCTTTTATTTATGGTATGGCGGAAGCAGCAGATCCGGAAGCCCCAAATACCGACGCATTTATCAAAAACATTTTACTTGGTGCCTATGACGAATTCTTTGTCACCTCCAAAGCGATTGTTGGTGACAAATCGATGATGGATGCCATCTTTCCAGCTACCGAAGTGATCCGTAGCTCTACCGCTGATATGAAAACAGCCCTCGAAAAAGCTGCGCAGGCCGCCCGGGCCGGATCAGAAAAAACCGCCGGAATGCTGGCAAAATATGGACGGGCCCGCTATATCGGCGAACGATGTTTAGGTCATCAGGATCCTGGTTCGGTTACCTTCGCTTATTTCTACGAAGGACTGGCTAAAGGATATTCAGCATAAATTTCATAATTCTGAAGGGAGAAAAAAATGTACGAAATCATGCACGTTGGTGTTCCGGTTACGGAACCGGTATTGGAAGAGTTTTATGCCGAGGGATTAAAGGTTCATATCTCCGGGCCGGACAACAATCCTCTCAAATTTGAATATCTACGCTTTGAAGAGGGCACCCCACTTCATCCGGATGTTGTTAATTTTACCCACGTTGCCTACAAGGTTCCCAATATTGATAACTTTATCAAGGATCACCAGGCGATTGTTTTAAACGAACGAATGACAGTTGACGAACACCTGGACATTGCCTTTGTCAAAGTCAATGGCACGGTTATTGAATTAATGGAAATGAAATAAATAGCTTCATTTAATCTGTACACAATAATAATTTAAGGGGGAAAATACAATGACGATGAAAAAATTTATTAACAATCCGGATAACATTACGGCTGAATTATTAGAAGGCCTGGCTCTGGCGAATCCCAAAATTCTTGAAGTAACTGATCACAATCTGATCATTAACAAGGGTCTGGCAACTGCCGATCGGGTTACCATTGTTACTATCGGCGGAGCTGGTCACGAACCGGCCCTGGAAGGCTTTGTGGGTGAAGGGATGATCGATATTTCGGTGGTTGGGGATATTTTTGCGGCACCGGGTTACAAGGCTGTGGTAGAAGCCCTGAAGCTTGCCGATAAAGGCAAGGGCGTGCTTTTTGTGGTGCTGAACCATGCTGGCGATATGTTAGCTGGTGACCGAACCATGAAAGAGGTCGAAAAACTGGGATTGAACGTCATTAAGGTGGTTACCCAGGAAGATATCGCTAATGCGCCCCGCTCCGACGCAGCCAACCGTCGTGGCCTGGTGGGCTGTGTGCCCCTGTATAAAATCTGTGGCGCAGCTGCCGCCCAGGGCAAATCTTTAGCCGAAGTAGCTGCCATCGCCCAGGATTTTGCCGACAATATGGCTACCATTGCCGTAGCCTGCAAAACAGCTACCCATCCCCAAAATGGTGCATCCTTTGCCGATCTCGGTGAAGATGAAATGGAGGTTGGCATGGGCCAGCATGGTGAAGGCGGCGGCGGACGCCAAAAAATGGCCACTGCCGACGAAACCGCAGTAATCATGGCTGATGCCCTGGTCAAAGATCTGGATCTGAAATCCGGTGAAGAGGTAATGGTCATTGTCAACGGCACCGGTGCCACCACCATTATGGAAATGCTGCTGGTCTTCCGGCGGGTTCACAAATATCTCAGCGAAAAAGGCATTAGTATTGTCGCCAGCTGGGTTGAAGAAGTTTTGACTGTTCAGGAACAGGCCGGCTTCCAGCTTTTCTTTGCCCGGATGGATCCGGAGAAACTGGCTTATTGGGAAGCTCCGGCCAAAACTCCATATTTGAGTCGTTAATTATGGCAGATCTGGATTCAATTAAAAAGGCCAAAGATTTCGGCTTCGACCAACCTATGGAAAAGCGGAATTTTCATGTTAAAGGGATGGACGATGTGGACTGGGGAATGAAAACCCGACTGTCAAAAATATTCGATCCCCGTAGCGGTCACACCGTGATGCTGGCCTTTGATCACGGTTATATCATGGGACCGACCCAGGGATTGGAGCGGATGGATCTGGCCATCCCGCCGCTGCAGGACTATGCCGATGTGCTGATGGCCACCCGGGGGGCACTGCGAACCTGTATCCGTCCGGACCACGGCAAGGCCATCGCCCTGCGTTGTTCGGCCGGGAGTTCAGTTTTGAAAGAGGATATGAGCAAAGAGATCATCGGCGTCAACGTCGAAGACGCCATCCGTATGAATGCCACCTGTATGGCGATTCAGGCCTTCATCGGATCTGAAAATGAATGCCAGAGCATCGAAAATATTATCAAAACCGTGGATGCCGGCAACCGTTATGGCATCCCCACCCTGGGCGTGGTGGCGGTGGGCAAGGAGATGGAACGAACCACCAAATACTTTTCCCTGGCCACCCGGATGCTAGCTGAATTTGGGGTTCAGATTGTCAAAGTCTATTACTGTGATAACTTTGAAGAAGTCACTGCGGCCTGTCCGGTTCCGATTGTCATCGCCGGCGGCAAAAAGGTTCCCGAACAGGAAGCTTTGGAAATCACCTATCAGGCCCTTCAAAAAGGCGCTGCCGGGGTGGATATGGGTCGGAACGTCTTCCAGGCCGACAACCCGGCGGCAATGATTCAGAGCATCCGCAAGGTTGTTCACGAAAAGTTTACTGGCGCCGAAGCCTTTGAATTTTACACCGATCTTTCTTCTCGTTAATCATCAAAAAAAGCTGTATCGGATGAGCAACTCATCCAATACAGCTTTTTAATTTGATTAGGAATCCAGCTTGAGTACCGCCATAAATGCTTCTTGCGGTACTTCAACATTACCAACCTGACGCATCCGCTTCTTGCCCTCTTTCTGTTTTTCCAACAGTTTTCGTTTACGGCTGATGTCCCCACCATAACATTTGGCCAGAACATCTTTACGCATCGCCCGGATCGTTTCGCGGGCGACCACCTTGGTGCCAATGGCAGCCTGAACGGGGATTTCAAACATCTGCCGGGGAATCTCTTCTTTTAATTTTTTGGCGATCAGCCGACCGCGGTTTGCCGCCTTGTCCCGATGGACAATAAAGGATAAGGCATCGACCAGTTCGCCATTGAGCAGAATATCCAGTTTGACCAGATCTGAGGGCCGATATTCTTTGATATCATAATCAAAGGAGGCATAACCCCGGGTCCGGGATTTAAGCGCATCAAAGAAATCATAGATAATCTCATTAAGGGGCAATTCATATTTCAGGATGACGCGGTTTTCTTCGACGTAATCCATGGTCAGATAAACACCCCGACGTTCCTGGCACAGTTCCATAATCGCACCCAGGTATTCGGACGGCACCATAATGTCGGCATTGACAATCGGTTCTTCCATGGTTTTAATCTCCACCGGACCGGGAAGATTAGCAGGATTATCCACCCATAATTCGGTCCCATCGGTTTTAATGACCTTATATATAACACTGGGAGCGGTGGTGACCAGATCCAGATTGAATTCCCGTTCCAGCCGTTCCTGAATGATTTCCATATGGAGCAGACCGAGGAAACCGCAACGAAAACCAAAGCCAAGGGCCATCGATGTTTCGGCCTCATAAAGCAGGGAGGCATCGTTTAGCTGCAGTTTGGCCAGGGCTTCTTTCAAATCTTCATAGCGGGAGCCGTCGGCCGGATAAATCCCGCAGAAAACCATGGAAGTCACTTTTTTGTAACCCGGCAGAGGTTCTTGCGCAGGATTGTCAGTTTCGGTAATGGTATCCCCGACCCGGGTATCACGGACATTTTTTATTCCGGCGTTGACATAGCCAACGTCACCGGCGCAGAGTTCATCAATGGGAATTAAGCCTCTGCCAAAAACCCCAACCTCATTAACTTCAAATGTTTTGCCGACGGCCATCATATCAATTTTCATGCCCTTGCGGATTTTTCCCTGAATGACCCGAACCGAGGCAATAACACCCAGATACTGATCATAATAGGAATCAAAAATAAGTGCCTGCAATGGTGCCTCAACATCGCCTTTTGGTGAAGGCACTTTTTTGACAATGGCCTCCAGTACTTCCCGGATATTGAGCCCGGCTTTGGCTGAAATCAGGGGTGCATCCTGGGCTTCAATGCCAATGACATGTTCAATCTCATCCTTGACCCGCTGGGGATCAGCACTCAACAGGTCGATCTTGTTGATGACGGGAATAACCTCCAGATTATTCTCCAGGGCCAGATATACATTGGCAATGGTCTGGGCTTCAATGCCCTGGGAGCCGTCCACAATCAGCAATGCGCCTTCACAGGCGGCCAGACTCCGGGACACCTCATAGGTAAAATCGACATGACCGGGGGTATCAATCAGGTTTAAAATATACTCTTCGCCATCATCGGCGGTATACAACAAGCGGACGGCCTGAAGCTTGATGGTAATGCCCCGCTCCCGTTCAATATCCATATTGTCCAAAAACTGTTCTTCCATGTCCCGTTTGCTCATCATACCGGTGTCTTCAATGAGTCGATCCGCCAGGGTTGACTTGCCATGATCAATATGAGCGATAATGGAAAAATTTCGTGTATGTAATTGTTTGTTTGTCAATTTTTTTAATCCTCTACTTTCAAATCTATATCAATGGTTAAAATACTCTTTAAATCTCTGATTTTTATACCTAGATCAATATTCTATCAAGAAATATTTTTTTTGTCACGTTTTTTCTTGATAATATTCTTTAAATGTGTTAGAATTGCTATGTTATAAATAAATGAGGGGGGTGAACCCATGGCTAACATTAAATCGGCTA
>NZ_JBGSHG010000079.1:0-58171 GCF_041752335.1 Acetobacterium sp. | reverse complement strand
CGGATCATCAATGACTACGGCACCCTCACAGGTCCAGTTTGCAAAAACCCAACCTGGATTGGCGGTGGCTTTTAAGACCGCCATTTCACCGACCCGGTAGGATTCTCCGCCAATGGCCGTTCCGCCATCTAGCGGTGAGGCAGTGGCGGTAATCAGGATATCGGTTTTATTATCGGGATCGTCGGGATCCGGATCAGGGTCTGGCGGGTTTTTGTCAACAACGCCGCCAGCCACTTCACCCAGGTCTTCTAATGCTACCTCTGCTAAATCCAATGCGCCATCAGCTAGCAACTCATCGCCGCCAAAATAGATTGCCGCAGCGATACCGGCGGCAATGGCGGCAGCCGTAGCAGCGGCGGCGGCGATTTTTACGATTTTTTGGGCTTCACTGCCACTACTTTCTTTATAAACCGCCACAACAGTTGTATTTCCGGTCATATAGAGGGTCAGTGTGCCTGCCTTGGTATTGGAGGTCACACTTTTTAAGGTGTTCCCGTTGCTGTCTTCAAAATGCGAGAAGGCATACCCGGCCTGATTTCCCTGAGAGATGGTAACCAGGGTTCCATAAGGATAATATCCCGATGGGGCGGCCTGGCCGCTGCCTTTGGGATTGACATTCAAGGTCAGGTAACAGGCCTCCGGCGAATAGTTAGCCTGGATCGGGGCTGCATCTACTCCCGGTGTTCCAGCTACCGTATAGACAAAGCTGGTTTTTTTACTCAGGGTCGTATTGCCCTGAGTCCAATTTTCAAAATTGTAATTTCCATCCACGGTGCTACTGATATTAAAGGATTCCCCAACATTTCGATAGCCGCTGCCGGACACCTCGCCGCCGTTTAAATCCACGCCGGGAATGGTTTGATCAGTAACGTAGGCATTTTCCACCAGAATTCCAATGTCTTTTAAATGCAGCCTGGCCACCAGCGGGGTAGTATCCAATAACTGATAGCTAAATGAGGGTTCGCTGCTGACTAAAACCGGGGTTTCCTCATCAGTATACCAGCCATCAAAAACCAGATTGGCGTCCACTGTTCCGTAGTTAAGGGGAATGGCGTCCTTAAAATTCCCACTCACCTGTTGGTTGGGAAATTGGGTTACCTGGGGAACCACGCCGGGCAGCAGATTCCGTTGATAATTATCTGTCCATTCGGCGGAAACAGGAACTGTTACCGTGTATTCCTGGACAAAGTCATACTGAATTGCCAGCGGCTCGGTGATGGCGTCAATGGTATAAACCGAATCATAGGAAATCAATGCGCCGGTGCCATCCAGATAATCTTTAAAAATCGCATTCGGCATGGTTTGATTGGCGGTGGCGGTTAAGACCACCTTGTCGCCATATTCCGGGATGGTTCCAGCCGCAGCCAGGACCCCATTTTCATAAACAGCCATGGCCACGCTGCCATAAACAGCCCGTCCTGGATCCACCGGGGTCAGGGTCACCGGGCATTGTAAGACATCAAAATTGGCCGTGTAAATGACATCATTTGCCACATTCACCTCCAGATCCGGAGTGGTGATAACTGTGTCATCCAGATTATTGGTCCAGTTAACAAATTCAAATCCGGTATTGGGGATAGCGGTGAGGGTTGTCTGAGTCTGATAGTTAAAGGTTCCCCCACCGGTGACGGTGCCCATGGTCGTCGGGTTGGCCACGGCACCAATGTTATTCTGGCTGGTATGGAATTGAGCGGTTAACGTATCATTTCCTGTCACCGTAACATCATAGGAGCTGTCCATTGAGACCACATCTCCGGCGGTATTGACCCAGCCATCAAAAACGTAATTGGGATCAGGCGTGGCTACGGCCGTGATCACCTCCCCATAAAAGGGACCAGTGGGCGGGTAATTGGCCCAGGCGGCGGTTCCGCCGCCGCTGGCAGCCACATTAATGCCCACGGTATAGGCAATCGGTGCAAAATTTGCCTGGAGTGACATGTTGGCATCCGGTTGCAAAATCCAGTTGGCGTCGGTACTTAAAACGGCTCCGGGCTGGGGATCTGCCAGGGCATCCGTCCAGTTCACAAAGGCATAGCCGCTATCCGGGGTTGCCGTTACCGTCAGCGATTGGCCGTAGAGTACCGAATCCTGGGATTGGCTCACGGTTCCGCCCGGGGTTTGGCCGGTCACTGCCACGGTATATGTTTTAGGAGTATAATTTGCTACATAGGTTTCCACCGGATCCGGTCCAAAGGTCACGTCAAAGGTGACATCAGGATAGACGGTTCCGGCAGCATCGGTCCAATTAACAAAATCATAATTAACCGAGGTTTCGGCCGAAATGGTTTTGGTCGTATTTTTGGGCCCCACCAGGATATCTGTCTTTTTCGCCGCCGCGGGATCACCTTTGGTAATAATCACGCCGTAATCCGTGACAAAAACAGCCACCAGACTGGTCGCTTTAGTTACCGTATAATTAAAATCTGCGGTTTTACTGATCAGTTTACCATCCTCAAACCAGCCAAGAAACAGAATTGCTGTATTGGTGGTATTGGCCGCCATATTAAGCACGGTTCCATAGCTGTAAATGTCCTTTGCGGGACTGACTGATACCTGATCTTCAATGGATTCCTGAGCGACCATCGAAATATTCACCAGATAAGTTTCCGGCTCAAAAATCGCCGTGTACTGTCCCTGGCTGGCTTCGCTGGCAGTAAAGGTATATTGGGGATTGGTACTCACGGCTAAATCCGAATCACCCTGGGTCCAACGAATAAAATTATAATTGGCATTGGGAATGGCCGTTAAGGTTACACTTGCGCCCTCCTCAAAGGAACCGCCGCCAGTGACGGTTCCGTCTGCTGCAGGAGAAGGCGTAACCGTAATGGGATATTGCACCACCGCAAAGTTGGCTGTCAACGCCATATTCCCGTTAATCGTGATGCTGGCATTGGGGCTGCTGGACACGGTGTTCCCTGATCCATCCACCCAACCCGTAAAAACATAGCCATCCGCCGGAGTGGCCTGGATATTTACCTGCTGACCGTAACTTAGGTTTGTTCCCCCGCTGCCCACGGTTCCGCCATTGGTTGGATTGGCTGTCAGACTCAGGCTATACGCTACCTGAGAAAAATTGGCAATCAGACGGGTATTCTTGCTGGGCTCAAAGGAGTAGGTTTGATCAGTACTGACGCTTTGACCGGTATCCCCATCGGTCCAGCCGGTAAAACTGTAGCCATTAGCTGGGGTCGCCACCACGGTGGCGGTTTTGCCATAGGTTATGGAAGTTGCCGAGGTTACCTGGGCGGTTCCTCCCGGAGTTGGGGTGGCTCCCACCGAGATGGTGAATGTTTTGGGGGTAACGTTGGCAATATAGGTCTGTAACCCTTTTTGCACTTGTACGGTTAGGTTCGGATTGGTACTCACCACCGTCCCGGCACTGTTGGTCCAATTCACAAAATCATAGGTATCTGATTGCCCGTTAAAACTCAGGGTGGTTCCAATCGGTTGCACTTCGATATCCACATCTCTTGATGAAAACGGATTTCCCAGAACAATCACCGAACCCCAATTAGTCCCAAAAACAGCGTTAATCAGTACCGGTTCTGTAACTGTATAGGCGAAGGTCGGCGATTTGGATAATAACACCCCATTTGCATACCAGCCTGAGAATGTCACGCCGGAATCAGTACTGCTGGCGTTCAAAGACAACACCGTTCCGCTGGCATAGGTTCCCGATACCGGGGTCACGGTAATGGTCTTAAGGGCTGCCGGTGAAGCAATGGTTGAAATTTTTACTGGCATCTGGGTCGCTTCAAACACCGCTGTATATTCCCCCGCGGCAGCATCGCTGGCGGTAAATGCATAGCTGGCATCATTACTGACAACCGCCTGGGATTCGGTATTGATCCAATTGACAAAGGTAAAACCCGCGGCCGGGGTGGCCGTAAGCGTCACCGCGTCACCACTGATATAGGTGCCAGCACCACTTACGGTGCCGCCACCGGTGGGAGTCGCTGAAACCTGAATCTCCACGGTATCCGGAACAAAACTGGCCGTATAGTTGACATTGTCCGTCACTGTGACATTCAGAGTTGCGCTGGTTCCCACCACCGCATTGTTTTGATCGGTCCATTGGCTGAACTTATAGCCGGCATTTGGCGTGGCCGTAAGCGTTACCTGTGTTCCATTGGCAACGTTACCGCCACCGCTGACGGTTCCGTTGCCGTCACTGGCCACGGCAACACTACACATGATCGGCTCAAACATCATTTGATAGGTGCCGGATTCCGTTACCATCACATTTACCGGCTGGGTATAGGCGGTGTATGAGCTGTGATTATTCGCATCGATAAAATAATAACCATTGCATTCATAGCCGGGATTTGGAGTGGCAACTAAATAGATACTATCAAGCAAACTATAGGAACCTGTTTCATCAAACACGGATCCTCTGGTTGGGTCGGAGCTTTCGACGATGATATTAATAGCCCCATCAAAAGTAAAGGTCAAACCGACATCATCATGTAAAATAAAATCAGCGGTAGCAGCATTGTTAGCTACCTGGGTGGTGCCATCCGCAAAGGTTGCTAAAATGCTGGTAACCTTATAACCATTAATGGGGGTTACATTAACACTGAGCGTTGATCCGGTGGGATAAGCGCCGTTACCCGTCTGTCCACCTGTTCCGCTAACAGCGACACTGCCAAAGATGGGATTGAGGTCTTCCACCTGAACCTGTACGGTACTGACCGGCGGTGGTGTCACCGCATAAAAGCTAACTGTAATCACGGTATCGGCAGTTAAGTTAAAAGTAGTGGGTGTCAGTGGGGTTTCGTAGATCAGTCCCCCCATTGATGCCGAAATCAGATAAACCGCATAGCCCGGGTTGGCCACGGCATTTACTTTCAGGGTGGAACCCTGGGGGTAGGCTCCCGGGCCGGTTTGACCGCTGCCACTGAGGGTAACCGTCCCGAAAGCCGGGTCAACATCGGCCAGGGTCACATTAACGGTGGACCCGTTAGTTTCTATACTGTTATTCGCCGCTTGCGCGAAAACCGCGGCCTGGGGTAGGATGGTATTTAATACCAATACCAATGCAAGCACGACTGCCAGGTTCTTAAATTTTTTCATTTGCTCTCCTCTGTTTCTGATCGACTGATTTGGGGGATAACAGGACTGACATTGAACCTTTCTTTTTTTTCTGCATTTTCTTTCTTTGTTAGCGACTTGGTCAAGACCGGTGTTGATCCTGCCAGATCAATTTAATTTGTAAATTTTTTTGCCCAGTTTCAAAAACTGGAAACACCTTTAATCAATAGACTTCATAAATCTGCAAAATATAGCTTATTTTTATTTCATCGACATAACGTTACCCTTACTTTAGTATTTTACAACCTGTTTTAAATAATATTGAATTTCTCCCTGTCCATAGCGATTCTTCTTCTCTGGATTGCAACACAGATAAACATTGTCATAAAAAAAGTTATAAATCAAACACAAATAGCCACCTCTCATTTTTGACAGGTGGCTATTTGTGTTTAAATTTATTTTTTTTACAATGCTGTCTGAATGATCTAGACTAATGGGGGTTCAATGATCACATTGGTATTATTAACACCCATTTCAGTTTTAGATCTTAAATTCATCTCATGAACATCTGCTGTTTCAAACAATGATATTTTTTTAATCACTTTTACCCAGATCACTGAGTAGGCAATCAATACGGCAAACAATCCAAAGAATATTTTATAGACCAGAATTCTGGTATCACCTTCGGCAATATGCCAGATCATATAGACGTTGCCAACAATACATAAAATCTGCGGTATCCCAAAGAAGGTCAACTTTTTATTGCGTCCCGGCATGTCCGGATATTTCTTTCGCAGCACCAGCACCGAAATATTAACCAGAATATACGAGGTTAACCAGAAACATGATGCCGCCAGCAGAATCGTCGCCAAACCTGAAGACTGGGTAAATCCGGTGATCAGCATCACCAGATCGCCACCAAAAATCAGCACCAGGCCAGCTACCGGGATATTGCTTTTATTTTTTTTGGTAAAAATCTTTGGCATCATATCATCCTGTGCCATGCCCGACAGTATTTTACTGACACTGCCCAGTACTGTATTGGCGGTACTGATCCCTGCCAGCAGGGTCACAATTCCCATCCAGTAAAGACCGAGATCTCCCAACAGATTTTCAGCAAATAGCATATGCGGCATCGGTGAACTTGCCAGTGCTTCCAGGGTGACATAATGGGTCATCCCAACGCCGAGCATAGCCTGAACACCAAACAACAAAATTAGACCAAGAATCATTGACAGGGTCACATCACGCTTGGGATTCCTCAAATCCTTAGCCATCGGAATAACAAATTCAATGCCAATAAATAACCAAAACGCTAAAGCAGCCAGTGAAGCATAACCGCTGATCCCGGTTACTGGCGGTGGCGTTTGCTGGGCAGCGGTAATCACTGTTCCTGTCCCCAGATTAAAGAAACTGATAATCCCCAGGGCAATTAATGAACCAATTAGTAACACGACCACCACATTCTGAACCTTGGCAAAAATATCCACCCCATTGAAATTAACTAAAAACAGAATGGCCAGTAACAAAACACTGAGAATGGGGGCCGGGATCATTGGCAGGAAGATCTGATTGATGACCATCCCACACATCGCCATTTCGACCGAAGATGCCAGAATCATGGTAATAACATAGGCTGATAAGTTTGAAATAATCGATGCCACTGGCCCAAGTCCTGCTAATGTATATTGACCAAGTCCGCCTTCTACATCTGGCATGATTGCATGAAGCTCTCCAAATGTCAGCGACAGCATCACATTTAAGAATAGTACAATCCCTAACGAAACGATAAATCCTGAACCTGCCAAACCCATTCCCTGCCCGAGTAACAGCAAACAGCTTGTTGCCACAATCAGACCAACACAGACTGATACTGCAGAACCTAATCCTAATTTTTTTTGATTCTCCATAATAATCTCCTTCTAATTTTTTTCTTTACACTTTCTTTCTTCATTGAATAAAGTGTCTGGGGATGTTTATTGCCTATAAAAAAGATGCCCAAATATCCCATCCGGATATCTGAGCATCTTTGCTCCCGCTATAATTTTGATAACAATTTGCTAAATATGAAGAGAAATACCATCGTATTTCTCTTCAATTCCCGGAAAACCACCGCCCACACGCAAGCTCAGTTTTCCGATGAAAATAAAAAGACAAAACAGTTGATTTCCCAACGGAAAATCAGACTGCTTTGTCTTTCTGACCTTACTATACTTTATTTCTTGCGGCTTTTATTGTAAAAATCGGAACACTTTAAAGATTCGCGCGTTTTTTATTCTATTGGAACGGTAATCTGAGCAATCGCTTTTCCTTTTCCTCGGATAAAGGTGACAGTGATATTTTTACTATCCGTTTCCAGGCCGTAGGCAAGGCTTGCCGAACAGCTGCCACCAATAGTTGTTTCCTGAATCATCCGGTTGGGGTCTTTGATATTATACGTCTCCAGAATATTCCCTTCCTCGTCTGTTACAACAAAGTCTCCTTGGGCTAAGAAGAACTCCATATTATTTCTTTTTTCATAACTGATGTTTTCGTAAGTAAAATCCAGAAACACCACCTGTTTAGGATCAGACTCTGAGTTTGCATTTCTTTCCGGGGTTGATCTTGCCCCGTTAATGGTGACACTATAATCGCCATTGACAGTGGTTACCAAAAAAGGTTCGTTTAAGACCATTTCCGGCAGTTTTTTTTCGGCAACCGTGGTCTCATTCCCTTTATTATTGAAGTACGCTTCTATTCCACAGCCGGTGAGTCCAAAAACCATTAAACCCAAAACTAAAAGCATTAAACCTATCTTTTTCATCCTCGACCTCCGTATGACTAAATTATAGCCCCGTTGAAAGCGGAAGGCAAGGAGAAAACAGCCATTGCCACTGCGTTGAAACTAAAATAACACCCTTGGCAACGATGATTTTTCGTTATCAAGGGTGTTTTTATTTTTATTCCATTAAGTGCTTCGTTACTGATCTTTTCTTACTTTGGCAACGATCCGATTTTTCCAGCCCGGTACGCTTTACTGTATTTGCGGCAATGTTTATCCCATCCTAGTAATGCTTCGATGGCAAAAATAGTTCCCATCATGTCGCGGTTCATGGGATCCATCACAGCCGAGTCCATCCCGGCCTGAATGGCAAAAGCCATGGCATTTTTATTAATCAGTGATCGAACCGGCAAGCCAAAAGAAATATTGCTGATGGCACCAGTGACATGAATGGTCGGGTACAGTGTTTTGATAGCGCGAATTTCCGCAACAAAATTCAACAGGGACTGATTATCAGTTGACAATGCCATCACACAGGGATCAATATGAATTCGATCCTGGGTAATGCCATATTTAGCCGCTTTTTCGACCATACTTGTGGTGATGTCCAGCTTTGTCTGCAAATCAGTGGGGATTCCGTTATTATCGCAGGTCAGTCCCACCACTTCCCAGCTATTGCCTTCCATCAACGGCAGTAATACTGCACACTTATCGCCTTCTTCGGAGATGGAATTAAGCATCCCCGGTTTGTTGGCATATTTGAAAACAGCCTCTATAACCCGGGGATTAGGGCTATCAATACACAAAGGTGTATCGGTAACATCCTGAACAACTTCCATCAGCCATTTGAGGGTTTCAATTTCATATTCCGGTGCCGTACTGGCGCATACGTCGATAAAATCAGCTCCAGCCTCGGTCTGTTTCACGGCCCGAGTGGCGATAAATGCCGCATCTCTTTTTTCGATGGCTTCCTTCACTGCTGGAATGGTGCCATTAATTTTTTCTCCAATAATAATCATCTGTGTCTCCTTGTCTTTGTTATCAAAATCTATCGTTACGCTAAAATCCTGGTTTTAAATACTCACCGGGGTGTCTTCAAAATACTTTTTCCAGCTTCTCAGCAAATCGCTGATCATCCGGATACCCACCGCAGAAATCAGGACAACTTCTGTTTGTTCAACGGGTTTGTTCCAGGGCTTCAGGACCGCCAACTCATTGACGCTGCTCACTTCAAAAACTCCCTGATCCGTTCTCACAAAACCTTTAATCCGATGAGTCGAACCTTTTATTTCATTCAGGAATTGCTCAAATGCGTTATAATTGAGTAATGCTTCGGTCCTTAAAATCCGGGCATGGGGACGACTTTCCCAGGTATTTTCCGAAGGCCTGGCTGCTAACTCTACGCTTTTCATCGTCTTAACCAGCTCAGCCAAGGGCACCTCGCAAAAAGAGGTCTGATAGATTTCCGCCGCTGAATTGATGCCGTTAATTTTATCTTCAATGGCTTGCAGGGTTTCGACGTTTTGCAGATCAGCCTTGTTGATAATGACCTTGCTGGCATAAATGATCTGTTTTTCCAGGGCGGCGATCACTTCAAACTGTTTGAGAAAATAGACCCCATCCACAATACAAATGGAACCGGCATAATCATAGGCTTTACCGGAAATTTTTGTCACCGTCTCGAGGATAACCCCCATATTGGAAGGATCGGCAACTCCGGAGGATTCTACAAACACCACTTCCAATTGATGGTTTAAAAATTCCGCCAGCCCTTTAATGAAATTTTCTTTCAGGCAGGCACAAAAAACCGATCCGTTATTTAATTCAATCAGATCAAAAGCTTCATTGTTGATCAATTTTCCATCAATTCCGGTCTCCCCAAATTCATTCATCAGCACACCGATTTTTCGGCCTTCATATTCGGTCAAAAGCTTTTTTAACATCGTGGTTTTTCCGGCGCCCAAAAATCCGGTCAATAGGATAAGCTTCATTCCATTTCTCCTTATATTCAGAAGGGCGGCATTGGCTGCCGCCACTTCAGGCAAGATTCAGCCTACAGATATTTACCAACGACTTCAATCAATTCCTGCTTGCTGGGGATAATCGATGACCATTGGAGTTTCCCATTGATATAGGTGGATGGCAAATGCTGAACTCCCATTTTTTTGGTCCGGGCAATATCAACTTTGTTGGTGTATTTATATTCTTTAATCTCGATCTGATCACCAAACTCTTCTTCGGCCAGGGTAATTCCCTTGACCATATAGGTACAGGCCGCACAGGTAGCTGAATCCAGGGTGAAGATTTCAATCAGTGGTTTTTCCAGTTTGTCATAATCCGGAAGATCGACGGGAATATCTTCATCGACGGCCTCATAGTTTTCGATCATTTTGCGAACCGTTTCCGTTTGTTTAATCGCCTGAACAGTAGCCACCGTATTATCAATGGGGACATTATAGGGCATATCACAGCCGGGGCTGACAATCAGATTATGATGGTCGATCTGATCCAACATCTCCACAACAAATTTCATATTGTCCTGCTGATTACCGAACAGCAAGGTAGTTGTCAGGGGGATATTCCCGCCAATGGTGATATTATATTGATCGGTGACTTTTTTTGCTTCGTAAATGTTGACATTCTCATCAATGGAGATCCCGTCAGGATTGGTTCGGCACATCACATCCATCTGAACCGTCGCATCACCACAGACAAAGAAACTGCTTAATGCTCCCCTGCTGCGGATAAAATCAAAGGCTGCCTGGAAGGGTTCCAAAAACAGGGCCTCAATTGATTTCGGTGAAATCTGGCTGATCAACGGATCAACCAGGGCAATCACATCCATCCCGGCATCAATGTAATAGGCTGACATGGCATTACAAACTTCCACGCAGAATCCCACCAGTTCTTTGACATACTCCGGATACATGACAATATCCATAAAAAACTCGCTGCCACGGATATGGGATGCCAGGGTCACCGGTCCGCAAATTAAACCGTAGAGAGCAGTGTCATCACCCACTGCCGCTTTGACCCGTTTCATCACATCCACCACCATCGGAATTCGACCATCGGTAGCTTTGGGAATCTTGCATTTACAGGGTACCGTCAATTCACCGGCATAGGGATGACTCATTACCGATGGCGGATTATCTTCCGCCCATAACAGCTCGCAGCCCAATATTTCTGCTTCAATTTGAAGATCGAAGATCACGGGCATCCCGTCAGGGGTATAAAGCTTATGGACTTCCATCAGTGAATCAAATAGTTTATCGCCGTCGGTTAATACTTCCCGGGCGGAATAGCCTTTTAGAAAACCGGCATGAACCCCGCTGAAAGGAACCCATGGCACCTCATTGACCGTTTCGTGTCTTAATGTCTTTAAAATTAGATCTTTTCCCATTTTTTACCTCATTTTGAATTTTTTAGTTTATTTTTAATTGACTTGCTTCGTTACTGCTGTTGCTTCATTTTAATAGTTTTACTGCTGCTACCAATCAGCCTCTCAATCTCGGACTGACAAAGAATCGGTATTAGCATTCCGACTGACCAGGATTACCGCAACCAGCATCAGTCCAGCCCCGGCAACCGTATTGCCATTCCATGGTTCGCCATATAATAAAATGCCCAGTATTAAGGTTACCACCGCCTCAAAGGCAATAATCAGTGAGGTTTGCGTTGATCCGATTTTCTTGATCGCGAAGGTGACCATCTGCAAAACAAAGATGGTAATTCCTCCCAACGCCAGAGTGAAGAGAATTCCTTTAGCCGGTAATGCTAAAAAGTCTGGATTTCCTGAAACAATCCAGCCCTGAATCCCGAAAATCGCGGCACTGATTCCTCCCAGATAAAATATAATGACCGCATTTTTAAGTTCTTTAAGGCTGCTTTTCTGGAGACTGACCAGATAAATACCATATGTCAGTCCTGACCCCAGCGCTAAGATGCTGCCCAAATTAACAAGATCAAAATTGAAATTCATCAGAAATAAGATCCCGGCAATGGCAATGATCAACGCAATGATCTTTGTCTGGTTGGGCTTTTCTTTGAAAACCAGGCCCATAATGACCACCACAAAAAGTGGGTAAGAGAAATACAACATGGTGGCCAATCCCATCGGCATGTAATTAAAGGACTGGGCCAATAAAAAGGTCGCTCCGCCATATCCGAACACCGAAAAAATAAAAAGTTCCAGCGCCTGTCTTGAGGTTACTCTGATCTTTTCTTTTTTTAAGATAAAGCTTATTCCCAAGCCGATAAAAACAAATGCATAGCGATAAAATAAAATGGTGGTGGCATCCAATCCATCCAGCATTAACGCCTTGGTGAATACCGGAATGAGACCTGCGGCTAATGCGGCTGCAACGGCAGCAATGATTCCCGTTGACATGGTTTGCCTCGTTTTCTAAATTTGTATTTTTAAAAAGCACTCCTGAGTCGGAGTGCTTTATCTGTCCTAATCTTTAATGTCTCTCCGTCTATTTTAACGCTTAGCTATGCTGTTAACGCTTTAGCGGTATCCACCGCTCCCGATGCATCGGCAGCGTAAATGGCTCCTAATTTTTCGCTGTATGCTGGTGATAACGGTGCTCCACCAACCAGATATTGAACGGTTAAGCCTTCGTCCTGACAGGCTTTGATGACTTCCTGCATATAGGTCATGGTCGTCGTCAGCATCGCTGACATCCCGACGATATCGGCATTATGTTCTTTGACAGCGGCTACGAATTGCTCTACTTTGGCATCAATCCCCAGATCGATGACCTTGAAACCAGCGCTTTCCAGCATCATCACCACCAGATTTTTACCTATATCATGCAAATCCCCTTTGACGGTTCCGATGACGATGGTTCCCAGGCTGGGCATGTCTTTATCGGCAATCAGTGGCTTGACAATATCCATTCCAGCATTCATGGCCCGGGCTGCCATCAGCACTTCGGGAACAAACATTTCCCCGCTTTTGAATTTTTCTCCGACCACATTCATCCCACTTAACAAACCGTCATTAATAATCGCAATCGGATCGGCTTTAGCTTCAACCAGAAGATTAACATTTTCAATAATCCCTGGTTCATTTCCATCAATTACAAATTGTCCTAAATCGGCTATATTCAACATATCTTTTCACCCTTTTCCGTTTTCTTTATTTAATTTCTGCTAGCAGTTTTTCCAGTTCAGCCGCTTCTTCATCGGCAATCACATAGGTGTGGACACCATCATCTGGAAATGCGCCATTTCGCACTTCTTCACAAAATGCGGTAAATCCTTTTAATAGCTCAGCACCCACATTAGCGTATTTTTTTACAAACTTTGGAGTAAAGTCATCATAATATCCCACCATATCGGCATAGATCAGTAATTGACCATCGGTAAAGGAACCGGCACCAATTCCCAGAACCGGAATATTAAGGCGTTCGGTAATGGCTTTGCCAACTACCGCCGGAACCCCTTCAACCAGGATAAAAGATGCGCCGGCAGCTTCAATAGCTAGAGCCTGTCGCAATAATTCCATCGCCGCCCCGGCACTTTTGCCCTGGGCCTTATAGCCACCCATTTGAGCGGCAAACTGAGGTGTCAGACCAATATGTCCCATTACCAGAATACCGACATCTGAGATTGCTTTAATCCGCTGACAAACCGATTCGGTTCCGCCTTCCAGTTTAATGGCGTCGACCAGCGATTCTTTGGTAAAACGTCCGGCATTGAAAACCGCTTCTTCATTGGAAATTTGATAGGACATGTAGGGCATATCGCCAACGATAAAGGTATTTGGCGCCCCACGTCTGACGGCTGATGAATGGGCAATCATATCATCCATCGTTACCGGGAAGGTCGTTTCGTAACCTAAGGTTACCATTCCCAGGGAATCCCCAACCAGGATCATATCCACGCCGGCCCGTTCTTCATATTTGGCTGTTAAATAATCGTAGCCGGTAATGTATACAATTTTCTCTTTCTTTTCTGCCATTTCTCTAAAATTAATAATACTTTTTTTCATCATACGCTCCTTAGTGTTTTTATTATTTTATCTTCAGACCAGTCTTCTTAAAAGACCATCCACCATCGCACGCTGTTAAAGCGTGCGAAAGGTTGAGGGTCTTGGTTTATATTATTTTAAGGGGTGTCTGAGGGATATAGATTAGATAACTATTTGAGTTTACCGGTTCTTAAATAATCATTGAGTTCTTCTTTGGTCATGTTATCAATACCAATGTATTCCAAGGTATAGCCATTTTCGGTCAGGTCTCTGCCGAGAATGGCACAGGCCAGACTGATCATTGAGTCAACAACCGGGGTCTTAACGCCATAGACATCACCCAGTTGCTGATACACATAACAACCAACGGGAATATCTTCGGTGATGTAGCGGTTTTCCATGGTAAATGGACCGGTACCGTATTGGATCGGATCCTGTTTGTCAAAAGGAATCAGGTAATCCAGTCCCATGTATTCCTGGCCCAGGACGTTTTCCCGGGAGAAGAAGTGTTCTTTTTCATAGGGTTGAATGCCTACTCCAATGGTATCTGCCAGGGTACATTCTTCCTGATAGAAGGTGTATTGAACCTGGGAAATCGAAGGACAGTAAGCATGGGAATAAATTGAGAATTTGAATTTATCTTCCCCGAAAATAGTCCCAAAGTTTTCCATGGTAGAAACCCCGAGGATTGCGCCCGGACAGTGGAGCACGGGATTAACATTTGAGAAACCGGTATCTAAGACAGTATCTCCGGCCACAGCGCCTTCGCCTTCAGTCACAGCATCCATTGATGGCAGGTATTTAGAGCTTTCGATAAAGGCTTCAGTATCAGTGGCTGGCATTGCTGCACCCCGCAGAGTAATAGCCCGGTAATAGACTCGGATTTTATGAGTAATCACGCCACCTGGCATTTCCACCCGGCTGCCATAGGTTGAGCTTGACCAGCCGCCGATGATAACATTCTTGGTACAGCCGGCTTCACGCATCATTTTACGCAGGATTAAGGTACCAAAATTGTCGGGGAAAATATGAATGACCTGTCCATCTTCCAGACAGGGAATCAGTTTTTCAAAAAAAGGTTTATGTCCAAAAGTGGGGGTGGCAATAACAATGATACCAGCGCCCTTAACTGCTTCAGCGACATCGGTGGTAACCTTGTCCATTTTGGCAAAGCCTTCCCGTTCAAAACCATATAGATTAACTTGTTCGCCAAAAAATTTGATCCCGACTTTTTCAACATTTTTTAATGTTTTTTCAGCGAAAGGTTCAAAGTCACAAATTCTGACCTTGGCTCCGCCCAATGCACAGTCTCCGGCGATCGCCTTGCCAACTGCACCAGCCCCTAGTACTGCAATGGGCTTGTCTTTTAAATAACTCATGTCTGCCATATTTTTTCTCCTTTTAATCATCTCAATTAGGAATAATTGATTGTTTATTTACTCACTGCTGATTTAAAGCAAAGAACGTGCCAACTTGCATCTAGGATTAGAATTGCTTTAATCACTCATTTATCCTTTAAAAAATTCTTACACAAAAAAACGCAGTGCAAAATTCTATAACACCTCCCTTTGTTTTCACTGTTCATTCAATCATTTTTTATCATTAAACCGTCTTCTATCGACATTCTTTCAATATGCTTCTTTTTTTTGCATGGTATCAATTTTTGCATATGAAATCGATTATTCAAGTATTTTTCAACCGCATCCAACTGGATAAGTTAAATACTCTTTAAAATTTGACTCCAGAACAACTGAGCAGAATATAACATGCAAAAAAAGAAAGTGGCGGCTTAAAACCACTCACTCTCTTTCCCATATTATGCTATTTATGCTTTGTCGTTTTTGTCCAGATTAAACCATTTTTTATGAATTTTGGGATCAGCCAGCTCTGCGGCGGCTTCCTCGGCAGCGGCAACTGCCTCCTGCTCCATAAAATCGGCATATTCAACTTCATCTCGTTTAAGCTTGCCTGAGAATAAATGATACAGGAAGCCGAGGATCATTGCCAATTCGATAAAGAGAATTGGGAAACCGGCAATGGTTTTAACAATCTTAATTCCGTCGATCCCACCGCTGATAACAAATACCAGGGAAATTAGACCGATGAAGATACCCCAAAATACTTTGATTGGTAGAGGTGCTTCTTTAACACCTTTGGATTGTTTTAATGACATGGTCGAAATCGTCGATGTCATTGAATCCGCCAGGGTAATAAATGATAAACCAATGGTTACCAACATGATGATTCGAATTAATTCAGTAAATGGCAGGAATTCAAAGATATACATCATAAACGCCTGAGCGCCATTGTCAGTCAGGAATCCTGACATATCAGCAACGCCTCGGAGTTGCAGGTCTAATGCCAATCCACCAAAAATACTGAACCACAGAATCCCGAACATCGCCGGCAAAATAATATTCACCGTAATAAACTGACGAATGGTTCGGCCATAGGATAATTTAACCAGGAATAAACCAACGATTGGTCCAAAGGATAACCAGTCAACCATCCAGTACATATCCCACCATTGCGGCCATAGATCACTGTCAATGAGTGGTTGGGTGAATAAACTTAAATCAATAAAATTATTAACAAAGAATCCAAATGATTGGGTAAACAGATTGAAAACATAGGCCGTTGGTCCGGTGATCAAGACAAAGATCATCAGGGCAATAAAGATCCAGGCATTCTTATCACTGAGCCAGGAAATCCCACGATCCAAACCGGTTGCACTGGAAATCGTATAGGATGCAATAATGACACAGGCGATCACCGTCCATACCACCGGCCCTGGTTCGATGCCAAAAACGAAATTCAGCCCGCTACCGATCTGGAGTAATCCGTAACCCAGAGAACCGGCAACACCACCACAGATAGCAAATAAGATAATCCCGTCGATAACGGTATTAATCTTGGAATTCAATTCTTTGCCATCATTTAAATAAACAAGACCGGCACTGGCGGTATAGCTTTTATTCATATTATAGTAAGCATAACCAATGGTGATTCCAGCTACTGCATAGATAGAGTAGGGTGAAAACGACCAATGCAAGAAGGACTTGCTCATCCCCCAGATAACGGCATCCAGACTTCCTGCTTCCAGACCAACGGATGGCGGCGGAGCAAAGGTGTGCATTAACGGTTCGGTAGCGCCCCAGAAAACGATTCCGGTTCCGATCCCGGCACAAAGTGAGATGGCCCACCAGATCCAGGTTTTATATTTGGGTTTGGCATTTGCTCCCCCAAATTTAATGCTGCCAAAGGGATGAATGAATAACAGAACCATACAACCGACAAAAATTAAAACCCCGATGGAAACCATCCAGCCGGCATTTTCCATTAATGCGATAAAGAAATCCGTCATAATGGTGGTAAACTGATCGGGAGCAATGAACCCGATAATGAGAATAATTCCCATTAGTACGATTGGAATCGCAATTGGAACAATACGTAATCTTTTTAACATAAATTCTCTCCTTCTAAATTTTTTCTGTTTTAAACCTGTAAACACTTAAGAATAATGATTTCCTGAAAATTACAGTTTTTGCCATAAAACTCATCTTTTTTTCTTGACACCTCCCACAGATATTTAGCCATTGTTATATATCAGGTATCTATAGCAAGCTTTATGCCAATTCGTAAAATGCAAAATTATTTAAATTTCCATGATTTTAAGCCTGTTTTAAGACGCCTTTTCTAGTATAGATTAAAAAAACTGCAAAACATTATGCACCCCATAGGATCAAATATTGAAAACCATTACAAAAATCTCTCTAAAACAGGGATTCTTGTTGACCGTCGTTTATTTTTGCATGACATTCTTTTTTGCATGTTATTTAGTATTTCTCTCAACATCGACCCATCGTTCTGTTGTTTTGTCTTTTTTTTCTTTTCTTTGTTTTTTTTATCTTCTATTATAATGGTAATTCAGCTTTTTTTTCATTAACATTCCTCGTGAAAAATCATGGTCGCTCAGGCCGGGAAAGTCCAGCTGTTGATCTTTTACCAGCGAAGGATAAAGATAATCATTTTTTTCTTTGCATAAAAAAACAGCTTATCTTGGCACAATACTTGCTTGATATAAAATAACAAATAGCAAAACTCTATTAAATAATTATTAAATATTCAGGAGGAAAAAATGCAAAGAGATTTAGGAATTAATTACATGACCACCCGGAAAAATCACACATGTTATGGAATGGGTATCGGAATTATGGTATTGGATGATGCCTATCCCGGTTTTCCTGGCGATGTCCGTAATGCCAGTGCCTGGGGTTTTCCAATCCAGTATGAAATCGCTCACGGGGTAGACAACTACACCCTGGTCTGGGAACAGGATAAAACCCCCTGCCGCGCCCCCATTGTCCAAGCTGCGAAAAACCTGGAGCGAATGGGTTGTAAGGCGATTGCTGCCGAATGTGGCTACTTCGCTTATTTCCAACAGGATGTGGCCGCTGCCGTTGATATCCCGGTTTTTATGTCCAGTCTGCTGCAGGTTCCCTTTATTCAGCAAACCATCGGACCTAATAACGCCGTTGGTATCATCTGTGCCCAAAAACGTTTCCTGACCGATACCCATCTGGAAAAGGTCGGTATTGACCTGAACAGTAATTTCCATATTGCTGGTGCCCAGGATGAATACGGCTGTCCACAGTTTGACACCCTGTGGGATCACGAAAAGCGACCTGAAATTCCGGAAAGCTATTATGACGAATCGGAAAAGGATATGATTCGCATTACCAAAGAATTTATCGCCAAGCATCCCGATATTAAAGCAATTATGTTAGAATGTACTGGTATGCAGCCATTTGCCCGGGCCATCCAACGGGCTGTTGATTTACCAGTATTCAGCTGGGGAACCTTGCTCGACTATGCTTACTCCTGTGTTTCTCATCGTGATTACTATGGTGATATCTAAACCTTGTCCGAAATGCTGAATCTGTAAAGAAAAAACTCAATTAAGGGGATTAAAACAATGAAACCATATGAAAAATATGTATCAAAAGAAGATGTCCAAATCATCCACGCCGAATCGCTAAGAATTCTCAATGAAATTGGCATTAAATTCGAGCACCCGGAAATTCTGGAAATCTTTAAAAATCACGGTGCCCGGATTGATGGCGATACCGTCTTTCTCGATGAAAAACTAATCATGGATGCTATTTCAACCATTCCGGAAACCTTTACCATTGAAAACTCCAAAGGTAACCATACCCTTGGCGGCGGCAGCCTGATTTTGATGCCTGGCGTCGGCAATATTTTCCGTCTGGATAATGGTCATTTGCATAAAATGACTAATGATGATGCCGTCGATCAGTTTAAGCTGTCCGACACCAGCGACGTCATCAATTGCAACTATTTCAATATCTTCCTGGATGACAAGAGCCTGTCCCTGGATGAACGGGTATTTAGTCCGATCGCCATGATTTTGAAATATTCCAATAAAACGGCCTTGCATTTACAGGCCAACACCTTCCCGTTAAAATCAAAGATGCGTGAATCCTTTAAAAAAGGTTTGGAACTGATCGAAAAATTTGAAGGCCGCAGTGGTGTTTACAATAATATTGTCCACGTCAATTCCTTGTCACCCTTATGTTTTGACCATGATCCACTGGAAAAATTCCTGATTGCCGCTGAAATGAATCAGCCGGTCTGGTTCAGTCCCTGCGCCATGCCGGTCCTCACCGGACCACCTTCAGTCGCCGGACTAATTGCGATGACAAATGCTGAAGTCCTGGCCGGGATGGTCATGTCACAGCTGGTCAAACCCGGTTTACCGGTGGTTTATGGACAGACCTCGGCCTCCACTAACCTGCGCACCGTCCAGCTGAGCATCGGTGCTCCTGAAACTGCTTTGATTTCTTATGCCACCCGGGGACTGGCTGATTTATATAAGCTGCCCTGCCGTACCGGCGGCGGTTTAAGTGACGCCAAAGATTTTGATATGCAGGCCGGGATTGAATCGGATATGATGATTCGCTCGACCCTTGAAGCAGCACCGGATCTGGTTCTGCACTCCTGTGGAATTATGGGCAGCTTTAACATCTTGAGTTTTGAAAAATTCCTGATGGATGAAGATACATATCGGATGAATCGCCGTCTGTTAAAAGGAATCAAAACCGAAGAAAGCTATCTCTGCCATGATCTCATTGCCAAAATCGGACCCCGGGGTAACTTCCTCCAGGGTCGAACCCCCAAAATGTTTAAAGAGGAATTCTTTGTTCCCAAATACTTTAACAAAGAAGATCCCAACCAATGGCAGGAAAACGGCAGTAAACCAGTTCTAACCGATGTTCAGGCCGCCGTTAAAGAACGTCTGGCTTCATATACGCCACCAGATATCACCAAAGAACAGGCCGACCTGCTGAACGATTATATCCCGGTTTGCTATCGCGAACGTATTTAATAGTTATCATTTATAGACTTAAGGAGACATTATGGAAACCACACAAAGAAATATTGAATTTAATGTATTAAATAAAAACAAAATCGAAACCATTCACGAAAAAAGCATGGACCTGCTGGAAAATTTCGGGATGCGAGTCGTTGGGGCACGAACCATCGAATTACTGAAAAAATATGGCTGTACCGTTGATGGCGATATGGTTAAATTTCCCAAAGCCGTTGTTGATAAGGCCCTGAACACCATTCCCAAAGAATTGACCTTGTACACCCGGGATGGCAAACCTAATATGGTCATCAACAGCAAAAACAATGTCTATTTCGGAACCCATTCCGATCAGCTGGAGATCCTTGATCACAAAACCAATATGGCCCGCCCCTACCTGAAATCGGACATTAAAAATATGTGTAAACTGGGCAGCTACCTATCCAATATCAGTTTTATTCTGTCGGTAGGCATGTGTGCTGATGTGGATCCGTTGGTCCAATCTCAGGTTACTTTTATTGAAACCCTTAAAAACTTTGACAAAACCATCAATTTTTCGACCAATGACATTGAATCGCTTCAGGAAATCATTGACATCGCCGCTGTTGTTGCCGGTGGACACAAAGAACTGGCTGAAAAACCCTTTATCTTTAACTACTGTGAGCCGATTCCGCCACTCACTCACCCGGTCGAAAGTACTGAAAAACTATTTATCAGTGCCACTAATAAAATCCCTGTGGTTTACATGCCTTACAGCATGATGGGCGGCACTTCGCCGATTACCATCGCCGGTGCTTTAACCCAGAACAACGCTGAAATTTTAGCCGGTGTGGTTATTACCCAGGCCGTTAATGAAGGCGCACCGCTGATTTACGGTTCGATGCCAACTGTCTTTGATATGCAAACCACCATCGGTTCCTATGGTGCACCGGAATTTCATAAGTCGGTGGCGGCCGCTTCTGAGCTGGCTGACTATTACAACCTGCCCTTCTACGGTACAGCTGGCTGCAGTGACGCCAAAACCGTCGATCCCCAATCCGTTGCTGAAGTCCAAATGGAACTTTTCTCTTCCATTTTAAGCAAGGCCAATATTGTTCACGATATCGGCGTATTGGATCATTGCAACTCAGTGGCACCCGCCATGGTGGTCCTGGCCAATGAAATGATCAATGAGCTGTCCGCCTACTCCAGTGGTGTCGAAGTTAATGAGGAAACCCTGGCCATGGATGTCATCAAAGGTGTCGGCCACGGCGGACACTATTTGAATGAAATGCACACTCTCAGCAATTTCAGAAGCATCTGGTATCCTGAATTCTTTAAACGCCGGATGGTCAATCCGGATCAGTCGGATATTCTTGAAATGGTCAATGCTAAAATTGATACCATTCTGGAAACCCATGAGGTTCCCGCACTGGAAGCTTCAATCCTGGCGGAGATTGAAAAGATCGAAAAAAATTATCAGTAAACTGTTGTCTAATCCCCTTCAATAATCAGACAGACAACCCTGCTTCAGGGTTGTCTCTATGATTTTTTTGGATTTCATGTTATCATACTGTTTTAGTCAGTAAACCCGAAACGGAGAATACAAGTGAAAGTAAAAGACCAACTCATTTTGGAGGCTTTTGGCGAAAGTTCTTTCCCTATTCAGGATGTTGAACGGATCGAAGATGTGTGTATTCATGTTGTTGATGCCAGTGGAAAAATTATCTGCTACTCCAAAGGCTGTGAAATAATCGAAAATATGAAACATGAAGACGTCATCGGCAAAAACATGTCGGATATTTATGATTATCTTGAAAACGAATCCATGGAATCCCTGGTATTAAAAACCGGAAAAAAAGTCCAGGATGTCCATGTCAAATATACATCCCCTTCCGGAAAGGTGGCGGATGTCATCAGCAGCACTTACCCGGTTTTTTCAAAAAATGATCCCAAAAAAGTTGATGCTGCCATTTGTATCTACCGGGATATTTCCGACTATATTCACATGGCCAATACCATCAATAAACTACAGAACGATTTAAAGTCTCAACAGCTGAAAAACAATGGTACGCAATTTACATTTAAGGATATTATTGGTACCAGCACCCATATGGCTGAATGCGTTCGCCATGCCGAAATCGCCGCTCAGACCACCGCACCGATCCTGATTGCCGGGCCGACGGGGACAGGAAAAGAAGTTTTTGCCCAAAGCATTCACAATGCCAGTCCCCAGGCCAATAAACTTTTCGTGGCCATCAATTGCAGTGCGATCCCTGAAAACCTTCTCGAGAGCACCTTGTTTGGCACCGTTAAAGGTTCTTTTACCGGTGCGGTGGATTCTGTAGGCCTTTTGGAAACGGCTGAAGGCGGCACCATTTTTCTGGATGAAATCAATTCCATGCACATGGGGCTGCAATCCAAACTGCTACGGGTACTGGAAACCGGCAAATATCGGAAGGTCGGCGGTCACAAAGAAATAACCGCCAATATCCGCTTGCTTAGCGCCTTAAACCAGGATCCCTTAAAAGCCATCGAAGAAAAACGGCTGCGGTCAGATTTATATTATCGGCTGGCAGTCTTCTCAATTCACTTGCCACCACTAAAAGACCGTAAACAGGATATTCTGGATCTGGTCCCGTCATTCCTTTCCACCGAAGGATCCGCCATGGGAAAGCAGCTGTTTAAAGTTTCTGATGAAGCCCAGGAAATTCTGCTCAGCCATGACTGGCCCGGAAATATTCGGGAGTTAAAACACGCTGTAACCCACGCCATTTATATTGCCCAATATCAGGATACGATTCTGACTCCGGATTTACTACCGGCTTATTTAAGGAAAAATATTGCCGATAAAAAAATCTATGAAAAATATTTATCTGCCAGTATGGATGATAAAAATCTAAAAAATACCCTGAATAAAATTGAGAAACAAATGATCATCGACGTTTTGCAGGCCAATGATCATAACATCTCAAAAAGCTCCCGTGACCTGGGCATATCACGCCAGAATTTACAGTATAAGATCCGGTTGCATGGTATTAAAAGTTCCGATGATGAACTGTAAAAAAAGGTTTCCGCCAAATTTCAGGCGGAAACCTTTTTTTATTTGATTTTTTATTTAATGAGCGGTTCCAATGCGGACAGCAGTTCTTCCCGGCTGGGAATAAGCGAAGACCATTTTAGTTCGCCATTGATATATAATGATGGCAAGTGCTCAACACCCATTTTCCTGGTTCTGGCAATATCCGCTTTGATGGTGTATTTGTATTCCCTTACGTCAACCTTATCCCCATATGCTTCTTTCGCCAGCATCGCACTCTTGACCATATAAGTACAGGCTGCACAGGTTGCTGAATCAAGGGTAAATGCTTCTACCAGGGGCCGTTCCAGATTACTGTAATCCGGTAAATCGACATCAATGGATTCATCAACGGCTTCATAATTTTTGATCATTTCCCGAACATCGTCGGTGTGTTTAACTGCCTGGACGCAGGCAATGGTGTTTTCAACTGGGACACTGTAGGGCATATCACAGCCCGGGCTGACAATTAAATGATCATGACTGATGTTATCCAGCATATCGACTACATATTTCATGTTATCCTGTTGATTTCCAAATAACATCACCGTTGTCAGGGGAATATTTCCACCTATCACAATGCCATATTTGTCGGTTATTTTTTTAGCTTCATAGATATTGACATTTTCATCCACTGAGATACTGTCGGTATGGGTTTTACACATCACTTCCAGTTGAATGGTGGCATCACCGCAAACAAAAAAAGAATTGAGGGCGCCTCGGCTCTTGATATGATCAAAAATTGCCGTAAAGGGGTTTAAGAATAATTTTTCGATGGCTTTGGGCGAAATCTGACTGATTATTGGATCCACCACCCCGATCACATCCATGCCCGCTTCAATATAATAGTCTGACATCGCCATACAAACCTCGGCACAAAATTCAACCAGCGCTGCAGCGTATTTCTGATCTTTGATGATGTCCATAAAAAACTCACTGCCGCGAATGTGGGATGCCAGGGTTACTGGACCGCAAACGAGTCCGTATAAGGCGACTTCCTCACCGATTTCAGTTTTTAACCGACGCATGACATCGAGGGTCATCGGGATCCGTCCATCGCTTTTCTTAGGAATTTTGGATTTGCCGGGAGTTACTTTTTCACCAGCGTAGGGATGGGCCACTACCGAGGGGGGATTATCCTCCGCCCACAACAATTCACAGCCCATAATTTCTGCTTCAATTTGCAGATCAAACATTACCGGCATTCCATCAGGGGTATACATTTTTTTAACTTCCATCAGGGATTCGTAGAGTTTGTCGCCATCAAGCAAGACCTCTTTGGCGGTATAACCTTTCAGAATACCGGCATGGGCCCCGGCAAATGGAACCCAGGGAATCCCCTCCACCGGTTCATGCTGCAATGTTTTTAAAATTAAATCTTTTCCCATCATTTAACCTCCATTAATTTTCATTGATTTATATTAATACCGTGCTGACAATAGCAGCTGTATCATTCTCATTATTTTATATTTTTCCTGCAAAATACTTATCGTTGGCGGCCATCATAAAAAACGGTTGTTGCATATTTTGACAGCTTCCATTCCGGAATCCCGCATTTAGGACAGGCCTTCTGATACCACCGGTTTCTCAGCCAGCGTGAACTGCGGCTGTTTTTTGAATCCCAAACGGTAAAAGTTTCTCCGCAAAAGGTTGTAATCACCACGATCTTTCCATTCCGCTCAACCGACTTGATACTATGAAGGGTCCCTGACCGTGATGGCCACAGTTTTATTTTATCAATCACCTTGAGCAAACTGTGATTTTTGGAAATATAACGTTTTGTCAGTTTTTCCCGATTGACTGAATTTTCTTTCAGCACCGGGTTAGCATTGATTAATCTTTCCATTTCGCCTCCTTTAAGAAATAGCACTTAGCATTGTTGCCACGCCAAGTTCCAGGAGATTGTGAATAATCTGATCAGCTTTCTTAGCTGCCGCCGGTGCTACCCCAAAGGGGACGCCTGGCGCCGCAATAATTGACTGGTCGGTAATATTTTTAGTTTTTATCAGATCAGCTATCGGTGTGGCTTCGACAATATAATGATACCGTCCAGCGGTCCAGTCCGCAGCAACTTTGATGTTCTGGTACTTTTCGCCACAGGCCCGGGCTTTATCCTGATCGATTTCTCCAAGAACAACCGAAATATTCTTTTCCAAAAGAAATTCAATCGCAGCCTGACCAACCGCTCCGGCTCCCAAAACAAGAACTTCCATTTGTGCTTGTGCCTTTGCGGCCAGGTAGAGCGCTGCGGCAAATCCTCTGCCGGTGGCATCGCCATTATCTGACCAACTACCATTTTTGAAATGAAAAGCACTGAATGTCTGATCATCTGCCATAAACACCACCTCAGCGCCTCTGGAAAAAGCTTCCTGGAGGCCCCTGACATCGGTTTTTTCCGTCGTAAAAGCATCGGCTCCTAAATAAACAAGAATGGCTGTAACTGTTTCGCTAAATCCCTGGATAATCCCTAATCCGGTGGTAATCGGCACAACTGCAATTCGCGTTGGTATCAATGGTAGTGCTTTCCCCATTGCAAAGGCACCAATTTCCAGCAACGATTTCCCGGTTACCGCTTCCAGCAGGCGATCCAGATGATTTAAATTTTTATCCATCGCAGCGATATCTTTTTTTACCAGCCGGGTCATTGTAACGCCTCCGTCAACAAATTATCCGCTGCGATCTGATTGGTAATATTAGTCAGCACCCGATCAAATTTTAAATAGGCGTTCTTTTCCGTCAGGGCCGTCACAATAATCGTCGCGACCCAGTCTTTTTTATCCTGATCATAATTTGTAATGGCTTCGTCGGCTCCAAATAAACCTTCAATCAATTCCAACGGGCCGCCGGTTCCCATGATTTTTTCGCCCAGAACGGTACACCCCTGAGCATTAACCGCAATCTGCTGGTAAAGACAGACCCGCTGACTGATGACCTCAACTTTTTTGACCTGCTGCAAAACGGCTTCGGCCATCAGCTCCAGCATATTGATTCCGGTCGAGTGGTAAACCGCAATCGGTGTCTGACTGGGTAGTCTGGCATCGATCTCCAGCACCTTAAACTGTCCATTATGAAGGATTACTTCAATGTCAAACATCCCCCTAATCTTAAGAATTTCGGCAATCTGTTGGGCAATGATACACAATTCATTTTCCAGGTTGTTGGAAATAGCAGCCGGAGCCACAACCCGTTTGCAGTCATAATCATCATCAATGATGATTTCGGTCACTTGTAAAATATTGTATTCCATACCATTGCCAACGACTTCAACGGAATAAGAACGCCCGTCCAGGTATTCCTGGATCACATAGGTCCCGTTAAAATATTCGGCTTTTTCTTCCAGTGCTTTTCGGGAATTGATTTTTACGACCCCCTCACTACCGCTGCGGTTGCTTGGTTTGACAATCACCGGGTAGTTGCAGGTAGGGTAATAGCGCGGCGCCGGAATTTTTTTTGTCCGGAAAATGCGATCCGACTTTATTTTCGATGAGGCAATATCATAGGCATTTTGGTCATAAACCAGGGGCGTTCCCGTTGTTTCTTTATAAGCCAACAGTTTTTCCAGAACTGCGCTATTTTCCATGGCGGGGATCACCAGATCAACCTTGTGAAAAAGCTGGATCATCAGCTCTTCATTGGTAGCATCCGTGCATAGAAATTTGTCGCATATCTTCGCTGCCGGAGCCTGGTCATTTTTGTCGACCAAGATACTGCTCCATCCCGCTTTTCGGGCTAAATAGGCGGCTTCAACACCCTGCAGCTTACCGCCCACGATTAGTATTTTCATGGCTATGCTCCTCGCTTTATTTTTTCTTTTTTGAGAAAATTCTCATAGTCAGCATTTGTGGCCAGGGTTAACCCCGCTGCTTCCAGGGTTGGGATAATCATCGGCAGCGAGCGGCTACCATCATCAATGTCCAGTGAGCTTTGAGATACTCCGGCCAGGCCCTCCCGGGGCGGGATAATCGATGTAATGACATTGGCCCCTGCCATCAAGCGCCCTTGAAGTCCGCTCAAACCTTCCACATCGAGGGATGCCGGAATCAGTTTATCGGGATAAAGAAGACGCATCACACTGATATTCAATAGCTCATTACCACAATCCTGAGGGGTGACATTTTCCAGCGGTGTTCCTTTTTGAGGCACAAAGGTCATGGTTCTGACCTGGGAAACACCCAGACTCCCCATGGCCAGCATCGCCTGAGCCCGGTCTTCAATGGTATCACCAATGCCGGTCAGCAAACCTTCTTCCAGCAGAAAGCCCTTGTCCCGGGCCTGTATTTTGGTGCTCATTCGCTGATCGTAATCCTGATCCAGCCGCATTTTGCGGTAAAGCTGACGATTATAGGTTTCCTGATACAACGCATACCAGTCAACACCTGATTTGATTAGCTTATCCAGCAGCGGCTCACTGACTTTTCCGGGGGAAATCATCAGCGCTAACCCGGTAGCTGCTTTGACGGCATCGACCAACTCGATCAGCCGCTCTTCATCTTCTAAAAAAACCGCGTCTTCACCCATAGTCAGATCGATGAGATGCACCCCGGAAGCTGCCAGCGCCTTCGACAAGTCGACAATCTCATCGCGATTTTTTCGATATCGCAATGACTGATCATTCGACTTTCGATAAAAGCAAAACGAACATTCATTGTGGCAGTAAGTTGAAAAATACACAAAGCCATAGGCGAAAATTTTATTCCCAAAGTATTCGGTTCTGGTATTTCTGGCCGCTTCATAAATCCTGTTCAGCGTTGCTTCTTCGCGTTGAGATAACAGAAAAATAACCTCATCATGATTTAATTTGACGCCATTTTGCGCCTTATCTAGAATATCTGTTGTTTTTTTCATTTACTTCCTCCCGCCTCTCCTATTTGATATTGAGTCGGACACCGTCAAGATAGGCAATGCTCCTGGCCAGCGCCTGAATATTGTTTTTCTTTTCCCGAATCATCAACAGCCGTTCCAATCCAAAACCGATCCCAACCCAGGAATCCGTAATACCCCAGGCCGGGTCCAGGGGATGAGGGCCTTTTGAACTTGAACCCAGTTCAAGTCCATCTTTGACAACATCAATGGTTGTGCCATAGACCACCGATTCTTCTGCTTCAAATTGATATGCCGTGAGGCCCGTGGCATTCATGACCAGATCCGCTAATTCCCGGATCCGCTGATCCCGCTCGCCGATGGGCGTGCCCCATTCGACCAGGTTCAGCATGGTGAATTCATTAAGATGGCAATGCCCCTGAGATTCCTTTCTAAAACATGAGCCAATTTCAAAAATCCGCACTGGTTTTTCCCAAATCTTAAGTAGCTCTCTGGAAACCGAATACAGGTTGGGAGCCAGCATCGGTCTCAGGCATTTGTTTTTATCCACCCAGAAAACCTGGGCATAAAGATCATGGCTCTCATCAATCGTCATTTGTTCCAGAAATTTTTTTGAAATAATCGTCGGCGTTACCACCTGGACAAAACCTTCCTGGGTTAATCGATTAACCAAAGATTCTTGCACCCTCGCAAGCAGCGGTTTTCTTTCGTCCTGGCGTAATTTATTTAAATGCTTTTTGGCGTTTAAAACCAATGTTTTCTCCAACTCTTTAAATTGGCTCTCTCTTTGCGCCGTCGTTTCAAAACACATCTCCCGACTTAAATCACTTCCCAATGATTTTAAGCGGTCAATTTGGCTTGAGGTGAATTCAATTTTCATTATTCTTACCTCTTTCATTGATGCATAGGTGATTTGCTGTATAATCGATCTGCTACAAAAACGGCCAATAGAAATGGCTATTTTGAAGGCGTAATCGATCTAGTGGCGATGCTTTGCTTTTTTTGGCGGAGAGTTCGGGAGTTGCACCCGACTGCACGGATTTAGAGTCCACGTAATCACTCCGATTCACCCTCCATAATTGCTGCGTCTTCAGCCGATTGGCAGACTGGAAGTTCATCTTGTCTGCCAATCCGGCTTTGATGCATGTCTAATTTTTTAGCTCCAGTAGGTTAAGCCCAAATCCGTCAGGATCTTAACAGCTTCATCATAAATGTCCAAGTACTCCTGGGTTGGTTCAATTTTTAAGGTGTCATAACATTCCGAAAATGATTTTCCAGCGGGTGCTGTTTTATAATCTTTTTCATAAAGACTGATCAACTTATCGAGTAAAGTATTGACCTCTGCAACAGCCATTCCGGCTACGGCGTGGGCTGCTTCACCCATCATCCGGGCTTCCAGTCCGGTGAAGAAGTCAGTTGATACACCTTTGGCGGCAGCAACCCCTGACAGCACTTCGCGACCACTGACGGTATCCGTAATGGCCTGGGCTGCTGTTTCCAGCAGACACATAACCGTACAAGGACCGGCGGCGGTATAGTATTGATTACCTAACATCAAGTGAGAATTTGCTTCCACTGCCATGGCTGCATGGGCGGCAACGGCAAGGGTTTCTCTGGCTGTTGTGATGCCCCAACGGACATGGACCGGACCATCCAGATGCCAGGTCGCTTGCATCATTACGAAAGAATTAATGGTGGTTGCTACGTCAACAATGGCCGTCTCTTCAAGACCACCGGCGTATCCACCGAATATCGGCATCTGTTCAACCATAACCGTATCACCAGCTAATGCATAGTGAGCAGCAACAACCAACGCACCTACGTCGATTTTGAGCTCGTTTAGCTGGGATACTTCATGGCTGTCAGATGGCCTCATCCCGCCTGGAAAATCTGCTGCGATTACTCCTGCGGGGGACAAAGAAGTTTCGTTGCCCTATAAACCCATCCCTGGACGTCCTGCTCTCATTTGAGCATCGCGTACAAAAACTGCTTCTGACTTTACCGCCATAATTTCCCAGGGACTGTTGGGAACCGGATCTTTACCCATGATGGTTTGCAATACGCCATCAACAATGGTATCGACAATCGGTTCCTGGGCATAGGATTGATGAATTGTGACAAACAACTGTTCCGAACAGGGTGCCCCGGTTGGTCCGCCTTGAATGATCGGCGCCTTTGCCTCACTGTATCGTCGTGGTGTCAACATCACAGCATCTTTTCCCTCTCCATAAGGAACGTCCCGTGGCGCATTCTTGATCGCGATCATGACCTCATCTTCTGTATATTTAATGACTCGGCCGGTGTCGATACAATAGATACCGCACTCAACTAACATTTCGACGCCTGCTTTAAAGAGATTATTCATCATTTCAGGATCGTCGGGGATAATCTTGGTTTTATCAATTTTTATTCCGTATTTCTTTTTGAGCTTTGTTGCTGTTGTTGGTATCAGTTTATAATCCCAGTCATTCTCAGCCATTTTAGGGCCGATCTTGGCACGGTCATAAACATCAAAAACAGTCACTCTTTTTGGAATTGCTCCCATTTGTGGTACCACCTTTCTTTAATTTCTTTGACCAACTAAGGGATTAGCTGACCTTTTGAGCTAATAATTTTTTTGCGACTTCAACGGCTCCGGCAGCGGTATCGGCATAACCATCGGCCCCAATTTTGTCACACCAGTCCTGAAAAACAGGTGCTCCGCCATACATGACAATGTAGTTTTCGCGAATACCTTCTTCTTCAAGCAGGCGCAGAATATCTTTTTGCGCTGGCATGGTTGTTGTCATCAATGCCGAACCGGCAATGATATCAACCTCATATTCTTTGGCTTTTTCCACCACCAGTTCAACCTGAACATCGCGACCTAAATCAAAAACCTGAAAATTATTTGCTTCAAACATTGTTTTAACAATGTTTTTGCCGATGTCATGAACATCGCCCTGAACCGTATGAATCAGAACCTTGCCAGCTTTTGAGGCTTGTTTTTCATCCTCGGATAAACCGCTGGTTAAAATCACGACAGCCTTTTCAAAGGCCTCTGCGGCAACCATCAATTGCGGCACAAAGGCTTCCCCAATGTCAAACAGATCACTGACAACCAGCATTCCTTCAGATAGTCCGTCGGTAATCGCAATCAGCGGATCCACTCCAAATTCCAATGCTTCTTGCGCCGCTTCTTCAGCTAAATCAGAATCCATTTCTACGATCGATTCTTTTAATTTGGCCAAAATCTCTTCTCGTGTCATTCTTCCCTCCATTATTTTATTTATATTAAATTTGTTACTTGAACAAATTAATATCAAAAACAAAAAAAAGACGACACAGTAAAATACCGTTATCGTCTTTGATAATCTTAAACTATTTTCGTCTTTTTTTGTCTTACTATTGTTTAAAGCAATTATCGTGCCAAAATTAAAATTTACCAGTCCTTTCTGAATAATTCAATGTTATCGGGGTTTTGAGACTTCCCCGCAGCAAGCCACCTCTCTACCGCTTACTAAACGATGCAAATTTCTGGTCATTTTTTCTCAATTAATCAACGCTTTGTTTCTAAAAAAGATTGAGATTGCCTTGTTTTCCGTTCCATATACTGATTATTATATCTTTTTTGCATGATGTCTTTTTTTGCATGCTTTACTTTTCGCTTTAGCATTTGACCTCGAAAATCTGCTGACGAACGGAAGAATGGTTTCCACCTGAAATTTGGCGAAAACCATTCTTTTGATAATATAACACTTGCAGATACAGCAATCAGAATTTGCCGATTATCCTATACTCAGTCCTTCAAATTCTTTCTGATAAATTGGCAGACCTCTTCCAGAGCCACAGTGGCCTCCGGAAACATTGGAGCCAACAAAGGAAAACAGTGAAACATTCCCTTCCAGACTTTCAGTTGCACATCAACACCCGCATTTTTTGCTTTTTCGCTAAAGCGAGTTGAATCATCCCTTAATGTTTCGTTTTCGCCAACCTGAATAATCGTTGGCGGCAAACCACTTAAATCGCCAAACAATGGCGATGCATAAGGATGTTTCCGATCTCCGCCTCCAACGTAATAGCCAAGATAGGTCTCATTCGCTCCTTTGGGTGTACAGGGATCCGCCTTTGCCCTTGTTTTATGGGACTCACCTGAAATCGTCATATCTGTACATGGTGAAAATACCGCACAGGCCCCCGGCAACGGTATGCCATTATCCTTGCATTTTAGCAGCGTGGCCAAAGCAATCCCACCGCCGGCCGAATCCCCGGCAAAAGCAATATTTTCTGGTTGATACCCTTGTTCAAGAAGCCAGCAGTAAACTGCTGCCGAATCATTGACTGCGGCCGGTGCCGGATGTTCCGGCGCCAGCCGATAGTCAAAAACCAGGGCTTTGATGCCCAGATGTTTGACAAAATTTCCCACAATATTTCTGTGCGATCTGGCATTCCCCATGACAAAACCGCCGCCATGAAAGTACAAAACTGCCTTTTCTTCAGGAGCGTCTTCACTTTCAACCCATTCCGCATAAAAAGTCGGGTAATCACTGGGTTTAAAACTGATTCCCGGGATTGGTTTAAAAAAACGTGCGGCAGTTTCATCACAGTCCCGACGTATTTTTTCGATTGAAGTGTTTTTATCAATTACTTCCGGACGCAACTGCCCTTTAAAGAGATGACGATATTTCATGGTGTAGTGCATCATTTTTGCTTTTGTACTCATGGTAAACTATTCCTTTTCTTTATTTCTCCAATACTTGCTGCCATCCGACAATCGACATAAAAAACCGGCTTCAATTAATCCACGTCTTAAAAAAATACAATCCTCGAAGGTGTGCCAGGAATTAATTAACTGATTGACCGACTTTTCTGAATACTCTTGATCATCGTCAAACTTTTCTGCCAGGTATTCGTAGACGAGCAGTTTTTTTGATTGCTTAGCAGGAATCTGCTTGATTTTCCCTTCTTCATTTAAAAACGGTTTGATCTTTTGGATCATTTTTCTTCCTCTTCTTCCCTTAGATTCTCAATCAAAAACATCGCTGCAATCACATGATAGTCCAGTTTCACCTCCCGATTATTATTCGTGGAATAATATACTGCCAGACCATTAATGCTGGTCCAGAAAAAAATGGACAGCATTTTGGGATCACCCGCTACCACAGATCCTTCTTTTTGTCCTGCTTCCATAATCTTTTCAATAACCTGATAGGGGATATTCCTTTTTTCCTGGATAAGATCCTGAGCCTGCTGAGGAATTGCCGTTGAATTGCTAGCCTGGGTAATCAAGCGACAGGTGTCTAAAAATGTTTGACTGTGCTCGATGGTCTCAACAAGTCTCTGTAGGGCAAAGCGAATTTTTTCTCCTGGGCCTGTTTCCATATCCCGTACCGAATAGGATGCTTCAATGGTCTTATTCAGTGCATCATTGATGAGATCAACAAAAATTTCTTCTTTGGATGGATAATAATGATATAACAGTCCCTGGGCGATTCCAGCCTCTGTGGCGATATCTTGGATACGGGTGGCAAAAAGACCTTGTTTGACAAATTGTAATAGCGCAGCGTTACGAATTTTTTCTTTACGTGATTCCCTCATTCTTTCATTTTGTTCCTTTGATCGTGCCATGATCCCTCCCGGATGATATATTGAATTTATATTCAATATATCATCCGGGTTATCTTTTGTCAAGTCTCAAGTTCTATTTTCATCTCAAAATCCGATACCGCGCTGCCTGGATTTTTCTTAGGTAATGCGTCTAATCTCAGGTTTTTCTTAAGGAACCGTTTATTTGCCGTTTTATGTGGTATGATTAAAAGAGTGCATATCGAACTACCTTTATTCTCAAACACATTAAGAAAATTTAATTAAATCGTTTGTCTTGTAAAGAACTTGTTCTTGTCACGCGAAAGGAGTGCTAAACTCTATGAAAGAAAAAGCTTTACTCTACTGTGAAGGTCAATTTGGTGAATCCGATGGAAAGACTGCCAATGGTTTAATCCGACGTTCTCAAAAATACCAGATCACATGTGTGATAGACAGCACCAAAACAGGCCTGGATGCCGGAAAAGTATTGGAGGGGGTTGATAATGGGATCCCTATTTACCGTGATTTATCCGAAGCCATGGATCAATTAACCGAGGTTCCCAAATATTTTATTTATGGCATCGCCCCAAAGGACGCCATCTTATCGATTAAAGAACGGCGTATTTTTCTCAATGCGATGTCTTTGGGAATGGATATCGTCAATGGTCTCCATGAATTTATTTCTGAAGATTCTGAATTTAAACAACAGGCAAAACGCTACCGGGTTAAACTCTATGATATCCGAAAACCCCTTGCCAATCGCTATCTCCATCTTTTTACTGGCGATATTTTAAATGTCAAAACCCCGAAGATCGCCATCCTCGGTACCGATTGTGCCGTCGGTAAACGAACCACTGCGATGTTGCTGATCGCCGCTCTGAAAGAACGGGGACTTCGGGCCAGCTTTATCGGTACTGGTCAGACCTCCTTGATTCAGGGTGAAAAATACGGAATCGCCCTGGATGCCATTCCCTCTGAATTTATGACTGGCGAATTGGAAAATGCGGTGGTGGAAGCAAATATTCACGAAAAACCGGATGTGATCATTCTAGAAGGACAGGGCGCCCTTAGTCATCCGGCATTTATCAGCTCCTGTGCCATCATCCGGGGCGGAAAGCCGGATGGCATCATTGTCCAGCATCCTCCCAAGCGAGAAAACCGGGTGGATTTTGATTATCTGCAAATGCCCACCCTCTCCAGTGAAATTGAACTTATTGAACGCTTCGCGCAGTCCAAGGTTATTGCGATCACAATTAATCATGATAATATGAACGAGAATGAAGTGGCTGATACCATTAAGGCTTATGAGCAGGACTATCAGCTGCCCACCACTGACACCCTGTTCCATGGTTGCAACAAACTAGTTAAAGCTGTTTTAGACGCTTTTCCTGAATTAAAAGAAAAAACCACCAACTAAAAAAAAGCCCATGTGATTTTCACATGGGCTTTTTTTCATTATCGGGTGGCGTGATAGTAAGCGTAGGTCATTGGTTCGTCTTTGCTGAACCCGTCCCCGTCAACAACCTTGCCAATGAACATATAGTGGGTGCCCAAATCGATGGTCTGCTCCACTTCGCATTCTACAAAACAAAGGGTTTCCAGTAAACCGGGACAGCCGGTTTTTCCAGCAATATAGCTGAGGGATTTAAATTTATCAACATCTCTGCCACTCTGATAACCAAAATGCTTGATCAGATTGAGATTGTCTTTTCCCAGAATGGAGACCCCGAAAACTCCGGATTCTCTGATATATTCAGATGTCAAGGTTCCTTTTCCCAAACAGACACTGGCTTTTAAAGGGGTGCTGGTAACCTGAATAAAGGTATTGGAAACCATTCCGTTCAGTTTTTCATCTTTAATGGATGAAACAATATATAAGCCATAACTGACATTGAATAATAAGGTCTGCAAGGCCTCTCTTTTTTTATCGGTTAAACCATCCTCAACGTCTTCAACCAGAACAAATTTTTCCGGTCCCACGCCACAAACCGGGCAAATATCGGGAGGGGTTTCACCAACATGTATATAATTACAAACGGTACAACGCCATTTTTTTTCTTTAATGACTTCCGTATCATCGATTAAAACAAACTTATCCGGTCCCACTCCACAAATCGGGCATTTGTCTGGAGGGGTATCACCTTCATGTACATAATTGCATACTGTACAGCGCCATTTTTTCATTTCGTTCACCACTTTCTTAGAATTACCATCTACTTTGTAATTATTATAATTTATAAGCAAATTGAAGTACAGGAATAAATTGATGTTCTAATTGTCATTATAACCTTTTTTTGAAAAGATTCATATAAAAATTGCTTTTTTTTGTAAAAAAGGGAATGTATCAGGTTATAATAATTTATCACCCCATGCAAAATTGCTAACCGTAGATAGGATGGAATATGAAAAAATATAAAGAAATACTCAAAAAAAACATTGCCGTTGCCAACGGTTTTGAAAAAGCCGATCTTGTTTTAAAAAACGCCAGGATTGTTAACGTCTTTTCAGAAGAAATCTGTTTGGGTGATCTGGCTATTTCCAACGGCACCATTGCCGGGATCGGATCTTACGAGGGTCTTGAAGAAGTGGATCTGAAGGGGAAATATATTGTTCCCGGATTCATTGATGCCCATATGCACATCGAATCCACAATGGTTACGCCCTTTGAGCTGGCCCGGGCGATCGTCCCCACCGGTACCACAACGATTATTGCCGATCCCCATGAGCTGGTGAATGCGGCGGGAAAAACCGGACTGAACTATCTGTTAAATGCTACTGAGCAGATCCCCTTAAACGTTTTTGTGATGCTGCCTTCTTCGGTGCCAGCCACCCCCTTCGAAACAAATGGTGCCGGACCTTTTTTGACTGCCGATATGCAACCGTATCTGGATCATCCCCGGATTCTGGGCCTGGGGGAAATCATGTGTTTTCCGGATGTCCTGGCTGGTGATCCGGTGATTCTTGATAAGCTGACCCTGTGCCGACATAAGGTTTCTGATGGCCATGCGCCGGGACTTTCGGGAAAACCGCTCCAGGCTTATGCTTGCGCCGGGATCAACAGCGAACACGAATCTACCACCTGGTCTGAAGCTCTGGAAAAACTGCGGGCGGGGTTTTATATTCTTGTTCGGGAAGGTTCTGCTGCCAAAAATCTTCATGCCATTATCAGCGGATTATTAGCAACGGAGTTACCCATCGACCGGTTCCTCTTCTGTACTGACGACAAACATTTACAAGACATCCATCATGACGGACATATCCGCTGGAATATTAAGCAAGCCATTGATCTGGGTCTATGTCCAATCAAGGCGATCAAGATGGCCACCATTAACACTGCCCAGGCTTATGGGCTAAAAAAACTGGGGGCCATCGCTCCCGGTTTCCGAGCCGATCTGGTGATCGTATCCGATCTCGGCACCATGGCTGTGGAGCAGGTTTATCAGCATGGCCGCCCGGTGGACGACCACCTCTGGGAACATAAACCCCATCACGAGATTGATCCCCGGCTCCTTAATTCAGTTCATATCCAGACCCTCACCCCGGAAAAACTGCAGCTCCCCATTAGAAAAAAAAATCATGTCATCGAAATTGTGAAGAATCAAATCGAAACCCATCATCTGCTTGAATCCTTGCCGGGGAAAGATGGCTTTTTTGCTCCCAATGAAAGCTATGCTAAGCTTTGCGTTATTGAACGCCATCGCTATACTGGTAATGTCGGTGTGGCGGCGATCAAGGGCTTTGGAATCCGCAACGGTGCCATTGCCACCAGCGTTGCCCATGACTCCCACAATATTATTGTTGTTGGCGATAATGACCAGGATATTCTGCTGGCAGTCAATCATCTCGCTGAAATTGGCGGCGGCTATGTGGTGGCTGGCAATCACAATATAATCGGCGCTGTACCACTGACCCTGGCCGGTCTGATCAGTCTTGATTCGGGGGAAGTGGTTCAAGAAAAGGTGGCTTCACTCCTCGCAAGTGCCCACAAATTAGGGGTCGCCCCTGGCGTCGATCCCTTTATCACCCTTTCCTTTATGGCGCTGCCAGTAATCCCTTCGCTACGCCTGACCGATCTGGGGCTTTTTGATGTGGATGCCTTTCAATTGATATTGGAGTGATTTAGTTTTCTATTGGACATCCTTAATACCGATATACTAACTGATGAATCAATAATATAGGTATAATAATCATGCAAACCAATCTCGAAGGAGAACCACAAAGAAGCTTCCTAACTTTATTTACACTATCCCTAAATCAACCCAATCGGGATAATCAGATTCTCACTGTCAAAGGCACTTAGTTTTTCGGCCATGCAAAGCACAGCGCCTGCTCCACGCTGAAAGGGCGATTTATCAATAACTGAAAAATTTTGAGTCATTTTTTTCACTGGTGTGGCTGTTTTTTTAATTTCGATCGGATAAAGTTTGCCGTCACCTTCCATAATCAGATCAATTTCTTTAGCGTCTTTGTCCCGATAATAATACAAAAATGATTCCTGTCCCTCATTTTGAAAGCTCTTCTGAATTTCGCTAACGGCATAGTTTTCCAGGAGAGCGCCATTACTCGCACCGTTCATAGCCGTTTCGGCACTGCTCCATTTTGTCAGATAGCAGACTAACCCGGTGTCATAAAAATACAGCTTTGGCGTTTTTACCGTTCGTTTTAAAACATTATTTGAATAAGGGTGCAGATAAAAAATAATCCCCAGGGTTTCTAAGATCCGTAGCCAGTTTTTTGCCGTTATCTGGTCAATGTCACAATCATCAGAAATCCCCTTATAATTCACCATTTGAGAGGATCGAGCTGCCACTGCGGTGATAAATCTCAGAAATTTAAGCGAATCGATGGAACCCGATAAATCTCTTACGTCCCTTTCCAGATAGGTATTGATGTAGCTGGAATAAAAAATATTGCGATCCTCATATCGCTTACTGACCAAGCCCGGCATCCCGCCTCGAAATATCCGGTTAAAAATTTGCGGGGTACTGACTGAGCCAATACGCTTCTGCCGTTCGTACAAAACCTCAAAATCAAGGGTAAACGCCCCTTCTGGCTGATTATAAATTTCCTGTTGCGAAAGGGTTGAAAGATGAAGCAACGCCACCCGCCCTGCCAAGGATTCTTGAACCCCACTCATCAGCTTAAAAAGCTGGGAGCCAGTCATCCAAAAATCACCGGCCTTATGATTTTGATCAATACTCATTTTTATATAGGTGAAAAGCTCCGGCGCATACTGAACCTCATCAATGAAAACAGGCGGTTTGTGAAGTTGAAAGAACATCGCCGGATCTGACTTGGCCAATGATCTTTCATTAAGATCATCCAATGAGACATAATGTCTGCTTCGACCTTCAATCTTCATTAGTTCTTGCAGCATGGTTGTTTTTCCAACCTGACGGGGACCGGTAATCAAAATGGCCGGATATTGCTGATTTAATGCCAAAAACACATGCTCCATATTTCTTTTAATATACATTGTTATATTACCCCTTTCGGCTAAAATATATTACACTCCTATTTTAGCCGAAAATCTGGCAATAATCAAGCATGCAAGCCTAATATTACTATGTATTAAAAACGGCTGAACCAAAATAATGGTTCAGCCGTTCATGTTTTTTATTTTTATTCAAATACTCTTTTGGCAATGCTGGCGCCTTCCCGGGCATCTTTGCCGTAATAATCGGCACCGATGGTCTGGGCGTATTCGGGGTTTAGAACCGCCCCGCCGACCATGATGGTGGTGGCCGGGCAGTCGGCCTTGATTGCGGTGATTATTTTTTGCATATTTTTAACGGTTGTTGTCATCAGGGCACTGAGACCCACCAGTTTAATGTCTTCGGTCTGAATGGTCTGGATAATGGTTTCGGCCTTGACATCCTTGCCGAGATCGAGAATCTCGTAACCGTAGTTCTCAAGAATTACTTTAAGAATATTTTTCCCAATATCGTGGACATCCCCCTCAACGGTGGCTAACACAATTTTTCCTTTGGCCACCTGAGCCTGACCATCCCTGGCCATGGTTTCTTTGATAACTTCAAAGGCTTTTTGAGCAGTCTCCGCCGCAAAAATCAAATGGGGCAGGAAACATTCCCCGGTTTCAAAGGCATCTCCCACTGCATCAAGGGCGGGAACGATCTCATTGTTGACAATATCCAACGGTTCTCTGGTTTTTAAAAGAATGGCGGTGGCTTCGGCCGCCCGGTCAGTAAGACCCTCTTCAATGATTTCCTTCAAGCCCAGGGCAGCTCGCTCCGTTTCCGACTTAGATTCGCCAAAGCTGCTGTCTTTATAGGCATTGGCGTAAGCGATGCATTGACCATCCAAGCCCCAGAGCGCCCGGAATGCTTTGATGGTGTCCATCATTTCTTGATCACTGGGGTTCATAATCGGGGTGGTCAGTCCAGCTTCCAGAGCCATTGCTAAAAAGGTCCGGTTTAACAGTTCACGGTTGGGCAATCCAAAGGAAATATTGGAAACCCCCAGCACCGTTGGCACTTCCAGTTCCGCCCGGAGTTTTTCCAGGGTTCTGATGGTTTCCCGCACTTCGGCCTGTTGGGCCGAGGCCGTTAAAACCAGGGCATCAATGAGAATATTTTTTTTGCTGATGCCGTAGGATTCCGCCGTTTTGATGATTTTCTCGGCAATGGCAAAACGATCAGCCGCCAGACTGGGAATTCCGGTTTCGTCCATCGTCAGCCCCAGAACAAGAGCACCGTATTTCTTAGCAATGGGGAAAATCTTATCCATTGATGATTTTTTTCCATTTACTGAATTAATGATCGCCTTGCCGGGATAGCCTCGCAGCACCGCTTCGATAACTTCCGGGTTGGATGAATCAATCTGCAGGGGACAGTCCACCAGTCGGCTGACCGTGTCCACCGCCTTTTGCATCATTGTTAATTCATCAATATCCGGCAAACCTAAATTGATGTCCAGAATATGCGCCCCGTCTTTTTTCTGTTCACTGGCCAATTGGTTTACGACTGTCAGTTCGCCCTGGCGCAGCGATGCCTTAAGCACCGGATTAGTGGTAGGATTGATGCATTCGCCAATGATATTGATATCTTCTCCCAAAATAATCGTCTTGGTGCTTGAGGATACGGCGGTAAAACTTTTTTGTGTTATCGGATAAAGGGGCAGCTCTTTGGTTGCCCGTTTCAATTTATCGATATAGGCCGGGGTTGTGCCACAGCAACCGCCCAGAATCAATGCCCCCATTTCGGCAATTTGCACCATATAATCGGCAAACTGATCGATGGTGATGTCATAGACGGTTTTGCCATCTTTCATGTGCGGCAAGCCGGCGTTGGGTTCCACCATAATTGGCACCGAGGCATAGTGAATCAATTCTTTGATAATCGGCAGCATTGCATCGGGACCAGTGGAACAATTAATCCCGATTACGTCGGCTCCAAGTCCTTCCAGGATGGCAACCGCCGTTAAGGCATCACTGCCCGTGAGAGTTCGGCTATTTTCCTCATAGGTCATCGAAACAATGACCGGCAACTCCGACACTTCCTTGGCAGCAATCAGGGCCGCCCGGGCCTCGCAGATATCGGTCATCGTTTCAATGACGATTAAATCAGCACCGGCCTGATCACCGGCTTTAATAATTTCCTTAAAATAATCAACAGCTTGATCAAAGGTCACTTCTCCGAGGGCGCCAATCAGCGTTCCCAGCGGTCCGACATCGAGAGCTGTATAATCGGGATTCAATGATTTTACATTCTTGACTCCCGCCGTGACCAGTTGTTCCACCGTGTAACCGCTATCTTTTAATTTATAACCATTGACGCCAAAGGTATTGGAAAGAATAATGTTGGCACCGGCATCAATGTATAGTTGATGGATCTCTTTGATCAGTTCCGGTTGGCTCAGATTTAAAGCTTCCGGCACCGGTCCGATCGTTTCAATGCGATTCTGAAGCAGGCTGCCCATTGCTCCGTCCAGATAAAGCCGTTTCTTTTTCAGTATTTCTTTTATATTCAATGGCATATTCTCCTTTAATCGTATTAGCTTCTATATTCTATTTACCCAATTAATTCCAAATGCAGACTGATTTTAAAATAGTTTTAAGAGAAGTTTAAAACTAAGAAAACCCTCGTCCCTGACGAGGTAAATGATACCATTAAATCCCATCAATATTTTTTTGGCAAGCACAAAATTTCAATCGTATTTATGATTGTTCCGTTTTCCTGCGGCTAATTTTCGATCAGCACAATTCAATTTCGCCCCAGGCGCCCAGTTGATCTTCGATGATGATTAATACTCCCAGTATTTCCGGGATATTTCTCGCCCAGGCCAGTCCTCTTTCGACATCTTCCGGTTTTTTAATACGATTACCAAGCGCAGTGGCTACCGCATCGGCCAGGGGAATATTTTGACTGATAATAGTCACCGCATCGGCTTTTCCAAAACTCAGGGAATGTCCCATCAACCCTGATGAGGTGCAGACCCCCAACGGTTTTGCTCCTGGTTTTATTTTCAATCCTAAATCAGCAAAGCGGGGATTACCAGTACGGATCGCAATGCGCCGTTCTTTTAGGGTTTTAATCAATAAATCGCCGCCATTTTCGACGATAATTTCCGCGGCGGATGCTTCCAGCAAGCTGCCGATATATTTAGAGACCGCTCCGGCTACTGCTGCCATCGGGCCCACCCCGGCTATTTTACCAGCTTCCAGCATATCGCCAATAATCGGCTCGACATGTGGATCGAATTCCAGCGGAATCAGGGATTCAATAAAATCGGGATGGGTGTGATTGTAGTCAACAATTGCTTGCCGCAATTTTTTTAATTCAGCCGTTACGATTTTGGGGAGCTTGGGTGACATCGCCTGATGCTCGACTCCAATAAAAAGGTCGGATTCGAATTCGAGGACCTGGAAATAATCCAGATCCTCGGCTTTCATTACTTTTCGATAGGTTCGCGGTTCATATAACATCCTCAGATCAGGGCGTGAATGGCTCGCATCGGACAGGCTTTGACGCACAGCATGCACTCCAGACACTTATCATCATGATGAACCAAAGACCAGTCCGCGGTCATTTCCAGCGCTCCGACCGCACAGACCGCGGTACAGGCGCCACAGGAAACACATTTGTCCGGATCAACCTCGACCACTGATTCAATGTCTCTAACACCAATCTGATGTTCTCTTAAATAGACAATTCCAGCTTCAATATCCGCTTCTTCGCCTGTTATTTCAAGCAACAGGGTTCCTTTAATATTGTCATCGATAAATGCTTTAAGAATATTAAAATCAAGATGGTAGGTTTTGATCAGTTCCATCGCCATCGGCTGACCCGCTGACTTCTGCGGGAAGGACAATAAGATTTTTTTTGTTATCATCGAGATTCTCCTTCCTTGATTTCGAGACCCTTAATGGTATTTCCCATCGGGAAGCTCTGAATCGGTTCCTGCAGGAAAAACTCGCCTTTTTTGATCCAGTTATTCAGTTCCTCGGCAATTTCTCTGGCCATTTTCAGACTGGAAAGTGGTGAGGTTTTGATGCTTTTGCCATTAATATCCACGGACCCGCTTCTGAGCTCGGCATAGCTGACTTTTTTCAGATTTGGTTTCGCTTTTTTAGGCACGCTATAGTCAATCACATTGGTGTAAAGATCCTTATTTTCGACTGCGACAAAGGCCATAATTTCCTCGTTGAGAATCGGAATCGGGATGCCTACGCCGACAAACATCGAGGTACCGTAGCCTTCATAAACCGCACCGCGGATATATTTGGGATCCATTTCTTTCATGTTTCCGATTAACGCCAGTGTCGCACCGGGAGTCTGGGGATAGCCCTTGTCATCCCGGGGACAGGCGCTATTAAACTGAGTTCCCATCCAGGATACATGACCCTGGGCGCCGCCAAAAAAGATCCGCGTTCCCATACCAATGGTCTTAAGTAAGGGATCATTGAGGAGGGGGCTTAATTCACCGGCGGTACTATAGGTGATATTGCCCATATTCGGTTGTAATATCCCCATATAGGTGTAAATACGTTTACTGGAGGCATTGATGGCGGCATTGTAATTCTGATAAACATTTCTGGGATTAAACAGATAGGCTTCGTTTAAATCTGCCAGCTTCACCCAGGTATTCAGTTCTTTTCTGGGGTAACAATCAGTTCCCTGAGATTTTGCCACCAGATGAACTTCTTTTCCGGCAATGAGATCGTGAATCACGTGGGCACCGCCATATTCGATGCCTTTATCTTTGGACGGCTGGGTTGCCCCCAGATAGGTATCGACGGCGGCCAGACCGCCGTAGGCTTCAACCCCATTGATGGTGATCTCACCCATCCGGATCGGTGGATCCGAGTGTCCAAAATTCAGAAAGGCGCCAGATGAGCACATCGGTCCGAAGGTGGCGGTTGTGACCACGTCCACATATTCGGCGGCTTCTTTAACGCCCCGTTCTTTTACAATCTCGATGACTTCTTCGGCGGTAACCACCACCGCCTCGCCGCGGGCGATTTTTTCGTTAATTTCCTGATAGCTCTTTGCCATTTTCCCCTCCAACAATTATTCTGATTTATTCTTCTTAACTATTCACTGATTTTGACGTGTCAATTTACACCATGGTATTGAGATAGGCGTTCATAAAGCCGTCCAGATCACCATCCATGACGCTGCCGACGTTACCCACTTCGACATTGGTACGGTGGTCTTTGACCATGTTGTAAGGATGAAAGACGTAGGAACGGATTTGGCTGCCCCAGGCAATCTGGCTGTAGTCGCCTTTGATGTCTTCAATGTGATCCATCTTTTCCTGTTCCATGATTTCCACCAGCTTACCTTTAAGCATGTTCATCGCCACCTCTTTGTTCTGATGCTGGGACCGTTCGTTTTGACACTGAACCACTATCCCGGTTTTTAAATGGGTAATCCGGATGGCGGAGTCGGTCGTGTTGACGTGCTGGCCTCCGGCGCCGCTGGAGCGGAAGGTATCGACCCGGATATCTTCCGGCAATATTTCAATTTCTACCGATTCATCCACCTCGGGCATCACATCCAGGGATGCAAAAGAGGTATGCCGGCGGCCAGATGAATCAAAAGGCGAGATCCGCACCAGCCGGTGCACCCCCCGTTCGGTTTTTAAATAGCCGTAAGCGTTGATCCCTTCAATCAATAGGGTGACGCTTTTGATGCCGGCGACATCGCCGGGCTGAAGATCCAGGGTTTTAACCTTGAATTTTTTCTTCTCTGCCCATCTTGTATACATTCGCAGCAGCATTGAGGCCCAATCCTGAGATTCGGTTCCGCCAGCCCCGGGATGCAATGAAATGATCGCATTGTTGCTGTCAAATTCGCCGGAAAGCAGGGTCTCTGTCCGGAAATTGTCGAGCTTTTCGTCAAGTTCCCGGATCGAGGCACTGAACCCTTCCAGCAACTCCCCTTCTTCCGCCAGCTCCAGCATCACCATAATATCATCCAATGCTTCGGCCAGCTCATTATAATGATCGACCTTGAGTTTAATCAGCTTCTGCTCTTTTAAAACAATTTGCGCACTTTTTTGATCATTCCAGAATTCGGGATTCTCAGTTTTCTTCTCTAACGCTTCCAATTCTTTAACAAGCCGTGGCAAGTCAAAGTGAATTCCCCATTTCCTTCAGTTTCGTCGCCATTGCATTGATGATCTGTTTTTCTTCATACAAATCTATCATACTATCACACCCCTTCTATTTAACTTTATTATTAAGCGCCACAGCATTTCTTGTATTTTTTCCCGCTGCCACAGGGACAAAGATCGTTTCGGCCGACCTTATTCTGAGCGCTGGCCGGTCCTGTCGGTTTTCCCTCGATTTCATTTTCATTGGTCTTCAGCTGACTGAAATCCACTGATATTACCTGTTCTTCCTGCGCTGGAACCACCTGAATATTCAGGTTAAAAAGGTATTTGACGGTGTCTTCCTGAATCCGCATGATCATGTCGTCAAACATGTCAAAGCCCTCTTTGGTGTATTCTTTTACGGGATCATTCTGGCCATAGGCGCGCAGTCCGATCCCCTGTTTCAGCTGTTCCATATTATCAATATGTTCCATCCAGGCGGCATCGACACTTCTTAGCAGAATCATCCGTTCAATATTCTGAAGCTGTTCCAGACCCAGTTTTTCTTTTTTATCTTCCAGCACTTTGCGGCATTCGCCCAGAATCGCTTCCACCAATACTTCCGTCGTTTCCGGTTTTTCCGGCAGGGTTAAGCTTTCCTTCGGCAGGACGTTGGCCTCCAGATGCTTGTGCAAACCTTCCAGATCCCAATCGTCGTAGTATTGACCATCGCCGGTATACATACTGACATAAGCATTGATCAGGGTTTCGGTCATGCTCCAGATTTCATTTTCCATGTCTTTTCCGTCAATAACCTGTTGCCGTTGTTCATAAATCAGCTCACGCTGACGGTTCATGACATTATCATATTGAAGCACGTGCTTCCGGATATCAAAGTTACGGCCTTCCACCCGTTTCTGGGAGTTCTCGATGCCGCGGGTGAGCATTTTATTTTCAATCGGCGTTTCTTCATCCAGACCAATGGATTCAACCAGGCCCTGGATTTTTTCGGATCCGAATACCCGCATCAGATCATCTTCCAGCGAGACAAAGAATTGCGATGAACCGGGATCGCCCTGACGACCGGCCCGACCTCGCAGCTGGTTATCAATCCGCCGACTCTCATGGCGTTCGGTCCCAAGAATATGAAGACCGCCCCGTTCGATGACCCCTTCGCCAAGAACAATATCGGTCCCACGACCGGCCATGTTGGTGGAAATGGTAACGGCATCTTTTTGACCGGCATTGGCGACTATTTCAGCTTCTTTTTCCAGGAACTTGGCATTTAAAACATTGTGCTTAACCCCAGATCGTTTCAGATAGGTGCTGAGCAGCTCTGACTTTTCAATCGAAATGGTCCCGATCAGAATTGGCTGGCCGGTGGCATGGCGACGTTTGACCTCTTCGGTCACAGCCAGATACTTCCCTTGCTCACTTTTATAAATCAAGTCATTGAGGTCTTGACGAATCAGCGGCTTATTGGTGGGGATGGTTAAAACATTGAGGTTGTAGATGGTCTGAAACTCGTCTTCTTCGGTTTTGGCCGTCCCGGTCATCCCCGATAATTTATTAAACATTCTAAAATAGTTCTGGAAGGTGACGGTTGCCAGAGTTTTGGATTCCCGATTGACTTTGACATTTTCTTTGGCTTCAATGGCCTGGTGAAGGCCATTGGAATAACGTCGTCCCGGCATTAAACGTCCGGTGAACTCATCGACAATAATGATTTCACCATCTTTAATGACATAATCCCGATCTTTAAACATCAGGGTATTGGCATGGAGCGCCTGGTTGATATGATGGGAAATTTCCATATTTTCCATATCGGCCAGATTGGTGAGGTTGAAATATTTTTCTGCCTTGATGACACCTTCGTCTGACAACATCACTGATTTTGCTTTTTCGTCTTTAATATAATCATCGGCTTTCAGACTTTTGGCAAAGCTGTTGGCTAAAGCGTAGAGCTTTGTGCTTTTGTCGCCGCTGCCGGAAATAATCAATGGGGTTCTGGCTTCATCCACCAATACGCTATCCACTTCATCGATGATGGCATAATTAAGCTCCCGCTGTACCTGCTGTACCTTGACGGATGCCATGTTATCTCTCAGGTAGTCAAAACCAAACTCATTATTGGTTCCGTAGGTAATATCACAGGCATAAGCATTCTGCTTTTCCTGAAAGGATAAGCCATGGACAACCAAACCCACTTTTAGTCCCAGGAACTCATGAATTTTTCCCATCCACTCACTGTCACGTCGGGCCAGATAATCATTGACCGTAACGATATAGACACCACGGCCGTCCAGAGCATTTAAATAAGCTGGCAGCGTCGATACCAGGGTTTTACCTTCCCCGGTTTTCATCTCGGCAATATTGCCTTCGTGGAGGGCCATCCCCCCCAGCAGCTGAACCGGGAAATGTTTCATTCCCAGAACCCGGGCGCCGGTTTCCCGAACAGTGGCAAATGCATCCACCAATAAATCATCAAGGGTTTCCCCTTGAGCGAGTCGTTCTTTTAATATCAGGGTTTGACCTTTTAATTCATTGTCGCTCATCGCCGCGAAACGGCTCTCCAATTCCAGAATCTGATCCACCTTTTTCTGCATCCGTTTTAATTCTTTTCTATTACTATCAAATATCTGATCTAAAATTCCCAATCTATTCACTCCTTTGTAACTTTTTTGCTGTAATTATACACTAAACTTTATTATAGCATACTCTCTTTAATGAAACTTTATATAATTTTAAAGGGACTGTATTTTTTTATACAGTCCCTCATCCATCCAGATTTTTTATTTTTTCTTTCGCCAAAAGGCCACATCTTTGCCATCCAGTTTCAGTTCAACCAGTTCATAGCCGGCCCGTTTTCTTTCATCGACGGTTTCCTGAAAGTTTTTTCGTTCATCATCATCCATATTTGCCAGCATTTTTTCCTTGTCTGCATTGGTACTTTCGTATACCCGCCCCACAACCGGTTCAGTAACTTCTTCTATTTCCTTTAAGGGAATGCCTACCTCATCTCGGGGTGTTCCATTGATCAGGGTTTCGGCTTCTTTACTGGTCTCTCTCATCAGTTGTTTGCGTCGATTGGCTTTGCGTTTTTCGTCTTCCAGATTCAGTCGCTGCCAGACATTGAGCATCTCGTCTTCTGAAAACTCCACATCTTCCTCATCTTTACTTTTGACGCCGCTATCATAGCTGTTGGTTTCACTGCGTAAAACAAAGGGCTGGTCAAGGTCAGTCAGTTTAAAACTTTCAACAATTCTTAAATCCGATTCCGGCACCGGATGGGGTTCGCCATCGGGATCGCTAAGAGATTTAGCCACCTTGTTCAGTTCCATTTCCCGCATTTGCAGAATCAGCCGCTCTTTTTCAACTGCCAGTTTTTCCTCATAATATTTCTTGGTAAAAAATCCGGCATCATCACTGTTGAGAATCTCTTCCATGTCAGCAGCTTCCAGTTCTTTATCACCCTTGACATAGGTTCCAACTTCCTGGATATTGCTGATGATCTTGGTACTACCATCATCAACCGATTCCATAATTCGGGTTTCCTGACTGTCATTATTACTGATAATAATTTCTTCGGTTTCGGTTCCAATTTCTGAACCCACCCCATCCAGGTCTGCTGGAATCAATCTGGTTCCATAATTATCTTTTATTTCTGTCATTTCGCTGGATTTAAATCCTTCTGCCGGTAAAATAATGGTGGCATTTTCAACCCGATCGCCGCGAATGCCGCCAGTTGTCGCCATGTCACGATAGTAATCTTCAATATCTTCCGGTTCGTCATACCCTTCCTGATAACTGTTCTGGATCGATACACCATCGAATCCGTTATCTTCATCATCACCAAAAATCCCCTCATCTTCACCAAGATCGTTTCGTTCGTCATGCATAATCGAGGCCTTTTTATTCATCACATATTGAATAAAACCAATAAAACCGATGAGGGTTACAATGGTACCAACCGTAACACCGGCTACCGATCCGTAAAGACTCATGACCAGAGGCACATAGGGAACTGGAATAGGCAGATTAATCCCTAAAAACCATAACAGCGTATTAGGCTGTATCAATGAATATAGGGGACTCAACCCCTGGATGATCTGTTCCCCGAAGGCCGTCGGCAAAATATCAATGACCGCCTGGGAAACCGGCATGTGACCGCCATTAATAAAGATCACCACAAAATTCGAAGTAATCCCGACCGCCATCAAAATAACCCAGAAGTCATCCAGATTAAAGACCAGCATGACCAGGATCAGGATATAACTGGCAAAGTTTACAATCTCCAGATAGGGTTCAATCAGGGCAATGCCGCCGGTGTAGATGTATAGATGTAAGGCAATTTGCATCACCACCCCTACAATCCCTACCGGTAACAAGGAAATTTTTCTGACTCTGAAGCCATGTAGACTTCCTCTTCGAATTTTTCCAATTAAAAAACCTAAAATAATCGCAATTAGTATTAACATATTTATTTTAACCCCACTATTTATTTATAATCATTTCTTTGGTATTCTCATCTATATAAATGCTTAGATAATAATGCATATAGATCTATTTTAAAACAAAAGAAAAGTTCTGTCAAAACTTTATGCCTAAATAATGTATAAATTTGAAAATAAATTAAATTTATAAAACAACATCATCAAAAACACCCCTTAAAACTATTATTCAAGGGGTGTCTGTCGTTCTTTTCAGTTTTTCTTAAGAGCGTTTTAGAAAGTAGGCTCGATCAAACCATAATTTCCGTCTTTTCTCATGTAAACAACATTGACATCATCGGTATCTCCGTTGAGAAAGACAAAGAAATCATGTCCCAGCAATTCCATTTGCAAGGTTGCTTCGTCAACATTCATGGGTTTGACCGCAAATTTTTTGGTACGGACTACCTTAGGCTGGAACACATCGTCTTCGATCCCTTCGATCCCTTCCAGGTTGAACTTGGCTGTTTCATCCTGATTGCGTTTCTGTAATTTTGTTTTATGTTTTCTGAGCTGACCTTCAAGTTTATTAACAACATCTTCAATCGATGTCACCATATCTTCAGATCTTTCTTCTGCTCTTAAAATTGTTTTTCCAACCGGAATGGTTACTTCGAGCATCTGGTAATTCTTTTCTTTGCTGAAGGTGGCATATACTTCTGTTTCCTGACCAAAGTAACGATCAAATTTTCCCAGTTTCTTTTTCAATGTTTCTTTTAAACCTTCTGATACATGCATATTTTTTCCGTAAATTGTGAATCTCATAACGACAACTCCTTTCAAAAGGTCAACCTTACTCGTTTACACTCATAATGAAGTGCTTTCAAGTATATTCTTATTATACCCAATACAATCCCCTTTAGTCAAAATCATTGGTGTCAAATTCTTGTCACAAATTATCATCTAAAAAGGGATCCTCATTTTTAAAAGCTGTCTCAGTTGACCTGGTCTTTTCCCCCACACTCGCCAGCTGGAAGTTTAGCTCAGTGTTCGCATCACAACTCCTTCTCTCGGTATACCCGGCTGGACTTACTTCTAAGACGCACCATGATCAACAATTCTCTATTAAATTGTCTTACGTGGATCGCTTCGCCTGCATCTGGCATCGACTTTCAACCACAAACCTGAGACAACGTCTATTATAAGATCACGATCCGGAAAATGTCAAGTGAAATCATACCATCCTGGATCAGGACTATTCCATTCATTACCTTTTATGTTATAATAGATGAAATAAACTTCCGGAGGTTTTTATGTTATTGGGTATTGCCGCAATCTTAACAACGATTATTTTCATCATCAATATTACGCTGACCTTCACCATTATTTTCCTGGAACGAAAAAACCCTCAAAGCACCTATGCCTGGTTATTATTCCTATGGATGGTACCCATATGGGGATTTTTATTTTATATCCTCTTCTCTCAAAATTTAACCAAACGGAAAATTTTCCGGTATAATACCCCTGAGAACATTCAGTATCACCATTTATTAAGACAGCAGCAACGGTCACTTTCCCGGATCATCTCAATCGATCCGGACAGTCCCATCGAAAAATATCGTCATTCCATTGAATTCCATTTAAATGTCAGTGAATCTCTTTATACCAGCAATAACACGGTGGATATTTTCACCGATGGCTATCAAAAATTTGATGCTCTTTTTCACGCCATGGAAGGAGCACATTCATCCATTCATCTGGAATACTATATTATTAAGAACGATACCCTTACCGCTAAACTATTTGATATTCTGACCCGAAAAGCATTGGAAGGGTTGGAAGTCAGGCTTCTTTTTGATGCCATGGGGGGCCGCTATCTGCCGCGGTCAATATTGGACAGCTTTGAGTCTGCCGGGGGAAAAATCGGGATTTTTTTTCCATCCCGATTTAAGATGCTAAATCTCCGGGTTAACTACCGCAACCACCGTAAAATTGTGATCATCGACGGTATCACCGGTTTTGTGGGTGGGTTTAACATCGGTAACGAATATCTGGGTCTGGAGAAAAGAATGGGATATTGGCGGGATACTCATTTGAAAATAGTTGGTTCTGCTGCCTATGAACTCCAACATCGTTTTCTGCTGGACTGGCGTGCCAGTTCCAATGAAGAACTCCTTATTGATGATACCAAACTGAACCAGTACTTCCCAACTATCTCCCAAAAATCCGGGGCTGGCATCCAGATTGTGTCCAGCGGACCGGACAATATCAACCAGCAGATTAAGCAGGGATTCTTACGAATGATTAATACTGCCGAGGATTATATTCTGATCCAGTCACCCTATTTTGTGCCCGATGAAAGTATTCAGGAAGCCCTGAAAATTGCACTTCTTTCTGGCATTGATGTGCGGATTATGATTCCCAACAAACCGGATCATATTTTTATTTACTGGGTCACCCTGGCCTATGTGGGTGAGCTGATTGATTACGGAGCCAAGATTTTTATTTATGAAAATGGCTTTCTTCACGCCAAAACTATCGTCGTAGACGATTCGGTCTGTTCGGTGGGATCCTGTAATTTTGACATCCGTAGCTTCCGGCTTAATTTTGAAACCAACGCCTTTATTTATGATCGCAAGGTTGCCACTAAGCTCAAAAAAATCTTTGTTGAGGATATTAAAAAATGTACCTATTATAACAAAGAACTCTATCGCAACCGAAGCCGAAGGGTCAAGATCAAAGAATCCATTTCCCGGCTATTTTCTCCGCTGCTGTAATTTAATAACGCATTCCAATAGAACCTGGATACAATCAATTTGTAATTATCTTGATTGTATCCAGGCTTTTTTTGATTATTTGAAAAAAAGATTGACCGGCACATACTATGTGTTGTATAGTATTATGCGAGGGGAGGTATTAAAATGGACATACAATTAAAACGTGGGCTGCTGGAGATCTGTGTATTGACCGTTCTCAATCGTGGCGATTCATATGGTTATCAGATCATCAAGGATGTGAGTCCGTATATCGAAATTTCCGAATCCACACTTTATCCGATCTTAAAAAGATTGGAGACAAACCAGTGTGTGGTTGTGAACTCGGTGGAGCATAACGGCAGACTTCGAAAATATTACAAAATAACCGCAACCGGTCGTCATCGAATTGTTGATTTCCTTGACAATTGGAAAGAGGTTATGACGGTTTATAATTTTATAACAGAAGAAATGAGGTGTTATACAGATGAATAAAACAGAATTTTTATTAAGTCTGGAGAAAAAACTTGTTGCGCTGCCCCCCAATGAAATTGAAGTAACCCAGGGGTTTTATTCAGAAATGATTGATGACCGGATCGAAGATGGCATGAGTGAAGAAGATGCAGTAGCCGCCATTGGCGATATTGACACCATCGTCCAGAATACCCTCCTGGAACTGCCGCTGCCGACTCTGATGAAAGCCAAGATCCAACCAAAAACCGGATTAAAGCTGTGGGAAATCGTCCTGATTGTGCTTGGATTCCCGCTCTGGTTTCCACTATTAGCGGCCTTCTTTGTGGTCATTCTTGCTGTTTACGTGTCCGTTTGGGCGATTATTATTTCCCTCTATGCGTCGGTTGCCGCTTTTGTGATCAGCGGTGTGGCCGGAATTATCAGTCTCTTATTTGCCCAAAGCTTTTTCGCTGGTTTGTTTATCTTTGGATTATCGCTGATCTGCATCGGAATCGGTGTGCTTGCTTTTTTCGGGGTCACGAAATTGTCAATATGGCTGATCAGTCTGACCAGGAGATTTCTCCGGTGGGTTAAATCATTATTTATCAAGAAGGAGATCGTTTAAATGCAATCAATCAAAAAAATAATAATGCTGGTCGCCGGTGGGCTGATTATCCTTGGTTTTGTCATTGCCTTACTGGCGTTTGCTCTGGCAGGTTTTAACTGGAATTCGTTTAACACCAGTCTTCCCGATGAGGAAACGAGCTACAGCTATGATCTGGCAAGTGTTTCTGGCTTGACTGTCAGTGATTTAGATGCTGATGTCATCATTGTCGGAACTGATGCGGACATCATCAAAATAACTTGCTATGAAAATGAAAAAGATGCCTACACCATCCAACTACAGGCCAACGGTAATCTGAATATCGAGCGTTTCCTTTACAAACACTGGTATGAATACTTTGGTTTTAATATCAGCAATAAAAAAAGAACATTAACTGTGGCTGTTCCCAAAAAATTCGCCGGTGAAGTGGAAGCTGCCACCATGAGCGGCAATCTTAATCTGACCGACTTCGATGGGTTGGCTGCTGTTAGCAGCAGTACTGCCAGCGGACAGATCACCCTAAAAAATGTGATGGCCACTAATCATATTAGTGCTTCTACCTTGAGTGGCAACTTAGATCTTGACAATCTTCGTGCCGGCAAAGACCTGGAAATTGGAACATCCAGCGGCGAAATACAATTAAGTAACGGAAAAATTGATGGAAATATGTCAATTTCTTCACTCAGCAGCAATATTGACTTAGTTGATACCAGTATCAATGGCGATGGCTCTATTGGAAACAGTAGTGGTGATGTGAGCTTCGATAAACTTACCGCCAATAATCTTTCCATCTCTACCCTCAGCGGTGATGTCCTGGGAAGCATTCTCGGAGATCCCGCTAATTATACGATCACTGCCAACAGTCTCAGTGGTAAAATTAACATCCCCAACTCCGGAAACGGGAAAAATACTTTTGAAATATCAACAAGCAGCGGCAATATTGATATTTCGTTTGCAACTCCTAACTAAGCTTGCAGATTGATTCAATTCATATTATAAAGGGACTCATGCCAATTAAAATCATTGGCATGAGTCCCTTTATTGTATTCAGAATCTAAACTCTCATTTTCCGGGATTTAGCTCCGTTAAATTATGAAAAAATATTGCACCCATTCTCTGGCATGCGTTATTTTATCTGTTTTGAACCCGAATAAATTTATTTTCTTCCTAATTATTCAAGATTATGAATAAACAATCCACTTCTTAATTTTGGTTCAAACCAGGTGGATTTTGGCGGCATCACCATATCGGCATCGGCAATGTTCATCAGCTCTTCAATCGAGGTTGGATACATCGAGATCGCCAGAGCCATATCTTCACTGACTCGGCGTTCCAGTTCTTTTAAGCCCCGGATACCACCGACAAAGTCGATCCGTTTATCAGTACGGATATCGCCGATTCCCAGGATTGGTATCAGAATGTTGTTCTGCAAAATTGCCACATCCAGAGAATTAACCGGATCAGCAGGATCATAAACCCCTTCTTTGACGGTCAGCAGATACCATTTTTTATCCACAAATATACCAAAGCTGCCTTTTTGTGGTGGCGTCACCGGCTCGGCATCCTTAGGTGTCACTTCAAATTTTTCTGACAGTGCCGTTAATAACTCATCAACACTGAGTCCGTTGAGATCCTTGACAACCCGGTTGTAGTCCATGATATAGAGCTGTTCGTCCGGAAATAATACCGACAGGAAATAATTAAACTCCTCTTCGCCGGTAAACTCCGGATTTGCTTCGCGACGCATCAGACCAACTTTAACAGCAGACGCCGAACGGTGATGTCCGTCAGCGATGTACAGACTTTCGACATGACCGAATTTTTCAACTAAACCATTAATCACGGTCTCATCGTCAACAACCCAGGCCCGGTGAGTAATCCCATCTTCGGCGACAAAATCATAAACAGGTTGATGCGCTTTGCGCCAGCTGTCGACCATCTGATTGATGGCATCCTGGGCCCGGTAGGTCAGAAAAATCGGTCCGGTATTGGCATTACAGGCGTTCACATGGTTAATCCGGTCTTCTTCTTTATCAGCCCGGGTCAGTTCATGTTTTTTGATCGTATTATCGAGATACTCATCAATGGCGGTGCAGACGACCAGCCCGATCTGACTGCGGCCATCCATGATCAGCTCATAAACATATAAGCAGTCTTTAGTATCCTGGGTCAAGGCATTTCGATGAAACAGTTTTTCAAGATTTTTTCTGGCTGTTTCATAAACAAAGGGATCATTAATTTTCATCCGCGGATCTAGCGTCGTTTCCGGTCGGTCGACCCGTAAAAAAGAATCCAGTTTACCCCGGGCGGCAATTGCTGCTTCTTCCCGGTTATAGACATCATAAGGCAGGGCTGCGACATCCTGAGCTTTTTCAGGAAAGGGACGAACCGCTTTAAAAGGTTTGATAGTTGCCATTTTTTTCCTCCTGTTTTAATAAAGAAGTGGTCTCCGTTAATCCGAAGCCACTTCTTTGTATAGTTGTACTTATTTGAGAATACGGACGCGGGTAACACCTTTGATGCCTTTTAACGCCGTTTTCACGTCTTCACCGACATTGCTGTCAACGTCGATCATGGTATAAGCCCAGGCACCTCTGTTTTTATTGGTCATCACCGCGATATTAAGATCGTGGTCAGCCAGAATTTTGGTGATCTGTCCCAACATGTTTGGCACATTGGCGTGGTTCACAGTAATTCGGTTTTCAGCTTCGCAAACACCCATGATGCAATCCGGATAATTAACGGAATTAATAATATTGCCGTTTTCCAGATATTCTTTTAACGAATGAATGGCCATTTCAGCGCAGTTTTCTTCGCTTTCTGGGGTTGACGCACCGAGATGAGGAATGTTAATCACATTTTTCATTTTAAGCAAGCGTTCATTGGGAAAATCGGTGATATAGGTAGCCACTGTACCTTCTTCGATGGCATCTTCCAGGGCATCGTAGTTAACCAGTCCGCCTCGGGCAAAGTTAAGAAGTCGCAGCCCTTCTTTGGTCTCTTTTAAAAGATCGGCATTGACGTAGTCTTTTGTTTCATCCATATAAGGAATATGAAGTGAAATGTAGTCGCAGTTTTTAAAGATTTCTTCTTTGCTGACAGCACGTCTAACTTTTCGGCTTAATCCCCAGGCATTGTCGATGGAAATAAAGGGGTCAAAGCCATAAACCTTCATGCCGAAATCAACGGCCATATTGGCAACCAGCACCCCAATCGCACCTAAACCGATAACGCCCATTTTTTTGCCGTATAGTTCCGGGCCACCAAATGCGCCCTTACCCTTTTCAACCAGCGCGGGTACTTCGTCACCCTTATCAGCCAGCGTGCCTGACCATGCAATCCCATCGACCACCTTACGTGAAGAGATGAGCATCCCGGCGATGACCAGTTCTTTTACTGCATTGGCATTGGCTCCCGGCGAGTTGCAGACAACAATGCCCTGTTCTGAACATTTATCGAGCGGAATATTGTTGACCCCGGCACCAGCCCGACCAACAAATTTAACCGACTCGGGGATATCCATATCATGCATTTTATAGCTTCTTAATAAAATCGCATCCGGATTTTCCGGCTGATCTAAAACCGTGTAATTTTCACCTAATAATTTTAACCCTTTTTTAGAAATATTATTCAGGGTCTGAACTTTATAATTCAATGTCGTAATTCCTTTCTTAGCGAAAACGCCTAGGCGTTTTCTTTTTCAAATTTCTGCATAAAATCAATCAGGGTATCAATACCCGCCATTGGCATGGCATTGTAAATGCTTGCTCGCATTCCGCCAACGCTACGGTGACCTTTAAGATTTTCCATTCCAGCTTTTTTGCTTTCTTTAACGAATAGCGCATCTAATTCGTCAGATCCGGTGATAAAAGGCACGTTCATCAATGAACGGTCTTCGGGAACAACAGTGCCTTGATAAAGCTTGCTGTTATCAATAAAATCGTAAAGCTTTTGAGCCTTTTCTTTGTTGGCTTTTTCCATCCCGGCGACGCCACCGTTAGCTTTTACCCATTCATAAACAAGCTTGCAAATATAAATGCTGTAGCATGGTGGGGTATTGTAGCAAGAATCATTATCGAGATGGGTCTTATAATCCAGCATGGTCGGCGTGAAGTCTTTGGCATGACCCAGTAAGTCATTACGAATGATCACCGCGGTGACGCCTGCAGGTCCCATGTTTTTCTGAGCTCCGGCATAAATCAGGCCAAATTTTTTAACATCATAGACTTCCGATAAGATATTAGAAGACATGTCTCCAACTAATGGCACATTTCCCGTATCGGGAATATTTTCAGGTTTGAATCGCGTTCCGTAAATGGTGTTATTAACGCAAATATGGAAGAAATCAGCATCGGGTGTAAAATCCTTAGGATCCACCTTAGGGATGTAGGAAAAGGTTTTATCCTGGGATGATGCAATAACCTTTGCTTCTCCATAACGGGCTGACTCTTGATAAGCTTTTTTAGCCCAACTGCCGGTAATCATAAAATCGGCTTTATTGGTTTTTGAAAAAAGATTGAGTGGAATCATGGCAAACTGAGTTGATGCTCCACCTTGTAAAAACAGAATCTCATAATTGTCGGGAACATTCATCAGTTCTCGGTAAAGACTTTTTGCTGCTTGAAGAATGTCATCAAAATAGGATGATCGATGACTCATCTCCATCACGGACATGCCGGCATCTCCATAGGATACCATTTCAGACCCAGCTTTTTCCAGGACTTCTAGTGGTAAACAAGATGGTCCAGCTGAAAAATTATAAACTCTTTTCACT
>NZ_JBGSHG010000078.1:0-17791 GCF_041752335.1 Acetobacterium sp. | reverse complement strand
ATTATCCTCCGATCTGCCGATAACCGGCTAATAAAAGAATAGCGTACAATGACGATTTATTATCTTTAAAATTCAACAGGATTTCCTTATAATTCAGGCAATCCTACCAAGATTGAAGATAATCTGATTTTGAAGATAATGTTTGGGGAAGAATCCGGCCTGCCCTTTTACTATCGCAAACTGGCCGGTAACATTACGGATGTCAAAACCATCAGGCAATTGATGACCGAATTTGATGTCATGGGCTATAAAAAGATTCGGGTCGTTTTAGACCGTGGCTTTTACAGTAAGAGAAATATTGATTTACTGTACAAAAATCACCAGAAGTTCATTGTTGGCGTGAAACTTGGCTTGAATTATGTCAAAAACATCCTCGAAGAAGAACGTTCTAATCTACAACTCTGGTCTAATCTGGAAACCCAATTTGGAACTCATGGTATATGCCGAACCATTTCATGGGATTACGAACAGGAACGTCCCTATAAAGGGGATACGATCAAAGACAAACGCCGTGCTTATCTATTACTCTTCTACAATCCAGAAAAAGCGGCAAGGGATCAGGCGGATATGAATGATTATTTTACCAGCCTTTATACTGATTTGATGACTAATTCACGTAAGGATTATCGTAGCAACGATTATGACCGGTACTTCACCGTTACGGAAACACCGAAGCGAGGCCGTAAAGTTGCCCCCAAAGAGGATGTCATGCAGGAAGCAGCCAGGAACTATGGCTATTTCGCATTGCTTTCAAATGAAGTCAGTGACCCATTTGAGGCATTGTCAATCTATCGCAGCAAAGATATCGTTGAAAAAGGATTCGGCAACTTAAAAGAACGACTGAATTTTCGAAGAATGCAAGTTTCCTCTGAATTGTCATTAAACGGCAAGCTATTTATCGAATTTATTGCACTTATTTACTTATCCTACGTGAAAAAAAAGATGCAGGATGCTGGACTTTTTGAGAAGTGGTCATTGCAAGGATTGATTGATGAACTTGATCTCATTGAGCTGTTTGAAGCCCCCGGGCATGGACGAATACTTGGTGAAGTCACTGAAAAGCAGAAGGATATTTATGAAGCTTTGGGGGTTGATCCTCCATCGTTATAAATTTCGGGAATCCAGGATACAAACAGTCTCTGGATTCTTGTTTATTGAAAAATAAAAATGTAGAAAAGGGGGGTGCGGATATTTTTTTGGACTTTTTCAATTTTCACGCTGCCAACCCTAAACTACGACGATAAAGGATTGGACTCATACCGTCAAGTGACATTTTAATTCTCGAATGATTATACCATTTAAGATACTCATCCAGCTCATACATAAAGGATTCAATTGTAATACCTTTCCATGATTGACTATAAAACATATTCTGTCAAATGCTGCCGGTATTATCCTTTTTCACAATCATCCATCAGAAGATCCTGAACCATCCCAGGAAGATATCAATATCACCACTCGTATTAATGAAGCGGGTAAAATCATGGGGATTGAGCTGTTGGATCACATCATTATTGGTTCTGAGGGATTGTTCTGTAGCTTAAAAGAAAAGGGGGTTTTGTAGGTAATATTTTTAGATTGTCTCATTTCAAGTCTCATTGTCTGATTTTAATACCTGAATTGTTCAACGATCAAAAACATCTTAATAATTTGTATTTATCTCTTTTCATGGACATAATCTGTCTATGTTGCTCTTGTATACTTGTCTTACAAAATAAAAAATAACGGAGGAAAAAAATGTATTGTAAAAAATGTGGAAGCCAGTTGTTTGAGGATTCCGGTGGTCCAAATTGTGGTGCTATCAATGATTCGAGCAAATCTTCCCCGACACCTATCGATGTTCAGGGAGTCGTGAAGAAAGGCGCAAGCAACATTAGTCTTATATTGATCGTATTGGAAGTTGTCGGATTTGTCGTTAGTTTATTTAGTAGTGCCTTCGGTGGTGGAATTATCATTCTTTCCATGGTTGTCGCCATTATTCATTCCATGCCAAACTACAAGGCATGTCGAACAAACAAAGGGTTCAAATCATATTTGGAATATATCTGGACTGGTGTAACTGGAAAGAATCCAAAAGCAAACCGTATGGATTGTCTTTCTGTGGTAATTGGTATCGGAATTTATGTTTTAAGTTTAATTTTTTATGCAATTTTAAGTGGTCAACGTACTGATGAGGTTTATTACTATGAAACCTGGACCTTTTGGAATTGAGTCAAAAATTATTTTTCGAACTTACAGAACTGCTTGATTATTCATTACATTTAAAAATTTAATTATATTTGGAGGAAATTACCATGGCTGAATCAAAAATTTATAAACTCTCTGAGGAGCTTACCCTTGAGATGGTAGCAGAAAAATTACGTCTATTTTTAAGTGATCAAAAGAAATTAAATGCGGAATCGGTACAAACCAGTGAAGGATATCTGGTGCAAGCCAAAGCTGCTGAAAGCTGGAAAAAATTTGCGGGGATAGATTCTGCTATCCAAATTCAAATGTCCATCACAGGAAATAATTTATTGACGGTTAATATTGGTTCTGGACAATGGATCGATAAGGCTGGTGCCGCCGCTGTTGGTGCATTAATCTTTTGGCCACTCTTGGCAACATCTGCTATTGGTGCCTGGGGACAAAAAAAACTACCTGAAGAAATCATCAACTTTCTTTATAAAACAATTCAATCGCATAATGGTGCCCAAGTTTTTACCGCTGAACCCAAATCAAACACTATTATTTGTCCCAATTGTCAGATGTCTAATCATCATGATAATCGATTCTGTGAATCCTGTGGAACGAAATTTGAAACAACCTGCCCTCATTGCCAGGCAGTGATCCCCTTAGGTCAAGACTTCTGTCCGGAATGTGGAAAATCTCTACTGAAAAAACCAATCGGATTAATGTGTATCACGTGTAATGCTCCGTTAACAGAAGGTCAAAAGTTTTGTCCAGACTGCGGTTCATCTGTGATTCTTGAAAAACCAATGCTGACCTGCCAACTCATATGCGGACGAAGATACGATCAAAAAAGCCCTTGAGTCGGTTGACCATGAACCATCAGGTACGGATAAAACCACTACCAGTAAAAAGTGGAAGGATAAGGAACAGTACCTGCTCGAATTCTGCGGTTTGAGCTGAATTATTATCTTTAAAATCCGGCAGGATTTCCTTGTAATTTCAGGCAATCCTGCCGAGATTGAAGATAATCTGATTTTGAAGATAATCTTTGTTATCATCAATTGATGATAACAATCAATAGGGCAAGGTTGATTTGCGGCAAGCGGTCATGTTCCTTGTTTCGGCCATTTTTCACCTGGCTAAGCGCTTCAGAATAACTGGAGATGGAGGTAATATCAAAAGCCCAGTATTCTTTTTCGATTCGTCGTCGACCCTGTTTCTCGAAGAAACGCATCCGGCTTTCTTCATCAATGGATTGAAATAACTCGCTGCTCCGTTGTGAAGCGATATCTTCGCCATAGGGATGGATATGAAGCTTTTGCCAATGCGAAAACCGGCTCAATGCGTTGTTTTCTTCAAGAATCAGATAATAGGCGATCGACAGGATTTTCTTGTAGTTTTCGGGAAAACAGTCTTTAAGATCGACGGTAAGCCCCAGTGATTTACCGATCTGATCAAACAGGTAAGTGGCACCAAAGAAGCAACGTTGGTATTTGGTAATGGCGATCGGACCGGGTTTCACGGGAGCTGATTCGTCTATGTACTCCTTCTTTTTATAACTGCGCGTTGGGATGATATCGCCAGTCGCTGGATCGACCTTACCGAGAAGTTTGCGTTTTGCTCTGGACTGCTGCTTTTCCTTATTCCAATAAGATTCGTTCTGGTAAGCATAGGTAATTCCGGTTTTCTTGTTTGTCTGATAAATAATCCCCATAAAGCTCTCACCACCCTCGTTATACATCATAATATATAACGAGGAAAAAATCAAGGGAAAATGGGCTCAAACCATTTATTTTACTGGGTTTGTAACGAAATATCTCGTTACACTTTGCGGGAATCTAGGTTGTATACCGGAGGAAATCTGCCACTTGGTTATGATGTTGATCCAGGATGGTGTGTCAATAACTATTAATGATGGGGGAAGCGAAAAAGCAGCAGTTTATACTGAAATTGGCTTTTCAATGTTTGTCGGTATTTTATAGATCATTTACCTGACTCCAATTTATAAAATTTTTCAAATTATTAAACTGAAGCACAGATAAGTCAAATAAAATGTATAGATAACACATTTTATTTGACTTATCTGTGCCAAACATGGTAAATTAAAAGAAAAAACACAGTGGAGAGCGGTAATGAAACGAAAATTTGAAGATGTTTTAATATCCTGGAAAAATAAAAATTTCCGTAAGCCGGCACTAATCTATGGCGCTCGTCAAATTGGGAAAACCACCAGTATCAAATATTTTGGCGAAAAACATTTTCAGAACACGATTTATATCAATTTTGAATTGAACAGGGAATTAGCCGAAGATTTCCAGGGAAATATTTCTCCAGACTTTTTAATTCATCGCTTTGAGGTTTATTTTGGTGAGAAAATTAATAAGGAGACAACCTTAATTGTCTTTGACGAAATTCAGGCCTGTGAGCGTGCCTTGACAAGCTTGAAATATTTCTGTGAAGATGCCCCAGAATATTACGTCATCGGTGCGGGCAGTTTACTTGGCGTGGCAATAAAACGTGAAGATTTCAGTTTCCCAGTGGGGAAAGTTAATCAAATTCATATGGTTCCGATGGATTTTGAAGAATTCCTGTGGGCGAAGAATCAGGAAATGCTGGCAGATGAAATAAGGGTGTATTATGAAAAACGTGAGCCGTTGGATCCGGCTTTGCACAAAAAGGCAATGGGCCTTTATCGTGAATATTTAATTGTCGGTGGCATGCCTGAAGCAGTAAAAGAATATTCAGAAAACAACAGCTTGCTTGAGGTAGCAGAAATCCAGGAAGCGATCATCAATGCCTACGTTGCGGATATGGCCAAGTATGCAACATATAGCGACACAACGAAAATCATGGCCTGTTTTGATAGTCTGCCGGCGCAGTTGGCCAAAGATAATAAAAAGTTTCAATATAAAGTTGTGGCCAGGGGGGGCCGGGCCTCATTATTTGGGGCATCAATTGATTGGCTTTTGGCAGCGGGAATCGTCCTAAAATGCGAGCGGGTCGAACAAGCTCAACATCCATTGGCTATTTTTAAAGATATGGCTTCATTTAAACTCTATATGGGTGATGTTGGACTGTTGTCGCACCGGGCTGGCGTCAATGAATATGACATTATTAAAGGTAATGATCATGTTTTTATCGGCGCACTGACTGAAAACTATGTTGCCACTGCTTTAATACAAAAGGGTTATCCTTTGTATTACTGGACTTCGGGAACATCCGAGGTTGATTTTGTGATTGAGAAACACAGTGCTGTTTTGCCGATTGAGGTTAAAGCAAGAGAAAATGTCAAATCAAGAAGTTTATCGGTTTATCTCAAACACTATCATCCGGATTATTCGATTCGGATCTCAGGCAAAAATTTTGGATTTGAAAATGATATCGTGTCGATTCCATTATATGCGGTATTTTGTTTATAGGCTTGAAGTGCAACGTAAGACATTTAAAGAAATTATTTGCATAAAGCAAATAATTTTGTAAAAACAGAAAGAACTTTGTCGTAGAGTAATTATAATAACAAAATTTATGGGAGGGGATACTGATAGATACGCACCTTCTCCGCCACCATGAACTACACATCAATGGATGTTAGATAGAACCTGTTACGTAAAGTAGCAGGTTTTTTGTGTACAATAAAAGTACTGTAAATATTTATATATCCCGGGTCATGATTTTTTTAAGCTTGGCGAACCTGGGAAGACCATCTTCTTTCGGCATTTTGGTTTCGCCCTGAATAAGTGGCAGTGCATAGTCGATGAAAGCCGGCAGAAGACCGTTGCCGGCGACATTGATCCATTCACGGGGTATTTTCTTTTCAGCATTTGCGACATCGATTAGATCGAACATTTTTATCCGGTATTGGTACTCTTTTCCGGGAATCCTTTCAAAGCCTACCATCTGATCGGTGGCACCGTCAAGTGCAACTTCCAGGGCGGTTCGGCCGATCAGATAGGCTTCTTCGATGTCGGTACCTGAGGCAATATGGGCGGCGCATCGCTGAGTAAGGCCGAATTCGATACCGCGAACCTTAGTATCGATCTTTGTGCCGACAAAGCTGGCAAGGCCAGCGGCAAGTCCGCCCATTCTTGAATGGCCAAAAGCATCCGTATGCTTGGTCAGATCGGAAAAATAGGCGGCAATGTAAGTACTGTTTTTGTCCATAATGCCTTCAGAAACAGCGACAAGAACGTCTCCTTTTTTTTCATAGATGCGGCTTACGTCGGCAATGAAATCGGCAAGATCAAAATGGATCTCAGGCAAATAGATCAGATCAGGGCCAAGACCTTTGTAGGTGGCCAGCGCGGCAGCAGCGGTCAGCCATCCGGCGTTTCGACCCATGAATTCCAGGATCGTTATAGAACCAGTTCCATAGACTTTTGCATCTTTGTAAATCTCCATGCAAGATGTCGCAACAAACTTTGCGGCACTACCGTAGCCGGGGCAGTGATCCGTGCCTAAAAGGTCATTGTCGACGGTCTTAGGGATGCCGATAATCCGGCAATCATAGTTGTTCTGCTTCAGATAACTGCTTATTTTGCTGCAGGTATCCATGGAATCATTGCCACCGTTATATAAGAAATAACGGATTTCATACTTCCGGAATGTTTTGAGAATACGCTTGTAATCTGTGTCATCGACAATGAAATCCTTAAGTTTATAACGGCTGGTACCAAACGCCGAGGAGGGAGTGTACTTCAGGAGTGAAAGTTCGCAAGAATCCTCCAGATCCATAATATATAATCGATCGTCTAAAACACCCTTGATGCCATTTTCAGCAGCGTACACCGTTGTGATATGTTCTGAAGCAAGTGCAGCTTCAATGCAGCCAAGGGCACTGGCGTTAATAACGGAGGTCGGTCCGCCTGATTGACCGATGAGGCAGGCGCCTGTTAATGGTGTTATCATGATTATTAGCAATCCTTTCATTACATTGCCCAAATAAGTGTGACTTCGAGCACGCAGACTTATCTTATATAAACATTACCCGTTTTATAGACGGGCAATCAGTCAACGCGGTCGATCTCTTCAAATTTATTAACCGTCCCCAAGGCGACATTAAAAAAACACAGAATGATGCATCAACATTGCTGTTAAATAGAACCTGTTACGTATGGAGCAGGTTCTATTTGCGTTTTAAAACAAATCTCTTTGGTACAAAAAAATAATAGAACACGTTCGAAAATTAATATTGAGGAGACTAAAAAGATGTTTTAACTTTTACTTGAACCAGGTAAGATTGGTAACATGACGCTTCGTAATCATGTCATTATGGGACCAACAGAAACTCATTTTGCTTCTTCTGATGGTCAGGTTACGCAGCCTGAAATTGATTATTATGTTAGACGGGCAAAAGGCGGGGTCGGTCTGATTGTTACCCATCAGATGACAGGGTTGGGGGAATTGAAAAATCACAGTATAATGTATCGCAAAAGATAAAATACTAACATACCGGTGGAGATGAAATATGGCGAAGGAAAGCATGCTGAAGCAAAAATTGAATCGAATGGAAAATAAATCAAAGATTCTGGAAGCGACCGTTCGACTACTAAAGGAAAAAGGCATTGAAAAAGTGACGGTCAGAAATGTGTGTGAAGAAGCGGGCATTGCCGTCGGGACTTTCTATTATTATTTTCAGAACAAGGATGATCTGATGTTTTATTTTGTATCAGAAGATTTTTATGATGCGGAGCTAAGATCATCAGAAAATAGTATTACCGGCAGAATCATCGAACTTTATATGACCCTGATCAATCATTACCAGGCCCTGGGCGTTCCGTTTATGAAGAGCTTCTATTCTAATAATAATTCGGCCTTATCGGCCTATATGTCAGAAACCGAGGGAAAGTTTCTGAAGAATTCGATCCTCGAGAAAAGTGAAGATGAAATGGAGAAAGCCGCCAAGATGGGACTGATTGTACACAGACCTTCATCTGGTCTGTGTACAATCATCAAAGGCGCAGTCTTTGAGTGGTGTCTTTGCGATGGAGAGATGAATATAGCGGCGGTGTTGGCCAGAATTATCACCAGATATCTTGACGGCTATCTGGTAAAAAATGATGGCTGAAAAAATCATAAAGGAGAACCATGATTAAAATTTATGAAAATAAATGTATCGGCTGCGGACTATGTGCGAAAGATTGTTTCACCCAAGATATCGAAGTGGTTGGGGAACAGGTAAGGTCTAAAAAAATTCGTTGTATTGAGTGCGGGCATTGTATCGCCGTTTGTCCTAAAAATGCCGTTAGCCTGGAAAATTATCCGATGTCAGAAATTTTAGAATATCAGCAGGGCGCATTTGATTTAGATGAAAATCAATACTTACGGGCGCTGAAATTCAGAAGAACAATCCGGCAGTTTTCTGTGAAGCCAGTAGAAATAGAAAAGATTTAAAAAATTATTGAAGCCGGACGGTATTCGCTGATCGGCGGTAATCAGCAGAATGTATCCTATTGTGTTGTCCGTGATGACATTGACCGATTAAGAACGATGGCCATTGATGAACTGAATAAAATAGCCAACCTTTCCGATGCGGAAAAAGACAAGCTAAAAATATCCTGGTACGGGGAGATGTGGCAGCAGATGTATCGGAATTATCATGATCAGAATCGGAAAGATGGTCTATTTTTTGATGCCGGAACCGTGATTCTGGTAATATCTGAGTCGGTCCAAAGTGCCTGCATCGCTGGAAAGCGCGATTTATGAGGCCCGGCAGGCCAGCCAGCCCGCTTCGATTGCGATGTTTGATATTGACCGCTTTAAAACGGTCAATGATACCAAGGGTCATGTTTTTGGTGATCAGGTGCTTAAGGTATGTACCTGTAACTGCATCTGAAACAAGCCGGTAATACCATTGGCGTCAAAAGAGTGGATCGTTGTTCCGCCCTGGGCAATGGCCTGCGCCAGAATTTCTTTTGCTACGGCGATTAATTCAGCGACCCGCTTTTGACTGACCCGTTTCCCGGGGGTGGTGGGATCCCTTTTCATCGTGAAACAGATTTCATTGGCGTAGATATTGCCGATTCCGGTCATAATGGTTTGATCGAGCAACAAGCTTTTTATCGGCAGACTACTCTTATGTATTTTTGCATAGATCGCTTTAGGATCGGCGTTCGATGGTTCGGGTCCAAGCTTGCAAAGCGGTAAATCGTGACGATAGCGTTCTTTATTCACCAGTTCTAAACGCCCAAATTTACGGGTGTCCTGATAGCGTAATGCGCTACCGTCACTAAAGACAAAGCTAAGATGTTCATGTTTGTTTAGCGGCTTTGAAGCGTCGACAATATTATACTTGCCTTCCATCCGTAAATGCGAAATAAAGGCATCATGATCCAAAATAAAGATTAAGTATTTCCCGACCCGATCGATATCGCGAATGGTTTGGCCGGTTAACGTCGTCACAAAATTGTCCGTATCCCCGACAACGATCTTAGCATAATGAACCCGGATCTCCTTAATTTCTTTTCCAATAATAGAATGCTTTAACGTTCGGCGAACGGTTTCGACTTCTGGCAGTTCTGGCATAAGATTCACCTGCATAATGCTTTAATAAGAATAATTTTTGACGATAGAATAAAGTAAAGTCGGTCTTTTGATACGATCAAACCTCGACATGTACATCTTCAAGATATTCGCACACCTGTTCCAATAATTCGAGCAGCATCTCGCTTTTTTCTGGGCCTAATTTGTCGACGAGCCCGGCAAACAATGCTGTAAAATAACAGCTGCCCTTTGCAACTATTTCTTCTCCTTTGGCTGTCAGCTTAAGATCAACAACCCTTTTATCCTTTGAATTGGTACTGCGGTCAATATATCCCTTGCTGCTTAAAGCTTTAACCAATTCAGTAACAGTAGGTGATGTTACGGACATTCGCTTGCTGATTTCTGAGATACTGGCAATACCATCAGTGTCGCAAGAAATATCTTTAAGACATAACAAAACGCGGATTTCGCTATGTTTTAATCCCAATAATGGTTGTTTTTTTCGTTCTGCTCTGGACACGCTTTCAAATACATCGATTAGTCTTTTAATTTCAATATTGGGCTGGCTATTCACGAAATCCACCTCACTCAAGTTTTTGTTTTCTGATAAATATGGCTAATTATAGATGTTCTTCATTATATCTTATCTGTGAATAGGCAACAATATTTTTTTTGACAAACTGTGTTCACCGGGAACAGGTCTATTCAATCTCTTCATAAACCGGTTTTACTTTCAGGAACAATGAAACGATCGCGCCGACCAGCAGCAGTGCCGCGCCGATATAGAAAACATTAGATAAGGCATCGCCCATCACGGTTCGTACCATGTCCATCATTTGAACGAATATATCTTGCAGTTGTTGTGGCATCGCCGTTTGGATCGCGGCAAACTTATCTTTATTCAGTAGCAGCTGTGGATTTGCCATTTCTTTGAAACTTGCTGCGGTTGCAGCATCTAATGTTGATAAATCGACGCCGGCACTCGATGATATAGCAGTTCCCAAGTTTTTCGCCATCGATGTGTTCATGATTGAACCAAATATGGCGATGAAGATAGTCCCGCCGAGATTACGAAAAAGCGTGGTGGTTGCGGTAACCACCCCAAGCTGTGAGGCAGGGGCTGAATTTTGTGCTGCGGTTGTGAAGACCGTCATCCCAAAACCAAGTCCGACTCCGAAAATAACCAGACTTACCGCAGCCATGGTTACGCTGCCCATATTAGCCATCACAATCATGCTGGCACTCATAATACCTAAACCGACGACGGCGAATAATCGGTAATTACCTGATTTTGATAACCAGCTTCCGACTAGGGTGCTGAAGATAATCATCATAATTGACATGGGAATATTAAATAAACCAGATGTCGTTGCTGACAAGCCTTGTACCCCTTGAATGTAGAATGGCATATAGGACATTGCGCCCATCATTCCGCCGCTCATCACAAAACTGGCCACAAGAGAAATGGTTACCCCCTTGTTTTTAAATAGCGATAGGGGAATGACCGGGTTCTTTGCTTTGCTTTCGACCAGGGCAAAAATAACGATTCCGAGTATCGTCGTTGCAAATAAGCCTAATATTTGCGGTGAACCCCAAGCGTATTTTGATCCTGCCCAAGAGAAACCAAACAACAAGCTGCTGATCGAAACAGCTAATAGAATTGAACCAGCAAAGTCAATTGAACCGGATCCATCCCCGGTAGTTTTAGGAAACATCCGCCAAATCATCGCAAAGGCAACAACACCCAGCGGCAAGAAAATCCAGAACAGCCATTTCCAGGCGATGTAATCAATTAGAACACCGCCAAGTACGGGACCAAGAATACTGGAAAATCCGAAAATAGACATCATTGCGCCGGTCCATTTTGCTCTTTCCTGGACGGGGTATAAATCACCCACAGCGGTAAGGGTGATTGACATTAAGATACCGCCGCCAACACCCTGGATTCCACGGAAGGCGATCATCTGGAAAATATCAGTGGACAAACCGATTAAGAAGGTTCCAACTAAGAAAATTAAAATACCGCCCAGGATAAACGGTTTTCGGCCATAGATATCAGATAATTTTCCAACTAGTATGGTAGAAATTGTTGAAGTAAGCATATAAATGGTAATGACCCAGGAGTAGTATTCCATCCCACCCAACTGAGCGATAATTCCCGGCAGTGCTGAGCTTATGATCGTTTGATTGATAGCAGCAAAAAACATGGTAGCCATCAACGCGATCATAACAACGGTTTTTCTTTTACTTGTTAATTGATTCATAAAATAAAGTTCCTCTTTCTTGTCAGTAAAATTGTTGGCATCTAAAATAGTTAGGTTACCAACCTAATGGATTGTAACCTAAGGAACCCAACTCGTCAATACCTATTAAGAAAAATTTAAATTTAGGAAACCAAGGGTGCTGTTTGTACACAGCACCCTATTTGTCACAATTGCCAAGTCATCTTTTAGGAATCAGATTTTATAAACGTCATGGTATCCTTCACATCAGCAAAGCTGTTTTGCAGGGCCGCCATAAACACGGTGTGAACAAGCTCAGCCGGAACCGGGGTGTTTTCCCAGAGCAAATCTCTGGTGGTACAGGCGTCGCTCAATAATTCAATGGCGAAGCCCAGTCTCTTGGCGGAACGCACCGTTGTGTCAACACACATATGGCTCATCATGCCGCAGATCACCAACTGTTCGATGGCCAATTCATTTAGAAGCGGAAGTAAATCGGTGTTGAAGAAACTATCTGGGGTATTTTTGATAATCACCCTTTCTCCGGGCAAGGGCGATACCAGGCTATTGATATTGACGCCTACGGTATCGGCGCTGAAAAAGAGGGCTTCTGCTTTTGTGTTGATATGCTGAACATGAAAGACGGGAAGCCCTTTTTTTCTAAAATAATCTAAAGCACGTTTGGCGTTTTGGGCAGCGGCTTCCGGCTGATTAAGCTCAAAACGGCCACCGGGAAAATAATCATTTTGGATATCAATTAGAATGAATGCTTTTTTCATTTATTAAACCTCCTCGTTTTTGACAGTATAAGCCATCTTGATCAGGAGGTAAATTACCCACTTTTTGGTGGGTATGTTTATCGATAGGGAAAATCAGAGCAACTATTTGAGATAACAGATGCCTTTTTGATCTAAGCTGTCAGTCAGGTGATGTTCAATCATATAGTCAATTCCAACGTCCTGCATAATTTCAATGGCTTTAAGAATCTGCTTGCCCCGTGCGGTCAGATAGTAATCAACATGAAGCGGATAACCGGGAGCGTTTTCTTTGGCGACCAGGCCAAAATGGCGCAGCTCATTTAATTGTTGCAAGAGCATTTTCTGGCTGATACCAGCGATGCTTTTCTCCAGTTGCGAAAGCGAAACAGAACCAGTTCTCATTTGAAAAATGATAATGGTTTTCCATTTGCCTTTGATAATGTCATGGACAATCTCAAGCGGGCAGGTGTAATCATTGCGGATTTTCATTTTAAACTCCCGGTTACTTTAGAATTTAGGTTTTAGCTGCTGCTACCATGTTAAGCGCAAATTGATGCTGATCTAATTATTGCAGCAATCGATCAGATAAATAGGGGATCAGAAATGCCCTTGAGGATGGCTGTGGTGGACAAGGTCCCGAAACGCCCTAAGTCACACTAATTATTCGCGGCTAGCTTAAGATTCCTGATCAAAAGCGGCCAGAATGACGTCAAGGGCATGAAGTCGAGAGAATACTATTTGACAATGGTCAAACGATACCAATCTAGTATTTATCGATATCATTATCCATATTGATTGTTATCGGTGAAGGCTGCGGGCTGATGGATTTCATGGGTTTGGAACTAACGGGGGTTAAATGGTTAACTTGTGTCGTTATACTTTTTATTTTAAAGGTGTCTACCATTTGCTTTAGCATTTCAGCCTGGCTGGAAAGTTCTTCACTGGCGGCCGCACTCTCTTCAGCAGTGGCTGAATTGGTTTGAACCACCTGGGATACCTGTTCAATACCCTGGGTGATCTGGGCGATTTCCGAGGCCTGGTCGTTGGAAGCTTGGGCAATATTGCCCACTAAATTAGACACTTTCTCAATTTCTGTTAAAATTTCTTTGAGACTTGCTTCGGTTTGATCGGCAATTTGACTTCCTGCTCCAACCCTGTCGATGGAGCCTTCAATCAGAGCTGTCGTTTCCTTGGCAGCATCTGCACTTCTAGCGGCCAGATTTCTGACTTCTTCAGCAACCACGGCAAAACCTTTTCCGTGCTGTCCGGCTCGAGCAGCTTCAACAGCGGCATTCAGGGCTAGAATATTGGTCTGGAAGGCGATGTCGTCAATGACTTTGATGATCTTTGAAATGCTTTTTGATGACTCAATAATGTCTGATATAGCGGCAACCATCCGGTTCATCTGGCTATTCCCAACTTCGGCACTGGTTCGAACTTTCAAGGCTAATTCGTTGGCTTCATTGGCATTCATGGCGTTTTTCTTGGTTTCCGCTGCCACTTCTGAAATGGAGGCGGTGAGCTGTTGAATCGAACTGGCCTGCTCGGTGGTACCTTGAGACAGTGCCTGACCGCCATCAGAAATTTGCTGAGATCCAATTTCGACCTGTCCAGCGGCTATGTTGATGTCTGTCATGGTGATGCTGAGGCTGGTAGTAATCTCGTTCAGGGCTATTTTAATGGCCTGGAAATCGCCCAAATAGTCTTCGGTGATGTGCTGTTCCAGGTTACCCTGACCGACTTCTTCAAGGATATGGGTGATTTCCACCACATATTGTTTGAGGAAACTAATGGTTTGGTTCATGTCCTTTTTAATGACTGCGTAGTCGCCCTGATAATTGCCAACCATCCCGGTGTTGAGGTTTCCCAGGGCCAGTTCTTTTAAGGTTGCTAAGGTTTCCTGTACCGGTGCGACCACGGCATCCAAAGTTTCATTAACCCCGTCGATAACCCGGGCAAAATCGCCCTGGTGTTTGCTGGCATCTGCCCGGATATCCAGTTTTCCATCGATTCCGGCTTGGGCCAGCATCCTGGTGTCTTCAACCAGCGCGTTGATAGCGTCAAAACAGATATTGAGGTTATTCTTAATTGTGTTGAAATTCCCATTATAGGTATCGGTAATCTTTGCCGGAATTTCCCCTTTACTGATGTGATCCACGCATTCTGCCGCCATATTCAGCGGGCCAATCACGGCATCCAGGGTGTTGTTGACCTTCTATGTTACGATCCTTTCTTGCTCAGCCTCTTCCTCTAGAACACAGCCAAGAAAGTGTTGACATTCAGATTTATTATGTTGGCAACCTAATAAATTATAGCTTAATGAAATCTAGTCGTCAACACCTATTAAGAAAATTAAAACCTATATTTTGAATGTGAAATATGTCATGGATCTGGAATGCTGATGTTCATTGATCCAGACGGACATGAAAGTGTTGGCCGATGCCCATTTGAAACGAACGATTATGGGCAGAGAAACAGTGGTAGCCGTCACCGCCGGCAAGCTGGATTTTGCCAGTGGGAACAGATCTTTTATTTCGAATTTGATGGTAAACGGGATAAGCGGGTGCTGGTCAAAATCATTGGCGAGTAAAGCAATTTGAAGGCATGAATCAGACCAGCATAAAAATGGAGAGTGAAATAGATGAGAAGCATTTTATTGGTAATTGATTACCAGCAAGATTTTGTCGATGGGGCCCTTGGCTTTCCTCAGGCGGTTCTTCTTGAGGAGCCGATTGCCCAAAAAATAATGGAATATCGCCAGAAAGGCCAGGAAATTCTGTTTACCTATGATACCCATACGGCCGATTATCTAAATACTCAGGAAGGCAGAAATTTACCGGTTGTTCATTGTATCAAAGGAACAGCCGGGTGGGAACTTTATGGCAAGGTGGCCCAGCTGCGCTTAGATACCGACACTTGTATCGAAAAGATCGCATTTGGATCCATGGAGCTTGCCGAGTTTCTGGCGGCGAACCAGTATGACCGGGTCGAGCTGGTCGGGGTTGTTTCAAACATCTGTCTGATCTCGGATGCCGTGCTGGCCAAGGCGGCCCTGCCGGAAGCGGAAATTATTGTCGATGCCAGCTGCGTCGCCAGCAATGAAGACCGCCTTAACGAGGCTGCGTTAGATGTGATGGAAAGCATGCAGATCCGCATTATTAACCGAAGATAAAGCTGGCAAAATTTCAATTTCCCCAGCTGAAATTTCCGAGTTATAATAAACAAAAACAAGGAGGCAACAATGGGAACCAGCAAGGAATTTGCAGACTATGTCTGTGATCAGTTAATGGCGGCAGGAAACATCAGCTGCAAAAAAATGTTTGGTGAATATGGCGTCTATCTTGACGAAAAGATTGTCGGACTGATCTGTGATAATCAGTTTTTCCTCAAGAAAACAGAAGCAGGGCGAGTCATCATTGAAGAACACTTGGAAACCGTTGAAGAAGGTCTGCCATACCCGGGTGCCAAGCCACAGTTTTTGATTGATTCGCTGGATGACCGGGAATGGTTGGCCGAATTGCTGCGGGTCAGTTATCAGGAACTGCCAATGCCCAAGCCGAAGAAAAAGAAAAAATGATGGATCAACAAGAGTATAAGAAAACTTATAAACCATTGATCCTGTGGATGATCTTATTCATAGCAGGGAGTACCTTTATACCAGTATTTATCAATAGAACTCTTGATCAGCTATTCCAGATAACCTGGGGAGAGGGTGCCGAGGTTAGGATGGTGCTGATGTTCACGGTTATTGCAATTGATGGCTTATTGGTTATGATATATACGGGAGAATATGTCTATTGGATTAATGGTGGACCCAGCTTTGAGGAAGCTAAAGCAGCGGGCAGTGAAAAAAGAAAAGCCTATGCAGCCGCACATTTAAGCGTGTTTCTAACCTGATTAAGATCGGTGACACCCTTCGCACGGCTTTGTCACGTCCCACTGATATGGTGGTTCGTTACGGTGGTGAAGAATTTTTCATACTCCTGTGCATACTAAATTCCAATTTTAAAGGCGACCATTGTAATATCATCAAATTGGGGGGCTCCATTAACAAAGCAGTCAATGTCATTTTTTATACTTGAAAGCAATTCATCTGCATTTAAGTCCATATTGTTATTGAGTGCAGCAAGCAATCTATCCTCACCATACAATTCATCATTGATATTCGTTGCTTCGGTGACGCCATCGGTATAGAGATATAATTCATCGCCACTTGTCAGCTGCATTTCTTGCTGTTTATACTTAATCTCTTCCATTCCGCCAAGCACAAAGCCGGTATGCAATTTTAAATATTCAAAGCTGCCATCTGCTCTTTTTAACAATGGCGGATTATGTCCGGCATTCACACAAACAAAATGATGTGTCGAAATTTCGTATACCCCCATAAAAGCGGTGACAAACATCCCCACTTCGTTATTTTCACAAAGCTGGGCATTCACTAATGTAAAAATTTCAACCGGCGTCCGACCAACCTGGGCTTGATTTTTAATCAACGTTTTAGCAACTACCATAAATAACGCCGCTGGAACACCTTTCCCCGAGACATCGGCAATCACTACCGCCAAATGATCATCATCAATGGAAAAGAAGTCATAAAAGTCACCACCAACTTCTTTAGCCGGTTTCATCGTCGCATAAATTTCAAATTCTGCTCGATTCGTGAAGTCAGGAAAAATACTGGGCAGCATTGATGTTTGGATTTCCGTGGCCACATTCAGTTCAGCTGAAATTCGTTCTTTTTCTTCATTATCTTTTTTCTGTTTATTCAGAAGCGCCCGCGTCCGATCCATCAAGGTAAAACAAATTGGCGCAAATGCGATTAGGGTAAATACTCGCGGCAAATAATAGAACTTAAAGGTTCTAATCAAAATGCTTGCGGTAATGATCCGCTCTTTCGCGCCATCCATTTCAGCCATCATATTCGAATCCCATAAACCAACATAAAGTCCGGCAAAAATAGCCATAGTCATAAAAACAACACTTCCCGCCAAAGTCCACGCAGTAAATTTTTTAGAATAATAATGGCAGGAAATCAATAACGGACAAATCCAGGCAAGGATCGTATGATACGTCATCATTGTCGAAAGACTGGTCATTCCCATAATGGTACAAGCCATGATCAGATATTTCAGGTACCACTTTTGACCGCTAATCATTTTA
>NZ_JBGSHG010000077.1:0-4935 GCF_041752335.1 Acetobacterium sp. | reverse complement strand
GCCTAAAAAATGGTAAATACCACCAGAAAAGCAGACATGTGACGGTTTATTTACGCCATGATGCGGTGTTAACAGACAAAGCCAGAGTTTCAACCCCAGACTTCACCATTGCTTACAATAAGCGTTACAAAATAGAAAGACGTTTTGCTACAATGGTCAGAAATCACGGATTACGACGGTGCCGGTATATCAGACTTCGTGGGGCAAAAATTCATATTACCATGGCCAATCTAGCCTGCAATATTGTAAGGATGGTTTCTTTATTATTCCCTCCACCAAAAAATTTGAAAACTGGATGAAATCTGCGGAGGGAAAAGTAGCTGCTGCGGCCAATTCCTTAGTCATTTTCAAACCTTTTATAAAAATTAAATTTTTAGGTTTCTATTAGCCTCAGATCAACGAATATTCATTCATGATTTAAGAAATCGTGCTTTTTTATGGCTGTTTTTCGGAGGTTTCAGTGGCACTGCTACCTGCCGCCAACTTTAACACTACGTCCTTAATAGTTTCCCATATTCTGATGCCCCAGATGCAATATGATAAATAAATACAGTTTCGCCCAGTAGCCGATAAATACAGATATATTGATCGCAAACCAGAATTCGATAGTTTTGGCTTTTTAGTTCTTCATCAGGTACCAGTGGACAGGATAAAGGGAATTCCTCAAGACGTTCCATAGCATTAATTATCTTTTCAACAATTTTACGTGCTGAATTTGAACCGACCATTAATAAATGATATTCCGCAATTTCCTCTAGTTCTTTTTGGGCGGGGAGAAGTAATTCCACCTTATAGTGCGGCATCAAATTTTCCCTTCATTACTTTTCGCATTTCACTTAAGGTAATTGTTGGTTCACCAGCTATTCTTGACAATTCTGCGTCCATGATTTTTGAACGTAATTTTAATATTTGTTCTCTTTTTTCAAAGGCTTCAATACTCATCACTACAATATCACCTTCCCCATTTTTCGTAATATAAATTGGTTCGTCTGTTTCGTGAGCAAGCGAAGAAATTTTTCCATAATCGTTTCTCAATGTGGTTGAAGATTTTATAATCATCGTTCTTTCCTCATCTTTCATTAATTATTCTGCCATTATTATATAATAATTCTATCATTGTAGCAAGATAGGTTTAGCCAAATAGAACAGAAACAGACACATTCACAAGCGCTAGGTTCGTGATCAAAATTATAGGCCCAATTTATTTCCGATAGATAAGTTTATAAGTTAACGTCAGGCACCGTATTTCTTCCCGCTACCTTCATTTTATGCGATATGTAATTTATCAGCAAGTGCGTCTTTTAAAACTTCAGAAAAATTGATATTCTGTTTTTCGGCAAGGGTATTCAACCAGGATGGAATGGTTAAATTTTTGCGGACCGCTTTATTTCCGTGCTTTTCTGTGTATGTGTCCATATCCAATACGAGATATTGAACAAACCCGCCCTCATCTGGAACGATCTTTTCAATCGTGGACGCCTTAATTAATTCGTTACCATCTTCTAATTCATCTAAAATCCATCCAGAAGCAGCGTCAATCCCCATTTCAATGGCCTCAGCCAGACTATCTCCCTGGCTGATGCATCCGGGGAGATCTGGGACTTCTACTGTGTACCCTTCCCCAACTTCAAAGGGATAAAGAATTGCAGGATAAACTAATTTTTTCATAATTTCATTACTCCTCGTGAAAGGCTATTTTAAGCCAGCCTGTTTCATTATAGATTTGACAGTTTTAAGATCGAGATCTCCGACACGCTTGGGTATGGTGACTTTCCCAGTTTTCGTAGGGTGTTTATAATGATTATGCGAACCTTTAGTTGTCTTGAAGTACCAACCATCATCCAGTATCATTTTTTCAACTTCTCTAAATTTCATGCCTCTTCCTTATGATTTCATTATACGCATTATACGTATACTTGTCAAGAAATCAATGCGCATAATGCGCCGTTTTTAGCCTTTACCCTAACTCTATCTTATAAGTTAAGCTGCAAAAGTTAAGAGAGTGGCACCGCTAACCAAAGCAACTTATTCGTCTATACTCAGGTTTAATTTAATTTATCTTTTTTATTCGACTATAATCGAAATAATCATTGAGCATCTCTTTATTTCTGGTATAATCAATATTGTGAGGTGATTATTATGAAAAACCGAGATCTTTATTTAACTCAACTAGTTCAGTTTAAAGATAAACCGCTGATAAAAGTTGTTACTGGTATACGCCGTTGCGGTAAATCAACTTTGCTTTCATTATTCGAGGAACACTTACGTAGCAGTGGTGTTCGCGATGATCATATTATCCGGATGAACTTTGAAGCCTTTGAATTCGATGAGATTACAACGTATGTTCACTTATATAACTATATCAATAACAGAATGACGATCCCAAATCAAAAATACTACATTATTCTTGATGAAGTACAGCAGGTTGAGTCCTGGGAAAAGGCCATCAATTCATTTCTAGTGGATTCTAATGTTGATGTTTACATCACTGGGTCCAATGCCTATCTTTTGTCCTCAGAGTTATCTACCCTTCTCTCCGGTCGATATGTAGAGATAAAAATGCTGCCGTTGTCCTTTAAAGAGTATCTTGATTTTACTGATTTCGAAAAAGGTAACAATGTGGATGCAATTTTTAAAGATTACTTAGAATTTGGCGGTCTCCCTACCGTTGTTGAGCTAAAAGACCATCCCGATACGATCGCCCCATTTTTGAGCGGCATTTACAATACAGTGATTATGAAGGATGTTGTTCAGAGAAATCATGTCAGAGACGCCGCTTTGCTGGAAAGCGTCCTGAAATTTATTGCAGCTAACATTGGAAGTATCGTATCGACTAAAAAAATTAGCGACAACCTGACCAGCAGCGGAAGAAAAACAACCAGTGACACCATTGATAACTATCTGAAAATGCTTGAAAATGCTTTTATCATTTACCGTGCAAACCGCTATGATCTGAAAGGTAAGCTGTTTCTCAAAACTCTTGAAAAATTTTATATGGTTGACATTGGCCTTCGCAATCAGTTGACAGGTCTTAGAAACACCGATTACGGACATGTGCTCGAAAACATCATCTATTTAGAATTACTGCGACGCGGATACGCTGTTGCTATTGGAAAAATCGGAACACTTGAAGTAGATTTCGTAGCAACAAAATCAAACATAAAAATTTACTACCAGGTTTCTGCAAGCATTATAGATGACGCAACAAGGCAACGCGAACTAAAACCTCTTCAATCAATCACCGATCATTATCCAAAAATAATCCTTACCATGGACAACACTCTTTATTCAGATTTTGAAGGCATAAAGATAATCAATATTCTTGAATTTTTACTGAATGATGAATAAGACCGGTTAATAATGGTATAATTAAGGATTTGAAAACACGTCACAAATCTCAGAAATGTGTCATGTTGCCGAAGAACCAATTTACATTACCAAAAACGATTATGGGGATATTGTATAGATTCACAGGTGCCTTCTTTTTTCGGAAGTTTCAGTGGCTCCGCTACTTAATAAGACCAGCTCATAAGTTAATCTGAAAAGTTAAGAGAGTGGCTCCGCTGCCTTTGATTGCTTGTAGTGGTTACCAATGGGGCTATCCAGGGTTTCGGAGGTTTCAGTGGCACCGCTACCCTAAAAAATTTAATAGAATATTAAACCTGCATCCTGTATAATGTGAACAAGGTGGTGATCTAATGAAAGTGCAAAATCCTCATGATAAATTTTTTAAAGAAACTTTCGGAAATTTGGCAGTAGCCAAAGATTTTTTAAGAAACTATCTGCCTCAAAATATTGTGGATATTGTCGACATTAACACATTGGAGCCGCAAAAAGACAGTTTTATCAATGATGAACTTGAGGAAGTTTTTTCAGACATGCTTTTTCAGGTAGATATCAACAAAAAAGAAGGTTACATTTATTTTCTGTTTGAACATAAAGCTACCCCAGTAAAAATATTGCTTTTCAATTGCTGAACTATATGGTTCGAATTTGGGAAAGAAAAATGCAAAAAGAGCTTGATCATAAAATCCCTATTGTCATTCCGCTGGTTATTTATCACGGAAAAGAGACCTGGAAAATCAAAACCAGTTTGGGCGAAATGATCCGGGGCTATGATGACTTGCCTTCAGAAATCCGTTCCAATCCCCAACTATCAGTATCTACTTTACGATATTTCCCGATATACGGATGACGAAATTAAAGGCGATGCCCAGCTTCGCATTCTCTTATCTATATTTCGCGATATTTTCACAAAAAACAGTGCTGGTATTCAGGAGGATATTTTTCGCGCTGCATCCTCTTTGCAAGAGCTGGAGGATAAAGAAACCGGTATGGGCTATTTCGAAACCTTTATTCGCTATGTCTTTAATGCCGGTCCACAATTAACTAAAAACGATATCAATAATATTATCCATAAACTTGAAACAACCTATCCGGGAGGGAGTGATACAATCATGTCATTAGCTGATATTTTAAGAGAAGAAGGTAAAAACGAAGGTCTTATTCAGGGTCTCAAACAGGGTTTGGAACAAGGTTTGGAACAAGGTTTGGAACAAGGCCTGGAAAAGGGTATGGAAGTCGGGGCTAAAAACACTGCTTTGGAAGTTGCCAGAAAAGCTGTCCATGAAGGCGTTGAACTACCTCTCATTGCCAAATTAACAGGTCTAACTAAAAAAGAAGTTGAAAAGCTGGCCAAGGAAATGAACAACTAATTTTTACAAAATGAAGCGGCACCGATGTAATCTTTGGTGCTCCTTTTCTATTCCGTTTTTTTCAATAAGTTAAGTCCCATAAGACCAGCTAATAAAAGTCAATAGTAAATTTCATATTTTTTAAAAATTAGGATGAATAAAAAATGGCATGGTAAACAAGCCATCAAAAAATCCGAACAATGGCCCAAAACAGCTAATCGAAATTTACAGGGTTAAGCGA
>NZ_JBGSHG010000076.1:0-7853 GCF_041752335.1 Acetobacterium sp. | reverse complement strand
GTCGCTTAACCCTGTAAATTTCGATTAGCTGTTTTGGGCCATTGTTCGGATTTTTTGATGGCTTGTTTACCATGCCATTTTTTATTCATCCTAATTTTTAAAAAATATGAAATTTACTATTGACTTTTATTAGCTGGTCTTCTTTTTCACCATCTTCCAAGGTCTGCAAAATAAATTCTTTCGCACCATCCCTTTCTGGTGCTGCTCTAGTGTTTTGGACTTCAGCTGAAACAAAGTCACGATCTTTTTTATCCGTATAAGACTGAAATTTTACAACTTCATCCTCAATAATGTAGAGCACGGTATTAGCAGTCATTGAATAGTTTGATTTCTCATGACTTAAATACCTGATCTTATCTTCATTGGTTTCACCCGCCATCAATACAGATCGGCTAATATCCCAAATATCGGCGCTGTCTGCCATTCGTTTTCTACCCCATACCCCGCTTTGCTTATTGGCATGGACGATAATAATAAAAGTCGCACCATATTTTTCACCATAACCAACCAAAGGTGACAAGCATGATCGCATGGCATTTCTCTCTCCCATTCTTAATTCAGGAGGGATAAAAGCTTGTATCGGGTCAAAAACTACCAACGCTGGCCGGTGTTCTGCAATAAGCGCTTCCAGAAAAGGGCTATTAAATTTGATATCTTTGAACCGGTCATCTGCAATGTCAATTGAAAATATATTCTCAAGATTTGCGCCGTTTTTTCTCAATCGCCTTTTTAAAACATGTTCATAAGAATCTTCAGCTGAAAAAAACAATACTTTCTGAGGTCCACCAGCCAAATGACTAGATAAGCTATCACCATCTAAAAGAAATGCCCGTCTACCAGAGCTGACAGCTGCAGCAATGGCACACCAGAGTGTTGTTTTTCCGGCACCTCCATCACCAGCCATTGTAGATATCTGGAACTTTGGTATATAACCCTTAATCAGCCATTCCGGTTCTTTTTCTTTTGCGCTTGCCATACTGACCATTTTTAAACTTTTCGGCTTATGAGGGGCCTTTTGCTGCCCCTGTACCGTCACAACTTCGGCGCCGCTTTCAGTAAATGCTACACTGTAATTCTCTTTTGGTGTATAAACGGCAGTACAATCTGCAATAGCTTTCTGGATCGTCCGATTACCATAGGTACCAAATGTGCTTTCTTTTCGATCCCACTTATCACGCATCAATTTTGATTCTCTGAAAATCTGATCCATCAAATCTGGATCTTTACCGGTCCAAAATGAAAGCATGTTGCAAAATCCGATGTCATTTGAACTTTCGTCCTCACTTAAACCCATTCCATGAAAATAATTAAAGAACTTTTCACATTGTGCAGACCTTTGTACAATAGAATATATTTCCTGAGGAATTCTATTACAAGGCGGGTTGTAAGTTTGGTCGCTCCCAACCGGCTTGCCCCCCTGTGGAAATAATTCCTCAAACAGCTCCATGATCTCTGTTCCCCGGTGCTCTACGGGCTTCAGATCTCCATAGACATTAGCGGTAACTGTGAAGTAGCGGCCTGATTTATAAATCTCTACTCCTTTTTCGGTGTGCTTTCTGCCTTTTTCCGGGATATCACCATACACAAATATATGAAGCCCGGTCCCTGAAGGACTAATCTCGGTGTAACTGTTCAACCGTTCGACTATCGACCTGGCTTCTTTCGATAACAGCCCGATTTCATCAATGCAGTGATCGATATCAATCCCCACAATGCTATTGTCATTGAACTCAAAGCCGATACCGTCATAATCTTTAACCATCGCTAAACACTGCTCAAAGGTTCCCCAGGTCGATGCTTCACCGGCCTTTGCGCCGTAACCAGTATTAGGATTGACAGGCATTTTTCCCTTTCTTAAAACCCAATGAGGGAGATTTTTAAGGTCTTCCGGTATGTTCCGATAATCTGTCACTCTCTGCTGCCCCCTCAAACCCGTAGTATTTTTCAGCGAAAAATCTTCTCGATACCTTACCGGCGATTGTTATATACCCCTGTGACTTAAGCTCTTTATTGAGCTCCCGAATAATCGCATAGCCCTTGCCCGTACTCACACCCATAGCTTCAGCTACCTCAGGCGCCGTGATGAAACTTTTCATTTTCTCACCATCCTATCTATTTAAATTTCATTGCACTTTTCCAATAGCCCGGTTCTGCCGGAATCAATAACGAGTGCTATTACACTTTTCTGATCCAGCACTCCACGCAACCCATAACGTCACAGATTTCAACTGGGTTATAAACCTCGTAGCCAAATGCACAAGGGCAAGCCGTATATGCCTTAATAGTCAGATCGATTTCAATCTCAGGGTGTTCCTGGTGAAGCTTTTCCAGAAATGTCATGGGTTGTTCTTCCAGTTCTGATAAGAAATTCAATAGATCCTGTTCCTGATCGCCGGCAACGCTGCTGCTCTGGACGATGTCAGATAATAGTTCCAGCATTTCCTGCCTGGATAAATCGTATTTCATGGGTTAGGCCTCCTTTTCTTCAAGCAGTTCGCTATAATCAACGCCTAGAGCCGTTGCTATTTTAATTACTGTTTCAACTTTGCATCTTTTACCGTTGACAATTGTGGACAAATTCCCACGGGACATCCCCGTTTTTTCAGCAAGTTGGAGCTGGTTCAAACCCTGCTTTGCCATGACGACCATGATCTTGATTTTGTCTATTCGCATTTCATCACCTCCTCAACACGAAACTTAATGTTTTTTTATATTAGAACACTAAGTTTCGTTATTGTCAATACATATTTTGTGCAATATCATGTTTTTGTGTTTACAAATGTTATCTTTCATGTTTTAATGTGACATAGAAAGGAGGGAAATATGGGAATAGGAATAAATATAAAGTCAATTTTAAAAATAAAAAAAATGACGGTAACCGATTTGGCAAATGAAACAGATATACCTGTAAATACTCTCTATTCAATGATCAAACGAGATAAAAACGATGAAAAATTTGATACCATCATGAAAATTAGAGAAGCCCTAGGCGTAAGTCTTGCTGAATTAGTTGGCGAAGAAAACATGGGGCAGTATGTTAGAGACATTAAGAAAGAATTAGGCGATTATGACTGGTCAGTCGAAATGGAGGACGAATTATATAAACTTAACTCTGATGGTAGGAAGAAAGCCGTTGAATTAGTAGAGCTGTTAACAAAAATACCTGAATATTCAAGGCGAGCTGTTTATGATGACATTTGCGAATCTGAAAGAGAAGATTAGACTCTTCCCCAAAATCTAAAGGAGACCTCAATTGTGATGGACCTCACGAGCCCTTACGGCTTGAATTAATGGAAGGAGTAAAGGAGGTAGTCAAAATGCCGAATATCGTAACCAAAACAGAGGCCTGTAAAATCTTACATCTCAGCCCACAACGGATAGAACAGTTTTCGAAACACCCTGAATTTCCAGGCGTGCGGATCGGCAGAAAATGGGTCATTAATGCAGACTTGCTGTGGGAATTTTTACAAATATGGAAAAAAGAGCACCCAAACGGGTGAGTCTTCAACCAATCCTTTAACGAAAAAAAGCCCCTGAGTTACCAGCTCAAGGACTTTTCCAACTTTGAAAGTTGTATATTTGTTACACAACCAAATTATACCACTTTCAGCAATAACAAACAAGAAAAGAGGTATATTATGTCAGCTACATTTGATGAAAAAGCCGGCACCTGGACCGCCCAATTTTACTACACAGATTATACTGGCACCAGGAAGAAAAAGAAGAAGCGGGGTTTTCCACTTAAGCGTGAAGCCCTGGACTGGGAGCGAACATTCCTGGAAAAACAGCAAGCCGATCTGACCATGGTTTTCTCGTCCCTGGTGGAATTATATTTTGAGGATATGAAGCATCGGCTCCGGGAATCCACAATAAGTAATAAGAAATTCCTCATCGATTTGAAAATCACGCCTTATTTCGGCAAGATGCCACTTAACCAAATTAAGGCAACCGATGTAAGGAACTGGCAAAATCAATTAATCAGCTATAAAGATGTCAATGATAAACCATACGCCCAAACCTACCTAAAAACAATCAACAATCAACTTGTGGCCATTTTTAATTATGCGGTGAAGTATTATGACCTGAAAGCAAACCCGTGCCATAAGGCCGGATCAATGGGAAAAAAGAACGCTGAAGAAATGGAGATCTGGACAACAGAAGAATTCAACACCTTCATCACTTATTTTGATGAACGGCCAGAGGTGGGTACCGCCTTTAATGTGTTTTATTATACAGGGTTACGTCTTGGCGAACTGTTGGCTTTAACTGTGGCCGATATTGACACCACAAGCGATTTTATCCGGGTGAACAAGTCCAAACAAAGGGTTGAGGGAAAAGACCTCGTAACACCGCCCAAGACCCCTAAAAGCACCCGTACAATCACGATACCAAAGTTCTTATCAATCCAATTAAGCCAGCACATAAAATCTATTTATGACTGTGCCGATGAAACAGAGGTATTCCCGTATAACAAGGGCTTTCTCACCAATGAAATGGTAAAAGGCTGCAAAGCCACCGGCGTTAAAAAGATCCGGCTCCACGATCTGAGACATTCCCATGCCTCATTGCTGATCGACCTGGGTTTCTCCCCGCTGCTGATCGCTGAAAGATTGGGCCATGAAAAGGTTGAAACCACCCTCAATACTTACAGTCATTTGTACCCAAATAAGCACGGTGAAGTTGCTGAAAAATTGAACGATTTGAAAAAAATAGAGCCAAATTAGAGCCGCTGAAAATTTTAAAGCCCCGCGAATCCCATTAATAAGGGAAACGCAGGGCTTTGTTTTTTATTCCCACTCAATTGTAGAAGGTGGCTTACTCGTAATGTCATAAACAATCCGGCTGACATGCTTCACTTCATTAACAATGCGGGTCGAGATGCTTTCTAACACATCAAAGGGAATCCGCGCCCAGTCGGAGGTCATGCCGTCAACCGAGGTAACGGCTCGCAGGCCGATGGTATAGTCATAGGTTCGTTCATCACCCATAACCCCGACACTGCGATTTCCCGGCAGGACCGCAAAGTATTGCCAGATTTCTTCATCCAGGCCAGCTTTGGCAATCTCGTCCCGGAAGACAAAATCGGCTTCTTTTAAGATATCCAGTTTTTCTTTGGTGATATCGCCCATCACTCGGATGGCCAGACCTGGCCCCGGGAAGGGTTGTCGCCAGACCAGATCATGATCCAGTCCAATTTCTTCGCCCACTGCTCGAACCTCGTCTTTAAACAGGTTTCGCAGCGGTTCGATCAGTTCAAAATTCACATCATCCGGCAGTCCGCCAACGTTATGATGACTCTTAATGACCGCTGCATTTTTAGTGCCGCTTTCGATGACATCGGGATAGATGGTTCCCTGCAGCAGAAAATCAATATCGTTGAGCTTGCTGGATTCTTCCTCAAAGACGCGGATAAATTCCGTGCCGATGATTTTTCGTTTTTGCTCCGGATCACTGACGCCTGCCAATTTACCAAGGAAACGATCTTCGCAGTTCACCCGGATAAAGTTCATGTTAAAGCGGTTTTTAAAGATCGCTTCAACCTGATCGCCTTCATCTTTTCGCAGCAGCCCATGATCGACAAAAATACAGGTCAACTTGTCGCCTATCGCCTGGTGAACCAGGGTGGCTGCAACCGAAGAATCAACTCCGCCGCTGAGAGCACATAACACCCGACGGTCGCCAACCTGCTTCTTAATCGCTTCAATCTGTTCCTGGGCAAAGTTGTGCATGGTCCATAAACCTTCGCATTCACAGACATTATAAATAAAGTTATTTAAAACTTCTTTGCCATATTGGGTATGTTCCACTTCGGGATGGAATTGCACCGCATAGAGCTTGCGTTCATGACATTCCATCGCGCCAGTGGGACAGGAGTCGGTAGTAGCGGTGATTGTGAATCCTTCCGGAATCGTCTGGATATAGTTGGTGTGACTCATCCAGCAGGTTGAGCCGTCGGGAATATCTTTAAACAGCACCGAATCTTTTTCAAAATTCAGCGCTTTTTTTCCGTACTCACGAATATCGGCCGAATCCGTGACGCCTTTTAGCTGCTCGGCCATCAGCTGAGCACCGTAGCAGATCCCTAAAATTGGAATCCCCATGGTATAAATTTCCGGATCACATTGTGGTGCTCCCTCTTCATGGACACTGGAAGGTCCACCGGTGAAGATAATGCCCTTGGGATTTTTCTGGCGAATCTCATCGGGGGTAATATCATAGGGGACAACCTCAGAATACACTCTGGCTTCACGGACCCGTCGGGCGATGAGCTGATTGTATTGTGCTCCAAAATCCACAATGAGAATAATTTCATCTTGGTAATGCTTTGTTATCATAAATTCTCCTAAAATTGCGCGCTATTGTAGTTAGGTGATTCTTTGGTGATGGAAATATCATGAGGGTGACTTTCGATCAGACCGGCACTGGTAATTTTCATAAACTGTGATTTCTCTCTTAAATCCTTGATCGTTGGGGTTCCGCAGTAACCCATCCCCGAACGGAGCCCGCCAACTAATTGGTAGACCGTATCGGCCAGTGGTCCTTTGTAAGGAACCTTTCCTTCAACCCCTTCCGGAACCAGTTTTTTCTGGCCTTCCTGGAAGTAACGGTCAGAGCTGCCATCTTTCATGGCCCCTAAAGAGCCCATCCCGCGGTAGGTTTTAAAGCTGCGGCCCTGGTAGATAATCGTTTCGCCCGGGCTTTCGTCAGTACCGGCGAAAAGACTCCCAATCATAACCACATCCGCACCGGCGCCAATGGCTTTTACCACATCACCGGAATACTTGATCCCACCATCAGCAATAACGGGAATATCGTACTCTTTGGCGACTTCAACGACATCTAAGATAGCGGTGACTTGAGGAACCCCAATCCCGGCGACTACCCGGGTTGTACAGATAGAGCCGGGTCCAATCCCGACTTTAAGGGCATCAACGCCAGCTTCGATTAAATCTTTGGCGGCTGCTCCGGTGGCAATATTTCCGACGATCAGTTGAACATCGGGATATTTTTCTTTGATCGCTTTGACCGTTTTAACCACCCCGATGGAGTGACCATGGGCGGTATCCACGACGATAACATCGGCCTGAGCTGCTACCAGCGCATCGACCCGTTCAAAGGTGTTGCTGCTGATGCCGACGGCACCGCCAACAATCAGCCGACCGCGATAGTCTTTGGCGGCGTTGGGATATTTAATGCTCTTTTCAATATCTTTTATGGTGATCAAACCTTTTAGATTGTTTTCCGAATCCACAATGGGAAGCTTTTCGATCTTGTATTGTTTCAAAATGGCTTCCGCTTTTTCCAGGGTGGTGCCCTCTTCAGCGGTAACCAGGTTTTCTTTTGTCATCGCGTCTTTGATTTTTTTTCTCGGATCACTTTCAAAACGCAGATCACGGTTGGTGATGATTCCCACCAATTTGCCTTCAATGGTAATCGGAACGCCGGAAATACGATAGCGGGCCATCAGCTCCAGAGCATCCCCGATATTATGTTCCGGTGACAGAAAAAACGGATCAACGATAACCCCGTTTTCTGAACGCTTAACCTTGTCAATTTCAAAAGCCTGTTCTTCTATGGTCATATTCTTATGAATAATCCCGATACCGCCTTCTCTTGCCATGGCAATGGCCAGCCGTCCTTCGGTGACCGTATCCATGCCGGCGCTCATAATGGGAATATTCAGGGCAATTTTTTTTGTCAGACGGGTGCCGGTGTTGACGTCCCCTGGCAACACTTCTGATTTTCCTGGGATTAACAATACATCATCAAAGGTAATGCCTTCCTTTAATATCTTCTCCAACCTTGTACTCCTTTCGAATTCAACTCTCGCTTAGATACAAAAAAAGCAGACA
>NZ_JBGSHG010000075.1:0-33336 GCF_041752335.1 Acetobacterium sp. | reverse complement strand
GTCGCAATGCACTTTCGAGTGTTTCATTTTCTTTGATTTTTACTTCAGACATTTTCAACCCCCCCCTCTAATCCGTTGCTAATTTCCGGTACTGTTAATCAACATGGTATGAGTCAAACTATATTATACGCATTATTTCTTAAGCTGTCAATTATTTTTCAACCGGGAGGCCATAATAATGGTCGACCACCTAATAAATGGTAGTGCAGATGGGGTACGGTTTGATTTCCGTCCTTGCCGCAATTATTGACAAGACGAAAACCGGTTTCGGCAATCCCTGTTTTAAGGGCAATCCGATTGGCCACGGTATGGATATGACAGATAATATCATTTCCAGCCTGGACAGACAAAATCGAATCAAAATGTTCTTTAGGAATAATAATCACATGAACCGGGGCCTGGGGGGCAATATCGTTAAAGGCGATGACCAGGTCATCTTCATAAACCACATCGGCGGGAATTTCCTTGTTGACGATCTTACAAAAAATACAATCTTGGGACATATCTTCCTCCTAGTTTATAGAATCTGATGGTAATTAAAAATGTACCGTGAACTTTGCTGCCAGTTCGCACGAAAGTTTTTCACTATTTCGCGGTTTCTGCTAGCGCGTCTCCGCTTAATTTATCAGCATACCGACTAGAATATGATACCCTAACTTTTATAATTCTACCATTAATTTTTTCATCGGTCGCAAGAAACACGGGCACATAGTTTTTGGTATGGCCTTCATAGCCGGCAGCATCTTGGGTTGCTTCAAACAGAACCTCTGCAATCAGGCCATCATTTTTTTTGATAAAGGCCAGTTCTAATTCCCTGGATAATTCACCAAGCACATGGCTGCGGGAATTTTTAAGGGTTTCATCAATCTGACCCTTAAACTCGGCAGCTTTGGTTCCGGTCCGCCGGGAATATTTAAACACATGAATTTGATAAAAACTCACGGCCCTGGCAAAGTCCAGGGTCTCCTGAAATTCTGCTTCGCTTTCGCCAGGGAAGCCCACCATAATATCCGTAGTGATGGCTGCCAGTGGGAACACCGCCCGGATCTGGCTGACAATCTCCAAATATTCAGTGGTGGTATAACGACGGTTCATCCGTTTGAGCACTGTATCGCTGCCGCTTTGCAGGGATAAATGGAAGTGGGGACAAAAGCTTTCAATAACAGCCAACCGTTTCAGTCGCTCGGGCGTAATGAATTTCGGTTCCACGGATCCCAGTCGGATCCGTTTGAGCATATCAATCTCGTCAAGGGCTTCGATCAAGTCAATCAGGTCCGTTTTATTCCCACCATTTCCCGATTGATCGACTCCATAGGAGGCAATGTGAATACCGGAAAGGATCACTTCCTGATAACCGATGTCAACCACCCGTTTCACTTCATCAATTATTTGTTGCTGATTTCGGCTTCGCACCGGTCCTCTGGCAAAGGGTACAATACAATAGGTGCAGAACTGATTGCAGCCCTCCTGGATTTTAATAAAGGCCCGGGTTTTTCCCTTAACCTCAGAAATCATCAGCGGCTCAAAAACTTTCTCTTTCATAATGTCCGAGACAAAGTCCCGTTGACTGACATCCTGACGGTGGGCCTCAATATAGGCCAGAATATCGGCCCGATTTTTGGTACCAACCATCAGATCCACTTCGGCAATTTTCCCCACCTCGTCCGGTGCCACCTGAACGTAACAGCCCACCGCGCAGATAATCGCATTGGGATTGATCCGCTTTGCTTTGCGCATCATTTTTCGGGATTTCTGATCGCCCAGATGGGTTACGGTGCAGGTATTGATCACATAAACATCGGCCATCTCCGAAAAATCCACAATGGCGTACCCGGCCGTCTCGAAAATCTCCATCATCGCTTCACTGTCGTAGGTATTGACCTTACACCCTAAAGTCATAAAGCCGACTTTTTTTTGCATATTATCCATCCTTAACTAAATACACCTCACTTCCAAAAATTCAATTGGCTAAGCACCACCATGCCGGCGGTTTCCGTTCTTAAAATCCGCTGGCCCAGACTCACGGTGATCACGCCAGCTGCTTTGCAGGCCGCTGCTTCCTGGGGATCAAAGCCACCTTCGGGACCAATGATCACGCCGATTTTCAGCGGTTTATTGGCTTCGCGCTTTTGATCACAGTTTTTTTCAAAATCTGCCAGCGCCGCCTTCAGGGTCAGCAGATTTTCATCCTCGTAAGCTAAAATCATCAGATCGTAACGGTCAACTGCTTTCAAGACATCCTTTAAGGTTTGAGGCAACCTGATCGCCGGGATAATCCCCCGCTTGGACTGCTTGGCCGCCTCGTAGGCAATTCGCTGCCACCGTTCGATTTTTTTATTCGGCTTATCCTTGATCTGGGAAATCGCCCGTTGGGAAGAAAAAGGTACCACCGCATAAACTCCCAGTTCCACACTTTTTTGAATAATCACTTCCATTTTTGTGCCTTTAGGCAAGCCCTGAAACAAGGTGATTTCAAGCTCCGGTGTTTCTCCCCGGGATGGATATTGGCTCGTAATGCGGCCGGAAACCGTCTGCTCGCCGGGGCTGTTCAAAGTAACCTGATAGTCTGCGCCCTGGCCATCGCAGACTTCGATCACATCGTCTTTGCCCAATCGCAGGACTTTGGTGATGTGTTTAAAATCTTCCCCGGAAATAAAAATGGATGCTTCCGAAACCTGATTGGGTTCCACAAAAAATCGATGCATGCTAGTCCCTCTTCTGGGCGACCACCCCAACCCATTCACCCATTTGCTGAACAAAAACAAGCTTGAAGTTTTCCGCTTCCAGGGCATTGAGCACATCTGCCAAGCGGTCGATGATAATTCCCGAAGAAATAAAAATGCCGTTTTCTTTCAGGTAGGGTTTGATTATCGCTGACAATTCCACAATGGCGGCCGCCAGAATATTGGCTACAATCACATCTGCCTTTTCATCGATGACATCCAGGAGGTTGCCTTCTCGAATTTCAACCATCCCACCCAAATCGTTGAGTTCGGCGTTTTCCCGGGCGATTTTAACTGCCAGGGTGTCAAAATCCACCGCTACCACTTTTTTCGCTTTCAGTTTTCCGGCAATCAATGACAGTACCCCGGTTCCGCAGCCGATATCCAGCACGACATCTCCGGGTTTGATGTACTCTTCCAGTTTAATGGCGCAAAGCTGAGTCGTTTCGTGGGTTCCGGTGCCGAAGGCCATCCCCGGATCGATATTAATGACGATCTCATCACTTTCCGGGACGTATTCTTCCCAGGTTGGTTTGATGACAATGCTTTTGCCGACCTTGGTGGGTTTGTAAAACTTTTTCCAGGAGTTGGCCCAGTCTTCCTCTTCCACTTCCGTAATCATCATCTCACAGGCTCCGGGATCAAGACCGAAAGAGGGCAGCATTTTCACTGAAGTAATTAGTTTATGCACTGCTTCTTCGGTATCCTCCACTTCGCTGAAATATCCCCGCACAATGGAAACATTGGGATCTAATTCGAGAAGTGATTCATCCACAAAATTTACCTTGGGATCTTGTTGTATTAAAAGCGCATCCTGCAATGTCTGAATGGCCACGCCATCCGCCCCGGCATCATAAAAAGCATTGACCACCGCTTCCTCAGCTTCCAATGTTGTTGTGATTTGAACTTCTTTCCAAAGCATTCCCTTACCTCCAGTTTAATCGTTGTGGTATTATACCACTTTTTCCGTGTGTTTAACAATTGATCATTATAACTCATCTACCTTATAAAGGAAATAGATTTTTAAGTAATTCTTGATACAGAAATTTTTTGCCGGCTTTCTGTAAAATATCGTTAATGGATGTAACGGGTTCCAGATTAATGCTATAATGAATTTAATTAACATCAAAATACACATAGAAAAGGTGACAAGATGGAAACTGAAAAGAAGAACCGCTCGATCCAAGAATACGTTCCAGGGAAACAGGTAACCCTGGCCCATATTATTGCCAAACCCAAAAATGATATTTATATTAAACTGGGCCTGGACGACGAAGCCGCCGATGCCATTGGCATTTTAACCATTACCCCCAGCGAAGCTGCCATTATCGCCGCTGATGCTGCCACCAAAGCCGCCCCGGTAGAAATCGGATTTCTCGATCGTTTCAGCGGTTCTCTTGTCCTCACCGGTCGGGTCTCTGATGTAAAAGCTGCCGTAACTGAAATCCTCAATACCCTTAATCACATTTTAGGATTCGACATTCCTAAAATTACCTATTCATAATCGATGGCAAATAATAGAAAACGGGTGGCCTTGATCGGAAAAATAGGCAGTGGAAAAACCACCCTGATGCAACGACTCAATGAAGAAGAGCTTAAATATTCTAAAACGCAGATGGTCAGTTACTATGACGATTTTATTGATACCCCTGGGGAGTTTATCGAGCTCCCGTTTTTTTCACGCCAGGCCATCAATATTACCATGGATGCCGGGCTGGTGATTCTAGTTTGTTCCTGTATGGATTCCCAAAATGCCTTTCCCCCGAATTTTATCCATACCTACAACATCCCCTCCATCGGGGTGATCACTAAAACCGATTTGGAGGAATGCAATATTAAACGCAGCAAAAATTTACTGATTTATGCCGGCATTAATCCCAAACACATCCATGTGGTCAGCTCATATTCCGGAGAAGGCATTCAGGAATTGGAAGCCACCATCCATCATTTTATGGATCCCCACCGTAATAAATAAAATTTAAGACAATCAATTAAGGAAGTGAAAAAATGACCTATGACAGCTATGGCAATTTAACAGTGGCAGGCATTGCCGACTACCTTAAAGCAAAGGAAATCTTTTCCGCCGAGGCAAACCTTACCGTGGTGGATTTACATGCCGTTAAGGAAAGCATCGAAGGCTTTGTTAATTTAATCTATCACGTTTATGATCAGTCCGGAAAATCCGTGATTATGAAACAGATGCTCTCCTTTCCCCGTTTTCGCATCGAAGATGAAAAAAACAATGCCGTCGAGGACGAAACCGATGCCGGCTGGACCCTGGACCTGGGACGGATGCGTTCCGAAATAGCCACCCTCATTTTTTGGAACTCGGTATATCCCGGCATCAGCCCTGAAATTTACCTTTTTGACGAACCCAACCGCATCATCGTGATGGAAGACTTAATGGATTTGAGCCTGCTCCGATTTGAACTTTGCCGGATGGTTAAACATAATCATTTTACCGATAAGATTGGCACTTTTTTTGCCCGCAATCTTTTTTACTCATCCAATCTTCATCTCACCAATTATAAAAAATCCGAGGTTGAACGTTTTTTTATCAATCCCGAATATACTGCCCTGGTACCCTTTCTTTTTCACGAAAACATCGGCATTTCCTGGGAACGGGAGATGATTCCCGGCACTGACGAAAAAAGAAAAGAATTAGTTGATAACCCCCAAATTCAGGCCGAATTCAAACGTCTGGAAGATAAATTTATGAATGACAAAGAATGCCTGATCCATACTGATCTTCACAGTTCCAACATCATGATCAGCGCCGACGACGTACGCATTATTGATGGTGAATTTGCCGGTTTCGGCCCTCTGGCTCAGGACTTTGGCCGTCTGACCGCCAGTTTTACCCTGAACTACATTTCCTGGTTTGGCGATGAAACCCGGACAGCCGCAGAAAAAGCAGATTTCCAAACCTACCTGCTGGATACTATCAGCGACCTGTATAACACTTTTCAAAACGAGTTCCGTCAGCTGGTAGAATCCCATCGGGATGAAAGCTACAGCTTAAAAACCCTGGATGTGGATGCCTATCTCATCGATCAGCTTCAGAATGCGCTGTCTTATACCGGGGTCAATGTCATGTCCCGACTAGCCAACCGGGGAATCTGTTATGATTTCCTCCGGCTTCCAGAATCAAACCGACTGAAGCCCTCGCTCCTGGGGATGGATATTTCCAAAGAACTGATGCTTAACCACAAAAAATATACCCGCATTACCGACTACACCCAGTTACTAAAAAACTTGGTTTAACATTAACAACGCAAAACACCGCTGTTTTCTTAAAAGAAAACAGCGGTGTTTTGTGTTGAGGGTTTTTCTGTTTTCATGCGGTTATACCGCCCCTACGAACCATGAATTTACATCTCTGTTATAATTATTAATGCCTTACTCCACCACCGCAATGGTGTCCTCTTCTTTAATGAATCCGCCTTCGATCACCGCCGTGAAAACAACTTCATGTGCCAGAACACAGCTTCCGTTTTCGTCTCCGATTTCACAGCCAAAGCATTTTTTGCCGATCTGAGTAATCTCCTGAATGGTTTCCCCGATTTTTACCCGAGTACCTAAAGGCAATTGAAACAAATCGATGCCGTCAGTGGTGATGTTTTCGTTGAACCGTCCGGTACATAAACCAGCTCCACCTAATTTTTGCAATTGTTCATTGCTGTTCAGTCCAAACAAACAGACCTGCCTTTGGTCCCGGCCACCGTGGCTATCCCCTTCAAGTCCGAACCCGGAGATAAAAAGGGCGGGCTGATCCAACCGAATCCGCTCTCCCTTTTTTACACTTCGATAAATAGCTGCAACCCTTCCCACCGGTATCATCCACTCCCATCATTTTCTTTTTTTAGCCACACCAGTCAGCTCTAAATAAAATACTCGCAGGTGCCCTTTTCATTATAAGACTTCACCAAATCAGCCAGGGTAATATTATCCACCACATTTTCAACCGCATCTTTAATCTGCCGCCAGACATCAGCGGTGACGCAGCGATCGGCCCGGCCACAACCACCGGGCTCATCCAAACAGGATACTGGGGACAATTCCCCTTCCATTAACCGTAAAATCATCCCGACAGTGTATTCTTCGGGCGGATTTGCCAGCTGGTAACCCCCCTGAGATCCCCGGACACTTCGCACAAAGCCGGCCCGGGAAATCTGGGTAATGATCTGCTCCAGATATTTTTCAGATATCTCCTGACGCTCCGCAATCCGCTTGATGGGAATGTATTCCCCAGTATTGTTAATCGCCAGATCCAGCATCAGGCGCAGCGCGTATCGCCCTTTTGTTGATATTTTCATGAGGTGTATAACCCCGTTGACAGGTAGCGTTCGCCGCTATCCGGCAGCAACACCACAATGGTTTTTCCAATATTTTCAGGACGTTTTGCCAGTTCAGTGGCAGCAAAAAGAGCCGCACCAGAAGAAATCCCCACCAGCAAGCCTTCTTTCTGGGCAATATTTTTGGACGTTTTAAAAGCGTTGTCGTTGCTGACTAAAATAATTTCATCGTAAACACCAGTATTTAATATCCCGGGCACAAAACCTGCCCCAATCCCCTGAATCTTATGAGGACCCGGACTACCGCCGGAAAGTACTGGCGAAGCCTGCGGTTCCACTGCGACGATCTGAACCCCGGGTTTCTTTTCTTTAAGCACTTCCCCCACCCCGGTGATGGTGCCACCGGTGCCAATACCAGCGACAAAAATATCCACTTCGCCATCGGTATCATTCCAGATTTCAACAGCCGTGGTTCGACGGTGAATTTCCGGATTGGCAGGGTTTTCAAACTGCTGGGGAATAACGGCATTGGGGATGGTTTCGACCAGTTCACGGGCTTTAGCAATGGCCCCCTTCATCCCCGTTGCCCCCGGTGTCAGCACCAGCTCGGCACCCAGCGCCGACAACAGATTACGTCGTTCAACACTCATGGTTTCGGGCATCGTCAAAATAAGACGATAGCCCTTGGCTGCTGCTACAAACGCCAGACCAACTCCCGTGTTTCCACTGGTCGGTTCAATAATCACGGTACCTTCTTTGATCAGCCCGGCTTTTTCACCCGCTTCAATCATGGCAAACCCAACGCGATCCTTCACCGATGATAAGGGATTAAAATATTCCAGCTTAGCCAGCAGCTTCGCTTCCAGCCCCAGGCTTTTTTCATAGTTTGATAATTCCAAAAGAGGCGTATTTCCAATTAAATCGGTCAGACTTTTTGCAATTTTAGACATCTTTCTACCTCACTTCTATAATTCTATCTTCAATTCATATAATTTCTATATGTTTTAATGATTTTATTATATGCCGTCCACTTTTTTTTGTCAACAAAAAAATGCCGGATTTCTCCGGCATTTAAGACTTAATATTTATACAAACGTAGTACCGACAATTGCAGGTAACCTAAATACGATCAAGCATCTTTTTTGGGATGACTTTCCTTTTCCTCAGCCTCAACCCGAGACCAGAAACGTTTCCCTTCAGGATGAGCATCTTCACCAGCCAACTTAGCATATTCATTCAAGGCGTGGCGCTGTTCACGACTAAGCTTACGGGGCACTTCGACCTTAATGGTGATAAATTGATCACCCCGGCCGCGGCCATTGACATTGGGTATCCCTTTTCCTTTTAATCGGAAAACCTTGCCATTTTGAGTTCCTTCTGGAATCTTCAGCTTGATCTTGCTGTCAATGGTGGGCACCACAATGCTGTCACCCAAAGCTGCTTGGGCATAGGTAATGGGCAATTCATAGTAAACGTCGTCGTCATTGCGTTTAAATAAGGGATCTTCCCGGACACTGATATACACCAGCAAATCCCCGGTACTGCCATGGTTTGGCCCGGCGTTACCCTGACCTCTTAATGGCAAAATTGAGCCGTCATAGACACCGGCTGGGATTTTGATATTAATGGTCCGTTCCTTGGATTCAAGTCCGGATCCATGACAGGTGTGACAGGGTTTATCAATGATTTTTCCTTCACCATGACATTTGTCACAGGTGTGAACCTGCTGAACCGTGCCGAATGGTGTCTGCTGCCTGACATAAACCTGCCCAGAGCCGCCACACTGATCACAGGTTTTTGACGTTGATCCTTTTTCGGCACCGGAGCCACCACAGCTACCGCACTCTTCATTACGTTTAATTTTAATTTTCTTTTCGACACCAAAAACAGCTTCATGGAAGGACAGATTGATACTGATTTTCATATCTGAGCCACGGTTGGAACGTCGACCGCCCCGACCGCCGCTAAATCCGCCACCGCCGCCAAAAGCGCTGAAGATATCGCCAAAGATATCCTCAAAACCGCCAAAGCCACCGCCGCCGCCGTAACTGCCACCACCGCCATATCCAGCGTTGGGATCAACGCCAGCATGACCATATTGATCATAACGGGCTTTTTTATCGGCATCGCTTAAAATTTCATAAGCTTCATTAGCTTCCTTGAACTTTTCTTCAGCCGCGCTATCCCCCGGATTTTTGTCCGGATGGAATTCCATGGCCTTTTTTCGATACGCTTTTTTTATTTCATCCGGGCTGGAATCTTTACCAACGCCAAGCACCTCATAGTAATCTCTTTTTTCACTCATAAATACTCTCACCTCTTTTGAATCCTAAACACCAACTAAACAACTATTAATTATACCTTTTTGAGAAGAAGAGTTAAAGCATTTTTTTGGGAGATTCTGCATTCCCAAAAGTTGGAAAACATACCTCAATTTAGCGCCGACAATTGTTACATCATGTTATATGCACCAGATTAACAATTGGTCGGCACGGCACATTAACAACACATGGCTCGTTGCCTCCACGAAACTTTTCAAAACGCTCACCCGCGTTTTGAGCCGTTCGCGGGCAGTCGCCAACTGCAAGCGAGCTTGCGATTGGCTCGTTGCCTCCACGAAAAAGAGTGGCAGCCTTGGCTGCCACTGGTTTTTGCCGGTTTCAGGCAAATCTTACTCTTTTACTTCCTCATATTCAGCATCCACAACATCATCGTCGTCATTACCCTGAGCCGCTTCCTGCTCATCAGGTGCCTGTTGGGCAGCTGCTTCTTCATACATTTTCTGAGCCAAGGGGTAGAAAGCTTCATTCAGTTCTTCAGTCGCCTTGGTAATGGCTTCTGCATCTTCCCCTTCACTGACTGTTCGAAGGTTAGTGATCGCAGCTTCAACCTTTGCTTTATCATCATCTGAAACCTTGCCTTCCATTTCTTTTAAAGACTGTTCAGTTTGGTAAATGGTAGAATCCGCAACGTTTTTCGCTTCAATTAAGGCTTTTACGCGTTTATCTTCTTCAGCATGTTGTTCCGCTTCTTTTACTGCTTTATCAATCTCATCATCACTCATGTTAGTGGTCGATTTGATCACTACATTCTGTGATTTTCCAGTTCCCATATCTTTGGCCGATACGTTAACAATCCCGTTGGCATCAATATCAAAGGTTACTTCGATTTGGGGAATGCCACGACGTGCTGAGGGAATACCGGTTAGTTGGAAACGACCCAATGTTTTGTTATCCTTGGACATTTCTCGTTCACCCTGTAAAACATGGATATCAACCGCGGTCTGATTGTCTGCAGCGGTGGAGAAGGTCTGGCTTTTCTTGGTGGGAATGGTAGTGTTACGATCGATTAATCGGGTGAACACACCACCTAATGTTTCAATACCCAGTGATAATGGGGTTACATCAAGCAACAATACATCATGGACTTCGCCGGCTAATACACCAGCCTGAATAGCGGCCCCAATGGCAACACACTCATCTGGGTTGATGCCTTTGTAGGCATCTTCGCCGGTGATGTTTTTAACCGCATCCTGTACCGCTGGGGTTCGGGTAGAACCACCAACCAGGATCACCTTATCCAATTCATTTTTGGAAAGACCCGCATCCTTCATCGCTTTTTCAACCGGTCCAATGGTGCTCTTGACCAGGTCAGAAGTTAATTCATCAAATTTAGCCCGGGTCAATGATAATTCCAGATGCTGTGGACCTTCGGCAGTAGCCGTGATAAATGGCAGATTAATGTCTGATTTCATAACCGTTGATAATTCAATTTTCGCTTTTTCAGCTGCTTCTTTTAGTCTCTGAAGCGCCATTTTATCGTTTTTAAGATCAAGTCCGTGGGTTTTCTTAAACTCGGCAGCCATCCAATCGATGATTTTCTGGTCAAAGTCATCACCACCCAGGTGGTTATTCCCGTTGGTTGATTTAACTTCGAAAACGCCATCGCCCAGTTCCAGAATGGATACGTCAAAGGTTCCGCCACCAAGGTCATAAACCATGATTTTGTCATTGGCATCTTTATCCAAACCATAAGCTAAGGCAGCTGCGGTTGGTTCGTTGATAATTCTTAAAACTTCCAGACCGGCAATCCGGCCGGCATCTTTGGTCGCCTGTCTTTGGGCATCACTAAAGTAAGCTGGGACGGTAATAACTGCTTTGGTAACTGTTTCGCCCAAATAAGCTTCGGCATCGGCTTTCAGTTTTTGTAGAATCATCGCTGAAATTTCCTGTGGGGTATAGCTTTTATCGTCAACTAGTACTTTGCGGTCAGTCCCCATATCTCGTTTAATCGACGAAATGGTGCGATCCGGATTGGTTACCGCTTGTCGTTTGGCAACCTGTCCAACCAGACGTTCGCCATCTTTGGCAAAAGCGACAACGGATGGGGTAGTTCTATTTCCTTCTGCGTTAGGGATAACAACGGCTTCACCGCCTTCTAAAACGGCTACACAAGAGTTTGTGGTTCCTAAGTCAATCCCGATAATTTTTTCTTTACTCATATCTATTTCCTCCTGAAATGTTTACTATTTTATTAAAATGAAAATTTAATGATAGTAATTATACTAATAAATTTTCAACTTTGGACTTTTTTAATTTTTTGTTGGTTTATTTTATTATTTGCTGCAAACCTTGACCATCGCTGGACGGATAACCTTACCCTTAAATTTATAACCTTTTTGAAACACATCAATAATATCCTGGTCTTCTTTTTCGTCATCTTCACCCACGGCAACACCGTGGTGGAGATTGGGATCAAAGGGACCTTCACAGACAATTTCTTCCAGACCTTCTTCTTTAAGCACGTCCTTGAGCTGTTTAAAGACCATTTCCAGACCATCAATATAGCCCTTGGCTTCCTCGCTGGCATCGGTTAAAGCGGCTTCGGCCCGTTCCAGATTATCCATCACTGGCAGCAGTTTAGTGGCAAAGTTTTCTGATGCGAACTGATACATTTCGGTTTTTTCTTTTTGACTTCGCTTTTTGAAATTTTCAAAATCAGCCTGAAGTCTGACCAGGCGATTCAATATGGCCTCATCCTCCTTTACAATCTCCTTTAAAACTTCATCTGGAGATACCTCTTCGACAATTTCATCAGTTGATTCCTCGTCGGTTACCGTTTCTGCTTCTTCTAGAAGTGCTTCTTCATTTTCTGTAACAGTTTCTGTTTTGATTTCCTCTTCTTTTATCATTTAATCACCTATTTCATTAATAAATTTGAGATATATAAATTTAACTCATTGCGGATATAATTGAGAACCGACGATACATTATCGTAGTTCATCCGGGTCGGCCCGATGACTCCGAAGGCTCCCATCATTTCACCGTCCAACTCATAGGTGGAGGTAATGATACTGAAGTCTTTGAGATTCTCATTATCATTTTCGCTGCCGATTTTGATTCGGATGATCTGGTTCCCATCCTTTGATGTCATCATTTCTGACAACACCTGCTTTTCCTGAACAATATTGATCAATTGCTTAATCTTATTCACATCGCTGAATTCCGGATAGTTAAATAAATTAGTCAATCCGGTGGAATGAACTTCCGAGCCATCCTCCATTAACGCTTTTTTTAGATGGGGAATAATCTCATGGATCAGCTTACTTTCTGCAGCAGACAATTCCTGGATTTGATCAATCAGATCTGAGCTCATTTCACTGAGAATGGTGTTTTTCAGGAATCCATTAATCACATTAGAAAGTTTCAGTGCCAGCATGGTGTCAACCTCCTGGGAAAGGGTTACCTCAATATTTTTGGCCATCCCCTCCTGGGTCACTACTACCATAAGTACCCTGTTTTTAATTAAAGAAACAATCTGAACATGCTTACAGTTAAAATTTGTCACCCGAGGTGCCAGAACCACCGCTGTGTAGTTGGTTAACTGAGACAGAACCTGCGCAGTATGCGACATCGTTGGCCCCAGTTCGGTATTGTGATCTAAAAAGCCCCGATGAATGTCTGTCCGGATCATTTTCTCAAGTTTTTGGATCTCCATGATTTCATCCACATAATAGCGATAAGCCTGTTGGGTTGGAATCCGTCCCGAAGAGGTATGCGGTTGAACCAGAAAACCTAATTCTTCAAGATCTGCCATTTCATTTCGGATGGTGGCCGGGCTGATACCCAGGTTACATCGTTTTGAAAGGGTTCGTGAACCAACCGGCTCGGCCGTATTAATATAATCACGGATGATCACTTCCAGTATTTTCTTTTTACGTATGTTAAGTTCCATGATTCACCTCGTTATTAGCACTCACAATAATCGAGTGCTAACATCTGAATTAAATATAACATCCTGCTCCTACTTTGTCAACTAGTTTCTATAATAGCTTGTTCACCTTTTAAAGTTTTCTTAAGATATTTTTTTGACCTGATTTCATCTACACAAAGGCCATGAACACGCGGTTCCCAAAGTCTTGCCCCCGGGCTGTCAATTTTAAAACCGACCCATCCCATTCCAGCAAACCATCGGCAACCAGCGGCTTGATGACATCACCATAGCGGACAAAAAAACTCTCGCCAAAGCAGGCCATAAATTCATTATCCCGTATCCCACTCAGCTTGCGCAAACCTAAAAACAGCCACTCGCTCATCATTTCCCGGGTTTCCATAACGGGTTCAAAAACTCCCGGGGAATTTCCGGCGTTTAACAAATCACAATACTGATTGAGTTCATTGACGTTCCCATAGCGTCGCCCATTAAAGAAACCATGGGCACCCAGGCCAAAGCCCAAATAAGGCACCAGTTCCCAGTACTTAATATTATGCCGGCTTTCGTATCCTGGCCGGCAGTAGCTGGAAATCTCATAATGCTCAAATCCCTGGTCTTTCAGAAAACCATCCACCACCCAATGCATTTCCCGCTCCTCGTCATCATCCGGCAGATCCAGCTGCCCCGCCTCGACCCAGTTGGCCATGGGCGTACCCGGCTCCAAAATCAGGCTGTAGCTGGACAGATGGGTAGGTGAAAATTTCATCAGCTCCCGCAAGGTCTCCATCACATCCTCAAGCTTTTGTCCCGGCAAACCAACCATCACATCGACACTGAAGTTCTCAAATCCGGAGCTTTTCAGAATTTCCATAGACTTGATAAAATCCGCCTGGCTGTGGACCCGGCCGAGGATTTTCAACAGAAAATCCTGCCAGGCTTGAAGCCCTACACTGGCCCGGTTAATCCCGGCTTTTTTATAGCGACTGGCCCTGTCCCCAGTCAGCGTCCCCGGGTTGATTTCGATGGTGATCTCTGCATCATCTCTAATCACAAAGACATCCCTTAATAAGGACAGGGTTTTTTCGATATACCTGGCATCAACCGAGGAAGGCGTCCCTCCCCCCAAATAGATGGTATCCACCGCCGGCAAAACGGAATTTTCATTTTCTCTGGCAAAATTTCTGATTTCTTTGTGCAGTGCTTCAAAATAATCTCTGATCACTTCCTCACTCTGGCTGGAGAAAGAAGAAAAATCACAATAGGCACATTTTTTTAGACAAAAAGGGATATGGCAATAAATCCCCAGTCCTGCTATTCCATGAACTTTTATCGTATTCATTATTTTACTCCTTAATTTTTAAAGACTTTTTTTCTTAAGTTTATGCTATAATCATAACATATAAAGAGAAACTAAACGAAGTCACAGAAAGGAAATCATCAATGAAAAAAGTAACCACCATTGCCATCATCGCCGGAGCTGCTTCCATCATCCCGGCTTATTTTCTGGTCCGCATGCTGATCCAGAAAAAACAGCTGGCAAAAACCGGATCGACACTCGAATCGCCCAATAACGAGATTAAGTTTAACGAGAACTTGCCTGAAAATGCACCGACGGATACCCTGTCAGCCCCTGAACCCAGCCAACCCGTGGACCTGATCAATGCCATTAAGGCCGAGGTTCAGCCAGTAGCAAAAGCCACTAATGAAAAACTATCCTATCCGGGGTTGATCGCGCCAAACGGTCGTATCTTATATAATTTCAAAGATGAAAACAATCTCATCTTCTGTGAAGAAACCCAGTTAGGCAAACGTCTGATCCAACTGGAAAACTCCATCAATATCCGGGATATCGGCGGCTATACCGGAGTCGATGGACGAAAAATCAAATGGCGGAAAGTCATCCGCAGTGAAGAACTGGCTCATCTGTCAGATAAAGACGTAAGCTATTTTGCTGCTTTGCGACTCAAGCATGTTTTTGACTTCCGAAATAAATCAAAATCCGAACATCAGGTAGACCGCCTGCCTAAAACCGCCGAATATCATCTGCTGCCAATTTTTTCCAGTACCGATATGGAGCTGGACCATAAGGATTTTACCCAGCCCGGCGTAGTGGATGAATTCATGCGCCATATTTACAAGATCCAGACCGAAGACCGGGCCCAGTGCTTTGCGGAAGTCCTGAAATATCTGACCGAATCTTCTGAGTACCCCATTCTTTACCACTGCACCAACGGTAAAGACCGTACCGGTTTTATGACCTATCTGATTTTAAGCATTTTAGGTGTTAAAGAAGATGTTATCCTATCGGATTATACCCTGACTAATCTGACCTTTGACGAGAGTTATAACCTTTTAGGCAATATCATGTCCGAAGAGCTGGGCATTGAAAATTATCATCTCTGGGAATTTTACGGCGTTAAGCCCGATTGGTTAAAGATTTCCATGGATTACGTCAATAGCAATTTCGGAAATGTGGAAACCTATTTAATGGAAAAAACCGATTTGCGGGAGAAAGATTTTAAGAAGATCCGCGATAATTTGTTAGCAAAATAATAGAGCAGGCGGAGTATTCGCCCCTACGAACCGAAAATTTCAGATTATTTTTAAAAATATAAACGTTATGCATCATACACGGAGCGAGGATCTGACCCCTTGGTCATTATTAATCGCCCGGAAAGTCAAACCAATTTAAAGGAGGAAACGCCAATGCAAATGGAAGAACGCGGAAAAATCGCCCGGGAGGCCGGCATTCTGTTAGCCGCCACCGACGGCCAGAAGCGAAACGCCGGTCTGCTGGCGATTGCCAAAGCTCTGGAAACTAACAAAGCCGCCATCGCCGCTGCCAATCAAACCGACATGAAACGCTCACAGGAAGAGAACCTGGGAGCCCCCCTGCTCAAACGCCTGACCTTTGATGCCAATAAAATCAGTGACGTGATCCAGGGAATCCATAGCCTGATCGAACTCACTGATCCCCTGGGGGCAACCAAACTGTCAACTCAGCTGGACGAAGGTCTGGATCTCTACAAGGTTACCTGCCCGATCGGGGTGATCGGGGTTATTTTTGAATCCCGTCCTGATGCCTTTGTTCAGATTTCCACCCTCTGTTTAAAAAGCGGCAACGCGGTGCTTTTAAAAGGCGGTCGGGAAGCTCTGGAAACCAATCGCATCCTTGCTAAAGTCATCAATGAAGCCACCGCCTCAGTCGGTCTGCCAAAGGATTGGATTCAGAATCTGGAAACCCGGGAAGATGTCACCGCCATGCTGTCTCTGGATGAATATATTGATCTGATTATCCCCCGGGGCTCCAACAGCTTTGTTCAATACATTATGAACAATTCAAATATTCCGGTAATGGGCCACGCCGATGGGATCTGCCACGTTTATGTCCATGAAGATGCTGATCTTACGCAAGCCGTGGATATCATTGTGGATTCTAAAACCCAATACGTGGCCGCCTGCAATACCTTAGAAACCCTCCTGGTCAACGAAAAAATCGCCGCCGCACTGCTGCCTTCACTTAAAACAGCACTGGAAGCCAAAAACGTTCATATTAAAGGGGATACCGCCACCCAGGCCATCATCACTGTAGAAGCAGCCACCGAGATCGACTGGAAAACTGAATATCTGGATTATATCTTATCGATTAAGATTGTTCCAGATCTGGATACCGCCATTACCCATATTAATACCTACGGCTCCGGCCATACTGATGTGATCCTGACCACCTCTGAAGCCATTGCTAAAACCTTTATGACCCTGGTAGATTCGGCGGGGGTATTCTGGAACTGCTCTACCCGTTTCAGCGACGGCTTCCGCTTCGGCTTCGGTGCCGAAGTGGGGATCAGCACCAGCAAGCTCCACGCCCGAGGCCCAGTCGGGCTGGACGGACTGCTCAGCTATAAATTCAAGCTGCTGGGCCACGGCCAATGCGTGGCTGATTATGCCAGTGGGAAAAGTCATTTTACCCACGTGGCCCAGGACACCAACTGCCCGATATAATTTGCGCGAAATTGGGAGTGACAGGTGACATTAGGACGTGTCAGCCCCCAAGGGCTGACATCTCGAAATGCCCCCGTGTCATTTCCGGGCAATTCTGAAATTTAACCCGCTTCCATCACATGTCATGTACGGTTTTTACCGTCCAAATAAAATAAAGAGAGGTTCCCCATGAAATCAAAAAAATGCCTATTGGTTACCTTGATTCTTGTTTCTCTCACGGCCCTCAGTTTAAGCGGCTGCACTCCTGCTGCTGAAAAACCGGCTGACAAGCCAGCCGAAACTTCAACTGATAGCAAAACTGAGCTCCCCAACCCAATGGTGGAACAGGCATCAACCGTCGCCATCAACGAGGCCATCGGTTTTACCTTTTCCACCTTACCCACTGGTATTACGGATGTAAAATACTACACCATTTCCGACAACCTGGCCCAGGCAGACTTTATCCTTAACCGCGTCAGCTACACCGTCCGCAAAGGCGATGCATTGATCGACAATGTTGCTGGTGTTTATACCGATTTCCAAAACGGTGAAACCAAAGCTAATTCAACCGGAGCCGCAGTCCTCTACCAGAGCAATCCTGACGGCATGGGACTGGCCACCTGGACCCAGGGCGCCTTTGTTTATTCGGTTTATTGCGAAACCGGGTTTGATCTGGCCGGGATGGAAGTTGTGGTGAATGGAGTTTCGTGATCAAGTCTTGTTAACTAATTATATAAAAAAACCACAGGTGTGAAACCTGTGGTTTTTTATTTTGCCGTTAATTGTTAATTATTAGGGTGTGACTGGAACTAATGCTAATCGTGCTGTCTGAAGCAATTGAGTTCCATTCTGACAATCAATTTGTTTGAGATTCGGCAAATCATTGAGGTTAACCGGAACATTGAGATAAATTGATTCATAGACACTCCAGCTTTCGGCTGTATAATCTTCCTTTGTTGTCACTAAAACTTTAAATTTATTTACCTCTTCATTAAAGGCATCAATATCTTCCTTAACAGCCCGTAAGTACAAACCGTCCTTAGCTGTGTTAATCATATGGGTCGCATTGTCAATTTTTGCTTGTGACATCAGAACACCAATTGATGATTCAATGTAGTTGAGTATCTCATAGTTCTTGCAGTTTACCACATAATCATCATAGGATTTTTGGGTATATTTCGGTGCAACTTGTGCCACAGTTTGGTTCCAAATTGTATCATCATCCCGCCAGGGAACCATACTTTCAATCGTTGTCTTGTAGGTAGAATAATCCAAGTCCAAGTCAACACCATCAGGCCTTAATTTAAAGATCGCTTTTTGGATTTCATCAGTTGCAGCCCGAATGACCTCTGGTCGGCTGTCCTTGGTTATGATTGTTGGCATCCAGGTTTTATCCGGGTATATACCCGCATATTTTTCCACCGCTGTCTCATAAACGGTCCAAGTACTGCCTAACACATAGTTTGCTAATGGTAATGGTTCATTAACAGTCACAATTTCTGCCTTGTTTCTCAAGTACATCTCCAATACATTTTTAAAAGCATCCAACTCGGTTTGATTGGTCCGTACCAGATCCACCTGGGCCAGCAGAATCATATCCCGGGCCTCATTCACCTTGCTCTGATCCATATCCTTTGTATAACCAAGATAAGCCTTGATCCGATTCTGATATGCCGTCCATGATGCAGGTGTATAGGCACTTGACGCATCAGTTTTTGACAATGCTTCATTATATTCAGTCAAAATAGCGGCTGAGTTTTCCGGCAGAACTAGAATTGCCTGGGCTCGCTTGATGGCGTCCACCGCAATTTTTATTTCCAAATCCGTATTTTCTGATGAGATAACATTTTTTCCTAATGCGGCCAAATAAGTACTCCAGGCCTTTGTTTTGAAAAGATCCTGATTGGAATATTTATCCAGTAAGGCATAGTACTCATCAGTATTCCCTTTTAGCTGTAAATCGCGTTGAGCCTGCTCGATCAAATCAATGGCACGGTTTATTTCTGCCTGGGTATTATCAGTGGTTACAAAATAACCCTTGGCGGCCAGTTTTTTCTCATAGGCCGTCCAGCTTTTAACCGTGTAATCAGCCTTACTCACATTGTCAAGGGTATCAAAATAGTCGGTCAGATCGCCTCTTTCCATCAATTTCTGCTGGGCCCGGGCAATCTTAACAACGGCCGTATCAATCTGAGCCTGGGATTTATCGGCATCCATTTCATTACTGTTTAAGATCTTCTGGTATGCTGCCCAAGAAGTGGAGGTATAATCAACCTCCTTCATTTCCTTAGGGGTTCGGAGATCAGTCGGATCGTCCGGATCTTTACCAAGGACAATATTATACTTCAAAATCGTATTGTAACGATCCATATTTCCACCTTTTAACAGTTTATACTGAGCCTTTTTAATATTAGACACGGCGGTATTGACCTGCGTTTGGGACTTATCTGGATCCATTACATTGGCATCGAGAACTTTCTGATAGGCCGCCCAGGATGAGGTGGTGTAGTCACCTTGTTTCATTTCAACCAGAGCTTTTGTCGAAGTGGTATCATCGGGATCTTTACCCAGATAGAGATTGTATTTCAAGGCTTTGTTATACTCTTTAAAATCGCTGGCTCTTTCCACCAGCTTTGAGCTGGCCGCCCTCAATTTAGTCACGGCCGCATTAATTTTAGCTTGTCCATCCTGTGGCTTAAGGAAATTAGCATCAATCACTTTCTGGTATGCCGTCCAGGAAACAGATGTATAGTTATCTTGATCGAGCCCGATTAATTCATTATACTCGTCGAGATCTTCTGCGGCTGGCATCAATTTTTTCTGAGCCACTTCAATTTTTTCAATGGCGGCATCAATGGCTTCCTGTCCGTCAACCGGAGTGACCACATTCGCAGCCACAACTTTCTGATAAGTATCCCAGGAAACAGTCGTATAATCGGTTCGGATCACAGCATTAATGGCTGCGTAGTAATAGCGCATATCTCCAGCAGGCACCAAGTTCATTTGAGCAGTCAGAATTTTTCCAACTGCCTCATCGATTACTTCCGGCTTGCTCATACCATTTACCACCACTGAACGCACAATTTTTTGATAGGCATTCCAGGATGCGGTGGTGTAGTCTTCCTTGTTAACGGCATCCAGCACCGCTTGATAATAGGTCAAATCAGCTTTTTTTACCAGTTTGCTTTGGGCTTCTTCAATTTTCTTGATGGCTTTTTCAATATCGCTCTGGGTGTTGGTTTCATCGACATAATTGGCATCCACTACATCCTGATAAATAGCCCAGGTGGTTTCGATATAATCTTCTTCTTTCACTGCATTCAAAAGCGCGTTATAAGCCGTAAAATCAAATTTCCGCACCATTTTTTTCTGGGCTTCATCTATTTTTTTTACGGCCGTATCCACTTCAATCTGGGTATTGTTTTCCGTCATCGCATAAGAAGACAGTACTTTCTGATAGGCTACCCAGGATTCAACAGTGTAGTCTTCTTCTCGAGCGGCATCTAACGTTGCCCGATATTCGGTCAGATTGACTTTCCATTGTAACTTTTTCTGAGCTTCCAGAATATTACTAACGGCCACATTGATTTCACCCTGAGAGTGATTCTTAGTCACTACATTGTCGTCAATAACATCCTGATATACCGCCCAGGTATCGGGGGTGTAATCCACTTCTTTGACTGCCGCCAAAGCTGCATTATAAGCTGCCAAATTTTTCGCCAGCACCAGATTTTTTTGGGCCGCAGTAATATTTGCAGTGGCCTGTTTAATTTCTTCTTTGCTGTCTTCTTTTGTCATCTGATTGGCGTCCAGCACTTTTTTATAAATAGTCCATGATTCAGTGGTGTAAGAAGACGCCTTGACTGCATTAACGGTCGAGAGGTAAGCTTCGTACTCTTCGTTTACTTCTACTATTTTTATTCTGAGTCCCTCAAGCCTCAAACCTTCCCCAGAGGTTCCGGCGGTTTCACCACTTTTAAACCAGGTCTCCGGATTACTGGTATCTTTTAACCAACCTTTGTTCTGAACCTGAACATTATATAAAAGTCGATAGCCCGGCATATTATTCAGTACCAGTCGAATGCTTTCAAGTCGCAAGCCCTGTCCACTGGTTCCGGCTTCATTGCCCATGGCAAAAGGTCCCAAATCACCCCTGTTTTGGACGTGGACATAGGTCTGAATCGTTGCCCCTTCCGGCAAAGAACCGGTTAATCCCACCAGCATCGCTTCCAATCGCTTGGATTCTCCGACGGTTCCAGACAAAGCCCCATTACTTTTCCAGACTGTTTCCCAGCCATAGTCCTGAATATGCGTTTTATACTGGACTCCCGGTTCAGTAACAATCGTTGCCTGAGCGCCTTCAGCCCATACTCCCGGCGAAAAAAGCACCGAAGTCAGCAAGACGGCCGATAACATCGACGCTGTCCGTTTTTTCATTGACATGACAAGACCTCCTTTAATTTTCACGATCTGTCCTAAATTGCTTATATCATCGATCCAATGATCGATAGTTAAATCTAAATGAAATTATTCTATACAATTATATCATATTATCATGATGATGTTATCGTCAAAAGCTAAAATTTCTTTAATAAATCCAGTAAACTTCTACATCCAAACTTATCTTCCTTAAGTAATTGAGCCCCCTACCAGCACCAGCCAGTAAAGAGCTCAATCTTCCACCCATCGGGTTATTCATTTTATTCAGTTACCTCAAGAGCTTTTGTTACTTCACTTCTGTTAACCGTTGCATTTTTACTGTCTTTAATGTCTACATAAAATGTATAATTACCAGCTGTTGGCGGCTTATAGTTATAGTAGTAGGTTGATGAAAAGTTTCGGACAACAGTCTCTTCACTATCGCCTTCTTTTTTCATGGAGAACTGATAGTAATAGGGTTTGATTCCATCCTGTCCGGTGGCAGAAAGCCTGATACTTCCGCCTTTTGCAATACTGGCCTTATTGATGGTAAAGTCTTTGACTGAAGCCTTTTTGATCACGGCATAGCTGTCAATGGTTTTTTCGGCAGTATTGGAAGTTTCATCTGCATTATTTTTGTCGGTTACCTTGAGCAAAAATTTATAGGCTCCCGCTTTTTCGGGCTTGAAACTTATGGTTCCGGGAGTCGCGTCTGCCGTTTCGGTGATAATTACCTGCTCTTCTTTCCCCAGCTGATAAGCGAACTCATAGTTATAATCTCCGCTTCCGCCAGCAATGGTGGTGGTCAAGGTGAGCTCTTCGCCTTCATATTGTTTACCCGTGGGGGCAACAGAAAATCGTCTGATGATCGGTGGATCCATCACCTGATATTCCATCATCACTGATGAGTCCGCCTCAATACTGCTTGAAAGATTGTTAGCATCGGTGATCACCACCCCAAAGGCATAGGTTCCCGGTTTCATCGGACGGTAACTCACATACCGGGATGTGGTCTGTGAACCAATTTTAGTCCATTCATCGACATCATCCACATCATTTTCACTGTCCAGCTGATAATAAAACTGGTATTTATAAGGGGTTTTTCCACCAGCTCCGGTCGCTGTCAACTTAATCGTTGTGCCAATATTCTGGGGTGTTTTCTTATCAACCACCAGACTCTTGACATTGACATTTCCCAGCACCTTAAAACTTCCGATTTTAGCCGTTTTGGTAACATAATTATCATCGGTTACCTCCACAAAGAGATTATAGGAACCGGCCAAATCTGGAGCAAAGTCGGCTTCAGCCACCCGTTTATCTGCGGTTATGTTATGGTCTAAATAATCTGTCACGGTTCCCCGGGTCCAGTAGAAGAGATAGTCCATCTCTCCAATACCAGTGCCGGGAGCAACCGTTGCGGTAAGTTTAACTGAATCCCCCTCATATACGGGCATTCCGGTTTTATCGGTTGTCAAAGTCACCATTGGCGGATTGTTGATTTCGTAATCCATACTATAGCTGGCCTTGGTGCCATTACCATCCGTAATGACCACCATCAGAATATAGGTTCCTTCTGCATCCGGTTTAAAGGCAACGAAATTTTTAGTCTGATCACCTGGTATTTTGCTGTCTTCATCATCAGCTTCGGTTATTTCGTCGTCTTCATTCTCGCGAATTTTCTGATAGTAAGCATAGGTAAAAGGAGCTTTACCTCCATCCGGGGTGGCCGTTAGTTTGATTTCCGTATTGATATCCTGTCCAGATGGTTTGCTGGTTTTGAGACTCTTGACAGCAAAAGTTTTTAGCACGATAAACTTGCTGATAGTATAGGTTGCGCTCGTCCAACCCGTATCATCATCCTTTGCACTGACATAGAAGGTATAGGTGCCGGCAATGGTTGGCGTAAAGCTGGCCACATTATCTTCAACATTCGCGGCTTCGATGGTTCCTGATTTTGAACCAACCTTGTAGGAGAAGGTATAAATCAGATTTTCACCACCAGCCTCAGCTTTATTGGTGGCAGTCAAGACAATTTCTTCATTAATATAGGAACTGCTCAAAGAATCATCCAAGTCGGGATAGGTAATCATCAGGTCGGTTATAATCGGCGGATCCGTTACCGAAACAAGCAACGATTTTTCGACGGTATTTAAACTGACTTCACCGTTTTTATCAGTGATTTCCACATAGAAGGTATAGTTACCGGCTTCATTCAATGCGAAATCGATGGTTTTAAGTTTATTATCAACCAGCGGAATCGGAGTTTCTGCTTTAATAACATCTCCTTCTCCATCTTCAATTTTATAGGAGAACTGATAGGTATAGGGTGTAACGCCTCCTTTTCCGGCGGCGGTTAGCTGAATGGTATCCCCAATAATCAGCCCACTGCTTTTACTGGCTTTAAGACTGCTCACTTCCAGACCGGCATTGACCTTGTAGCCAGTTATTTTCTTTCTGGCTGCTGTGACCCCATCAGTAACCACCACTTCAAAGGTATAGGTCCCGCCACTAAGCGGAACAAACACTACATCGGTGGGATCACTGTTGTTGTCAACAATTTTTTCGATACTGCCATTAACGTAGAAGGCGTATTCCAGAGTATTTTCACCGCTTCCCGCTGCTACATCAGCCTTCAGGGTAATTTCGTTCCCCGGATAAACCGGTATCCCTTTTGCTGGTGTGGTTAAGAATTCATCAATCACGGGCGGATTTTTTATCTGATATTCGGTTTGTTCGCCGACCGCTTCAACCCCGTTGGCATCAGTCACCATCACCCGCAGGGTATAGAATCCGACATCTTCCGGCTTGTTAAATATCATTGATGCCGTTTTTAAGGTTGCTTCTTCCTGAATGGATCCTGTATTTCCCAGTTCATCCTCCCATTCAAAGGCATACGTATAGGGTGATTTTCCACCCGCCGCGGTAGCAGTGAGCTTAATCCCTGTATTAATGGTGGTCCCGGACGCCTTATCTGTTTTAAGAACAACGGTCAACGTTTTTAACACCACCACGTTTTTTAGGGTTCGGGTTGCTGTAAGCTGATCCGCATCCATTGCATCAACCGTCACGCTATAGGTACCAGCCGTGGCCGGTGTAAATTCAAAACTGTTATCATCTTCCTGGGTCACGGTCTTAATAATTTTTGAACCATTTTTTATGATAAAACGATATTGAATCGGGCCGGTACCGGTGCCATCCTGTAATTCTGCGGTTACCAATATTGGATCGTTCACATAGATTGAACTATCCGGATCATCTTTCTTAATTGCACTCAAAGCCTCGATAACCGGTCCGTTGACGATTTTGTAATTCTCAATGGTCCTGGTGGTGGTTTTTCCGTTGCCGTTATCATCAGTTATTTCGACATTTAAGGTATACGTTCCGACCTGAGTCGGATTAAATAAAACCGCATTAGTGGTCGGCAACGCTTTGTCATCCCAATCAACCTTATTTCCATCTAATAGAGTATAAAACTTGTAAGTATAGGGAGTTTTACCGCCACTGCCATTAGCTGTCAGCTTAATGGCGGTATTGACATTTTGACCTGACGGTTTATCGGCAACAAAGCTTTTTGTTGAAACCGCTGCCAATACCTTGTAACCAGTTTTGGTCACTGTTGTCTTCAAGCCATTCTGATCAATCACTTCCACAATAAAGGTATAGGTTCCGGCACTGACAGGGGTAAAGCTTATTTCTGCCAGATCTCCATCCACATCGGGGCCTATTAGTTCCACTGTTTTCGAGCCCAATTTCTGGTAAAAACGGTAACTGAAAGGGCCACTTCCCCCATCCACAGCAGCCTGGATGATTACTTCATCCCCGGCATAGTGGGTGACTTCATCATCCCGACTGGTAGATAACTGGACCAGGGGATTATTCTGGATCACATAAATAAGGGCCACTTCCTCTGTTGCAATGCCGTTAGCATCTCTGGCCACCACCTTAATGGTATACTCACCAGCTTCATTCAAGGGCAGACTTACCCAATTCGCAGCTGTGGCATCGCCCTGGTAAATGGAGTTATCATCCTGATGACAGGAGAACTGATATGTATAGGGCCCCTTTCCACCACTGGCTGAGGCGGCAAATTTTACGGTTGTATTTCGATTTTGGGGTGATGCCTTGTCTGGCTTCAGGGTTACCGACGGTCTGGTGAGTACCGTGTAAGCATCAGATGTTGCGCTGGCTACCACTACGCTATTTTCGATCACATCCACATAGAACTGGCAGGTTCCGGCTGATGGCAAAGTGAAATCGATGGGAGTCTCAGTCTCAGCGGTTTCAATCGGTATCTTTGTGGTACCTGAATCAAGAGAATAGCTATAGGCATAGGTATAAGCATCCTTACTTCCAGATACGCTGGCGTTGAGACTGACTTCATCTTCGGTATAACCCGGACTTCCATCTGCCTTTCCCGCTGTCAATGTGACAATCGGGGTAATAGTGAAATTTTCGATGGTTGCCGGAACAATTTTCCCACTGCCATTTTTCACCTCCAGGAAAAGATCGTAGCTCCCGGCCTTGGGCGGTGTGAAACTGGCCGACGCTATCGCCGAAAATTCCTGAATCAGGATTTCTTCCCCATCCTCAAACACAGCATAAAAGCGGTATTGATAGGCTGTTTTCCCGCCTGAACCTTCGCCATTTAAAGCGATAGTCATCCCAATCGGGTGGGCAGATAAATTGTCAGGTGTCGCCGTGAACGATTTAACTGCCAGATCATCCACAATGCTGTAATTGAGAATCTCACCTCTCGCGGTTAGTTCCTGCTGATCGGTCACCTCCACATAGAGATTATATAAGCCTGGTTCAGAGGGTTTAAAGGTGACTTGGGGGGTAGCTGAATTGCCAAGCTCCTGGGTGACTTCACCACTGGTGTAGTAAAAGCGGTAGTTTAGTGTGCCACTACCGGTATCGGCTGCTGTTTCCACCGTCAGCAGGATTTCGCTGTCATAATATTGAGGTGAAGCTTTGTTGGCTTTAAAACCATTTTCGGGAATCACCGGTTCATTGGTCACGGTAAAATTTCCATATGACTTTTGGGCCGTTTTTCCACTTGTATCGATTACCCTGGCATAAAAGGTATAGATGCCGGCTGTAACTGGGGTAAAACTGACTGAATTCAAGGCCGTATCCATGGCAATGGTGCCGGTGGACTCGGTGCCGTCATAACTGATCAGATCCCAAAAATAATCGTATTTGATTGTTCCGGTACCACCAGAAGCAGTTGCCGTCAGAGTTACCGGATTACCAACACCAATTTCACTCTCAGGTGAAATCTGGAGGTCGTCAACTGTCAGAAATTCGATGATATTGAATTTTATTTCAGGTTCAGCTTCAATAGCATAATCTTTTCCAGCTGAAGGTGACTCGCCATAGATTTCTATCAAGGGGCTGCCCGCAAACATGCCGTAGCCATCCATTGTTGTCACGGATTTGGGGATGCTGACTTTTTCCAGTAGGGCGCAATTTCCAAAGGTCGGGTTGACCTCAAGCGAACGGATAGCGGTCAGGGTAGAGGGCAGTTCAATTTCAACCAGTGCATCACAATTATAGAACACCCCATCTTTCAGGTAAAGCAGGTAATCGGGGAATTTTATGCTGGTGACCGCCTGATCTTTAAAGACATTGCTGCCAATACCAACAACTTTTTTTCCTCCCAGCAAATCTGGAATTTCCACCTCAGCACCACCATCAGCAAAAGAATAAGCGGTGATCTCAACGCCTCCTGCTACGGTAGTCCAGGTGTAAATCTCATCATGCTCCATCGTCGTGATCACACCTTCTTCTGCCAATACGTTGAGCGGCAGCGAGGTTAGCATCATCAAAAACACCAACATCAGACTCACCCATTGTTTGAATCGTTTTTTCATCCCTTATCCCTCCTCAGAACGCCATTTATTTTTTGCCTCTTGTTATCATTTTAATTCACTTTAAGACGCATCACGCCGCATAATAAAATTATCGACATTTTTCGCATATTAGTTAGGTTTTTTTGCGCAAATTTAAAGTGCAATTGCTGGTTAACCCTTAGCAATTGCACTAATTAGTCATTGATTCAATTTTTCAGTTGCTGATTCATTTATGGATTAATAAAGATATCCATATTGGCCGTTGTCCCAGCCGCACCGCCATCAAGCGGGGTGATCGTAAAGGTGACCGTTGCCACAGTATCACCCTCATCCGTTATTAAACCAGTTGTCGCATTAATCACTGCAGTACCGCTATCAATCCGAGTAAATGTAATGGTATAATCGGTTTTATCAATTCCCGCTGCGGTCATCATATCGGCCGCCCGGGTCAGGATATTATCACCAACCTTGCGAACCCCAAAATAAGAAGAATTAATCTTGGCCTTGCTGATCACATAGGCACCGGTATAAACCAGATTTTTCTGAGCCACGACAATCTTTGCCGTTGCTGAGTCCACCACAGACTGGGGATCATCAGCGGTTACCACATTGGCCGTCACCACCGCCTGATAAACCGACCACGATGCCGGTGTAAAGTTTCCCTGCTGAGCTGCTGCCAGCGCCGCATTATAAGCGGTCAGATCAGAGCCTTTAACCAGAATTGACTGCTGCAGCGCGATCAGGGTTGCGGTATAACTATCCACTACACTTTGATCATAACCCTTCAGGGTATCAGCTGAAATTTCCACAATGGCTTTTACCTGGCTGTTGTTGGTATATGATGTAAATGAAACGGTAGTATATGGACCATCTGTGATTTTAATATTTTTTGCTGTATTAAACGCTGTCAGATCGGCTGTTGCAACAAGCTTTGTAATATAGCTGTTAATGTCCGCAGTGGCGGCATCAATGGTGGTTTGAGCAGTATCTTTTGTAATTACGTCAGATGCCCAAACCCCATTTGTCAAGGTACCATAGTTCTCGCAAACTGCGGTATAGTCATTCCAGGTAGTCGAGGTATAGGGGGCATTGGCGGCATCACCACCATACTGGACATAACGGGCAATGGCCTGATTGAAAGCCGTCAAATCTGAATAGAACACCAGATTTTTCTGGGCTGCCAGAATTTTAGCCGTAGCCGCATCTACCTCAGCCTGGGAATTGATATTGGTAACCACATTGGCATCCACAACGACTTTGTATGCGGACCAGCCTGATTTTACCATATCCTCCGTCACCGCTGCCAGGGCTGCTTCGTAAGCAGTCAGATCAGCCAATTTAAAGAGGTTCTTCTGAGCCTTGATAATCGCAATGGTAGCGGCATCGACCTCGGCCTGAGTGTTTTCTTCCGTCACCACATTGTCTTCCACCACTTCCTGGTAAATTGCCCAGGATTCAGCCGAATAATCTGCTTCTTCAACGCTGTCAAGGATATCAAGATATACCGTCAGGTCAGCCTTTTTTACCAGGCTTAGCTGGGCTTTTTCAATCGCCAGGGTTGCTTCTGTAATTTTATTGGCAATGTCCTCTTTTGTCACAATATTGGCTTTCACCACGGTCTGATAGGCTGTCCAGGAAGCACTGGTATAATCATTTTGATTGACCTGAGCCAATACTGCCTGATACTCATCAAAGGCAATTTTTACCGGTGTTTCAATAATTTGTATCTCAATCGCTTCCAGCCTCAGCCCTTTGCCTTCCGAGCCCGACAAGGCACCATTGGTCACCCAATCCTTCCAGCCATCATTTTGGATGTGGGTCCGATATTTGACGGAATAATCCTCTGCATCGGTGCCAGTGAGTCTGATTTCAATGGCTTCCAGTCGCAGACCTTCACCCACTGATCCGGCCAGATCACCGTTGGAGACCCATCCCTGAGACCAACCTTTGTTCTGAATATGGGTTTGATACTGAATATCCAGACCATCCGGTACATCCCCAGATAATTCAATCTCAATACCTTCCAGTCGCAGACCCTTGCCTTCGGAACCTGACAAGCTGCCATCATACATCCATCCCTGGGCCCAGCCCTCATTTTCAATATGGGTGCGATAGGCAACACCAATGGTCATGTCCGACTCTGGATCAGCTTCTTCAGCAAAAACACTTGTTGTAAATGCCATGGTCATCATACACAAGCCTGTTATAATACCTATACCTAGTTTTTTCACTACGACCTCCGTTTAGAATTATTTTAGCGATGTTTTTTTCACATGTTAACTCACTTTAAATTTTACACCGATTCGGTCTTTTTTGCAATCTAAGTTTGGATTGGTTTTAATCAATCCTTTACTTCTATATATAGTTCGTATTTTTTTATTGACAAGATGTGGCAATTTGTGTGACATGATTTTTAAAAAAATAAAAAAGACCATCCAATGAATGGTCAATCATTTAATTGAAAATGAGACTTATGATCCCAGTTTGCCGTTTTGTAACCTTTATTATATATCTAACCTTTTTTATTTTACCTGTTTCATCTTCAGAACGTATAACTCCCGTTCATTTTCGATTTCTTTATGCAGCACAAACCCCAGGGTTTCCTTGATATCTGCAAAGTGCTGTTCGGTGTCGGTTTTAAATTCTGTCAAAACCGCTGTCTGCTCAAAGACTGCATCAAGTTTTATTTTGACTTCGCTTAGTACAACCTTAATGCTAGCCACATCGTTTTTGACCTCGCTTAGTTCGACCTTGATGCCTGCTACATCGTTTTTTACCTCACCAAGTTCTGACTTCACACCATTTAAACCCGTTTCCAGATGACCCAGTTTTTCCAGCACAATCTGTTGAAATGCCTCATTGGTCATATTTTCACCCGCCTTTAATTAAAAAATATCTGTCGTTACAAATCAAATCACTGCTGATATTATACACCATATTTATGCGGAATAGAATCAGTTTTTAGATAAAAATAAACTGCTACTTCAATCCTGAATACTGAATTCATCTATTTTTGAGCGGATCTTTTTAAAATCTTCCCAGGCTTCCTTTTTCATTGACGGGTTTCTTAAAAACGCCGAAGGATGATAGGTTGCTATTAAATTAAAGCCATTTTTACAGATCCACTGTCCATGCTGGCGTGTAATTTTAAAGTCTTCATTGATGATTGTTTTAGCTGCAATACTTCCCAGAAGCACAATCATTAACAAACAAGATTCTTTCTACTTTTACACAAAGAGCAACGCTCACATATTCGCATACTCAATTCCAGCTTATGAAGCTCAGCTTCTTTATTTTCCATAACTACCATACTCTCTTTCCTTGTAAGATAGAGTTAGGGTAAAGGTTAAAAACCGCACCCGAATGATCTTTCAAAATTCGAACATATTGTTCGGCTCAAACAGCGACACCGGGATATGATTTTTCTAAACATCGTGCTATAATCTCCCATTGCGTTTTTCCATGGTAAATCACCAGCGGGATAATCACTGGGATATGTGTGTCATTTTCCCTGTTGACTTTCTGGTTCCAGATGCGAACCATGTACGTCAGTAACTGCAGTGCCACCATTCTGTCAGGATAGCTCTTGTGTTCAAACAGAAAATAAAGATAACCGTCCCGCTGATTGATTTTTATTCTGAATAACATGTCTGAAAATAACTCACTGAGTTCTTCATCAACATGGCTACCATTTTGAATTTCCAGTTCATTTAGATCAACTATTTTTAAAATCGGTTCAGGCAGGTAGTTCTCGATGAAATCTCTGGCCACTAACGGATTGGAGAATATTTCCTTGAAAAACTTGTCATGGGGATTCTGTATTTCGTCTCATTATTTTTCGTTTGTTCACCTACTTTGTCATCATTATAATTGATTTCCCTTTAAAATGCTATTAAATTTGATCCTTGGTTTCTGCACGAGGACACTACCTTCCTATTTCCGATATTTCGAGACTCAATCGCTTCAGCTTTTCAGCTTTCAGCCTACTATCTTGTTTGCCAACGCTTAAACTTATTGGTTACCCCATAAGCTCCAAGGCTAACTACGGGCGGTTGGTCTACCTTTCCCGATGGGATTCGCACCCACTATATGATACGACCTGGCTCGGCCGCACTGTCAGGCACCGTATGTCTATTTTTCAACAGGAAATCGATGATTGCCACTTAATTTTGATCCGTTTTTCCCGACAATGCCGACAACTATCATTGCAATTCTGACACCGAAACCATTGGCACTCTCGTCCGGATTGGTTGGCTCTGACCATCAGATTGACTGGCACCATCATCCGAAAACTTGAAAAACTTTAGTTTTGATATGGAGTCTATTATCTCATGGATTTTTTCGGAATGTAAGGCACCTTTCAATCACACTGGGCAAACTAATACCCATCAGCCATTGGGCATAGTCTCCGGTTGGTTTCTGATATTCCAGTGCCAGTTTTAATTCGTCAATGATTTTCTGTTCCAATGTTGCCATACTGATTTCCTCCAAAAAAGTATTAAAGACCATTGACTGCTTAAGCCAATGATCTTCACAATTATACGGTATTTAAGATGGGGGTTTGATTCAGCTGTGACAATGCTTTTGAGGAATAGCTTTGTCAATTACTTCTAGCAAGCTTTGCTCTTTTCGAATAAAAACTCTGGATCTAAATCCGCTTGATTGCACCATTCAATACTATCAAAACTAACACGTACAGTCCTGAATTTTTCCTCGTTCTTTAATTCTTGAAAAATACCCTTATCCAAATATGGACTGACATCAAATATTCTCTTTTCACCATTTTCAAAAGTTAAGAGTAATTTATAATCATTTAAAGGTTCTACATCGATAACTGCTAAATACATTATTCGACCTCCTATTTTAATGGATCAATTTTGTATGGAAGCTCACTATTCATTGCCAGCATCCAATCTGCAAGTAGTTCTTCCTGTCTTAGCTCAGCCCATGCTAAAACAAGCTTAAGCTGTTTCTTTGGCAAATTGCCTTCTTTTAATTCACAAGTTTTAATGTCAATAATGGCCTTGTATTCTCCATAATACGCATGAAAATGTGGCGGATTATGTTCTTCTGGTGCACAAAACATCCGAATGATAATTCCATAAAACATACTAATTGTCGGCATTTATATTGTCCTTTCACGTTCACTACTATTTTTCATTTCTTTTCCGAATCGACAACACACGATCATAACCGGTAACTTATCACAATGAAGGTGACACCTTTAAACATGTTTTTCTTTTCTTTATTTTATCACCTCAATCCTTGAATAGCAATGACATCTCAATGGAATCATCGTCTCATTCATTTGTTTCATACTGATTTCCTCCAAAAAAGTATTAAAGACCATTGACTGCTTAAGCCAATGGTCTTCAAAATTATACGGTATTTAAGATGGGGGTTTGATTCAGGGCACTGACGGCATTTTGGGGACAAAAAAGATGGGACTGGTTGGAGAATTCAAATTCTTCCGTAAGTTTGGATGGGCAGAAACTAGCGCAACTGATTGGAAACAGACAAAAGCTGAAAGCCTGAGCCACCAGCCAAAACTTTTCCGTAAGTGCCTCAAAAGATGACGTATAGCAAGTTAGATCTAAACCTGATATACTCTGTCCCTTCAAAAAATTAAAAAAGACGACCCGAGTCCCGAAGAACCCGAATCGTCTCTACTCTCTGTTTCTAAACCTTCCAGCTCAATATGTTAAGTTGAACAAGACCAGCTAATAAAAGTCAATAGTAAATTTCATATTTTTTAAAAATTAGGATGAATAAAAAATGGCATGGTAAACAAGCCATCAAAAAATCCGAACAATGGCCCAAAACAGCTAATCGAAATTTACAGGGTTAAGCGAC
>NZ_JBGSHG010000074.1:0-13522 GCF_041752335.1 Acetobacterium sp. | reverse complement strand
GCCAGTCGCGAGGGTCCGATTCCCTTCACCCGCTCCATTTTTGCGAAAAGAATTGAGCGCCTGTAGCTCAGTAGGATAGAGCAACGGCCTTCTAAGCCGTGTGCCAGAGGTTCGAATCCTCTCAGGCGCACCATTTTATTTTATCGTATTTATATCGTGGTGGGTATAGTTCAATCGGTTAGAGCGTCGGATTGTGATTCCGGAAGTTGTGGGTTCGAGTCCCATTATCCACCCCATTTCTATATCATTATTTTTTTTATAGGGGTATAGCCAAGTTGGTAAGGCACCAGATTTTGATTCTGGCATTTCGTAGGTTCGAGTCCTGCTACCCCTGCCACTTTAACTAGGCAGAGAAGACAGAAAAAACTAAACAATTCCATGACCCATTAGCTCAGTTGGTATAAGTAGAGAACCCAAATCTTTGATTTGGTGTGAATCACTTAGTTAGGCAAACTGGAGTATTCACAATCGCATAGAGACATAAAGAAAGTAAATTATAGCATGACCCATTAGCTCAGTTGGTAGAGCATCTGACTTTTAATCAGGGTGTCGGGCGTTCAAGTCGCCCATGGGTCACCATTTGAAATCATAACCGCAGTGAATGCGGTTTTTTTATTTTTTGAAAAATGTTAAAATGACTTAATGATTGTTTTATCATGGGTTGGGGTATAATATAGAACAAATCTGTAGTGAAGAATCAGTTTATCTTAAAAAAGGAGCAGTGATGAAAAAAGGTCAAATCATAAAGCGGATCATCAAGATAAGTGGAATCGTATTAGTGGCCCTTATTATTGGAATATTGACCTATCTGGGTGATTATTACTATGCTGATCAAACTGCCCATGAGGCCTTGATCTCAGACGACCAGGTGACTGTCAGGGAAGCCGGAAATCTGACCATTTTCACGCCAACAGCAGGTCAGGATGAAACCGGTTTTATCTTTTACCCCGGCGGCAAGGTCGAAGATGTCGCCTATGCCCCGCTGATGCGTTCACTGGCGGAACAAGGCTATTCGGCGGTGATCGTCGGGATGCCCTTTAATCTGGCAGTGTTTAATGCCAACGGCGCAGACAAGGTGTTGGAAACGATGCCGGAAATAGAGCAGTGGATCATGGTTGGTCACTCGTTGGGCGGCGCCATGGCTGCAGATTATCTGGCCGGACATGAAGATCAGGTGGAGGGGCTGGTTTTATTGGGGGCTTATCCCAATAAATCACTGGCTCAGAGCCGCCATCCAGTCCTAAGTCTATATGGCAGCGAAGATCAGATTATTGACCAGCAGGGCTTTGAAGGCGGTCGGGATAAGATGCCAGTCAATGCCATTTATCACGAAATATCAGGTGGTAATCATAGCAGCTTCGGCAATTACGGAGAACAGGCCGGTGATGGTACGGCAGCGATTTCTGCGGCAGAACAACAAGCGATAACAGTAACAAAAATTATCGAAATATGGAAAGGAAACGGATATGATAAATGATGATAAAAAAGCAAACATTAAAGAAATAATTCTGGCTGGCGGCTGTTTCTGGGGAACCGAAATGTATTTTCAAGCCATTAGAGGGGTTTTGAAAACAGAGGTCGGTTATGCCAATGGAAAAACCCAAAACCCTACCTATGAGGATGTCTGTCATCGAAATACCGGGCATGCCGAGGTGGTCAAGGTGACTTATGACAATCAGGTGATCAGCCTACCATTTCTGTTGAGTATGTATTTTGAAGTCATCGATCCCGTGGCGGTAAATCGTCAGGGGAATGATGTGGGTGCCCAATACCGTACTGGTATTTATTATTTGGATCCCGCCGATGAGGAAGTGATCTTAACGTCAGTTCAGGCATTAAGACGGGAATATGGGGTGCCACTGGCCATTGAGGTATTGCCGCTGGAAAACTACAGCTCAGCAGAAGCGTATCACCAGGACTATCTGTTAAAGAATCCTGGCGGGTATTGCCATATCGGCAACCGTGAATTTAAAAAGGCTGCGGTAGCCCGAGATCCGTCTGTAAAATAAGAAGTGGGTAATGGCAAGTTGCTTGCAAGCCCCGGGGTACTGTCGCAAGCAGGGAATAAAGAGACATTGGAAAGAGGAAAAAGCGTGAGCATCATTGGTAACATTATCTGGATTATTCTTGGTGGCCTGATTATGGCGATCGCCTGGTTGATCGCTGGCATTCTCTGTTGTATTACCATTATTGGTATACCGCTGGGGTTGCAGGCTTTTAAAATGGCGCAGTTGGTCTTTTGGCCATTTGGGAAAACGGTTGATTATTCTAAGATGGGAACCGGTTCGGTGATCTTAAATATTTTGTGGATCCTGATTTTTGGCTGGGGTCTGGCAGCGGGATCCGCGATTCTGGGGATTTTATATTGCATTACCGTGATTGGGATCCCTTTTGGGCTACAATGGTTTAAATTTGCCAAGCTGGCATTGTTTCCCTTTGGCGCACAAATTATCGATATTCGATAAGGGATGAGCTATTAAGCTTGACAAGAAAATGAAATCGATACTATAATAAACGGTGGGTGTAGATTAAACCCACTGTTTTTAATATGATTTTGTTTATTTAAATTTGTTGATTGTAGGAGGGTAAGGAACATCGAAATGAAAAAGACGTCCCAAAAACCCATCATTGAAATAAAAGATCTGGGGAAAACCTTTCGCCCCAAAAGCGGCGAAGTAAAAGCTTTAGATGGCATTAATCTAAGCATCAACCAGGGCGATATTTACGGCATTATTGGTATGAGTGGAGCCGGCAAAAGCACCCTGGTGCGCTGTATCAATCTGCTTGAAAAGCCCACCAGCGGCAGTGTCTTCATTGATGGACAGGATATATCAAAAATAACTGAAAAAGAACTGAGAACGGTGCGTTACTCGGTGGGAATGATTTTTCAGCAATTTAATCTGCTGATGCAGCGAACCGCTGAAAAAAATATCCTCTTTCCTCTTGAAATTGCCGGAGTGGATAAAGAAACGGCGAAAAAAAGAACCGCCGAATTGTTGGAATTGGTAGGTTTGCCAGATAAGGCAAAAGCCTATCCCGCACAGTTGTCCGGAGGCCAAAAACAACGGATTGCCATCGCCAGAGCGTTGGCCAACAATCCCAAGATTTTGTTGTGTGACGAGGCCACATCGGCGCTGGATCCGTCCACGACCAATTCCATTCTCAAGCTATTAAAAGAAATCAATCATAAATTGGACATTACCATTGTGATCATTACCCATGAAATGAGTGTGGTGGAACAGATCTGCAGCCATGTGGCAATCATCGATAATAGCCGCATAGCTGAAGACGGCGAGGTTGAAGATATCTTTCGAAACCCAAAAACTGAGATTGCCAAAAAAATGATCTTTTCTGAAGGCGATCAGGGTCCGGTTGCGATGGGTAAGAATACCTATCGGATTGTTTTTGATGAAAAATCGTCCAGTGATTCGGTGATCGCAAAAATGATCCTGGAAACAAAATGTCTGGTGAATATTCTTCATGCTGATATGAAAAATATTGACGGTTTTGCTTTTGGGCAAATGGTCATTCAATTGCCTGAGGACGAGCTGAGTGCAGCCCGGGCCATTAACTACCTGCGATCTCATCAAATTACGGTTGAGGAGGTGGGCAGCCATGTGGGATAGTTCAATGACTGCATTGATCGTTCAAGGAACCTTTGAAACCCTTTATATGACATTGGCATCAACACTGCTGGCTTATCTAATCGGATTGCCCATGGGGGTCTTGCTGGTCACCAGCGATTCCGAGGGGATTGTCCCGATACGGTCACTCAACCAGGTGCTTAACATTGTGGTAAATATTACCCGGTCGATCCCTTTTTTGATTTTGTTGATTGCGGTGATCCCGCTGACACGGCTGATCACGGGAACAACCATCGGATCCACGGCCACAATCGTACCGCTGGTGATTGCAGCGGCGCCATTTATTGCCCGGTTGGTGGAATCATCCATCAAAGAGGTGGATTATGGAATTATTGAAGCTTCATTGTCAATGGGGTCCAGCCCGATGCAGGTGGTGACCAGGGTGATGATTCCGGAGGCTAAGCCCTCGCTGATTATTGGCGCGGCGATCGCCACAACGACCATCTTAGGCTACTCTGCCATGGCGGGGATTGTCGGCGGCGGTGGCCTGGGGGACATTGCCATCCGTTTTGGATACTATCGCTATGAAACTGGCATGATGGTGGTTACCGTTGTGCTGCTGGTTTTAATCGTTCAGCTTTTCCAGGAAGTGGGGATGAAAATTGCCCAAAAACAGGATCGCCGAAAATAAAGCATCACGGTTTTACGATCCGCAGACAATTTGGGTTGACAGCGGACAGGGTTCGTGTTATATTGCATATTATTCAACTAGGAATTATATGAAAGAAAAGAAAAGGAGAAAATCATGAAAAAATTAGGTTCAGTATTATTGATCAGCGTTCTCGGTTTGGCCCTATTCACAGGCTGTGCAGCTAAAGGCACAGATGACAAAACCATCGTTGTCGGGGCAAGTCCAACGCCTCATGGAGAGATTTTGGCAGTCGCTGGGGAAGTGTTAAAAGAAGAGGGTTTTACCCTTGAAGTCAAAGAATTTACCGATTATGTCCAGCCGAATTTAACTTTGGAAAACAAAGAGTTAGATGCCAATTTTTTCCAGCATCTCCCCTACCTCGAAGACTTTAATGTAAAAAACAATACCGAACTGGTTAGTGCCGGTGCTGTTCACTATGAACCATTGGGTTTATACCCAGGGAAAATAAAAAGCCTGGATGCAATCGCTGATGGTGCGACCATTGCCATTCCAAACGATACAACCAATGAAGCCCGGGCGTTGTTGCTGCTTCAGACAATTGGCTTGATCAAGGTTGATCCCAATGCCGGTTTGGAAGCAACACCAAAAGATGTTATCGAAAATCCTAAAAATATCGTCTTTAAAGAACTGGAAGCGGCCCAGCTGGCACGATCACTTCCTGATGTTGATTTGGCCGTTATTAATGGAAATTATGCCATTGAAGCGGGACTGAATGCCGGAACAGATGCGATTGCCAAAGAAGAAAAAGATTCATTGGCCGCTCAGACCTATGCCAACATTGTGGCTGTCCGAGCCGGAGATGAAACAAGTGAAAAAACTCTGGCGCTGATGAAAGCGCTGCAAAGCGAAAAGGTCATCAGCTTTATCGAAAGCAATTATCAGGGTGCTGTGGTACCAATGTCTTAAGTGATAGTATCTGGGAAACGTCTCAAAGCGAGGCGTTTCTTTTTTTAACTGAAAATTTTGATGAAGTAAAATTGTATAAATAAAATAAGACCTAATGATAGTTTACTATCATTAGGTCTTATTTTAAGTAAGTGTGAATTATTAACGGGTTCTGCCGCCGTGCCGCATTCCAGATCCGTCTTGAGGGTGGGTGCCGCCGCCGACATCACAAACACCATCGCCATCTTCGTCGACAAATGCGCCGGTACCGGCACCGTAGCCAGATCCGCCAGTGCCAACAGGATTTCCGGTAAGGTCACAAAGACCATCGCCGTCAGCATCACCGGTTCCCTGACAATTCCCGTATGGTCTTTCGCCGCTGCTTCCTTGTCCAGTGCCTTGTTCATTGCCATTAGCGGCAAAGGTTGTGCCCGCTGTTGCTAACATCAACGCGAGTGATGTTATTAAAATTAATTTTGCTTTCATTGTTAATTCCTCCGTTTTTTTATTGTATTTTGTTGATGTCTGTATTATATGATGGTTATATGTCATTCATGTGTCAAAAATAAAAAATAAAAGGCAGTGATGAAAAGCATATGATAAAATGAAATTGGAATAAGCTTGGGTAGAGCAGTTAATACTGACACAATGTTGTCATAATAATGTGGTAAACTCTTATAATAAGAAGAAAATGGAGGCGTATGACAATGAAGGGTATTCGTATTCTGGTGGCTGAAGATGAAGATAAATTGCGAGAAATCGTTTTGAAATATTTAAAAAAAGAAGGTTATGAAGGTTTTGGTGCTGCTGACGGAGAGGAAACATTGGATCTTTGGGCAGAAAAAAAACCGGATTGTATTATTCTCGACGTAACCATGCCGAAAATGGATGGTTTTGAGGTTCTGGACGAAATCAGGCAGACTGACAATGTGCCGGTGATTATGCTGACCGCTCGTAGGGAAGAAGATGATAAAATACAGGGCTTTGAAGTCGGTGCGGACGATTATGTGACCAAACCCTTCAGTCCCCGGGAGTTGATGGTCCGCATTAAGGCGTTATTAAAACGAAGCGGGGTCGCTACTACAGAGAACAAACTTGATATATGCGGGATGAATTTGAATGCGGAAGAACGGGAAATAACCATCGATGACGAAATCATTAACCTGACCCAAAAGGAATTTGAGGTGCTGATTTATTTTATCAACCATCATAAGCTGGTTTTATCGCGGGAACAGATTCTGGATCGAATCTGGGGGTTTGATTATGAAGGTGATCTTCGGGTGGTTGATACCACCATCAAGCGCCTGCGTAAAAAAATGAAAGAAAAAGGAGAGTGTATCCAAACCGTCAGAGGGCTGGGGTACAAGTTTAAAGAATGAGAAGTTCGATATTTTCGCGATTGATGCTCTATTTGGGGGCTTTCTTTCTGGTGCTGTGTTTATTGACCTATTATATTCTTGGTTCCTATTTTGAAGTGTATTATACCCAGAAAAGAACAACCGTTTTAATTGATAAAACGAGTCAGGCCGCTACGATGTATAATCAAGGTGGATTAACCCCGGAGCTGCAAGCGTATATTGATGTCGCCGAAGAAGAAGGGATTGTTATTCAGATTATTCAAAAGCAAACAGAATCAGAAAGTACTTCCTTAAAAGAGTTTTTAACAGAAGATAGAACCGTCGAAATTGTGGCCGCAAGTCAAGAATTAGATGGAATTAATCAAACGGATGGTTCGGGATCGACAGTCGTTGAAAAAAAACGTTTGGCAGTGGGCAGTGAACACAGTGGTTCGGGAAATGAATCGGGTGCTGGTGCTGGCACCGGCAATGGCTCAGGTAACGGATCAGGATCAGGCAGCGGAACTGGCAGTGGAACAGAACACGGCACAGGTGCTGGTCAACAAAATAGTATTGAGAATCAAGTGAAAGAACATCAGCAGGATGAAAGCTTTGTGATTGTGCTGGGAAATGATGATAATCAAGTCGAGTGGCTGACCCATAAGGTCGTCGCGGCTGATGGCGTCCAGATCATCGGAAGAATTCCGCTTTATTCCGTTCATGAGGTCGTTGAGATTGTGGAAAATTTTCTAGTGGTATTCTTGATGATTGTTTTTGCCTGTTCGCTGCTCTTTGCCTACTTTTTTTCCCGAGGAATTTCAAAGCCGATTATTTCGTTAAATCGAATTTCCCGGGAAATGGGCAATCTGAATTTTACCCAAAAATATCAGGGCTTTAGAAAGGATGAGATCGGCCAGCTGGGGGAAACTCTGAATCATATTTCGGATGAACTGGAAGGGGCAATTCTAAAACTGCAGGAAGAATTGAATAAGGAGCGAACCTTTGAAAAAATGCGGCAGCGCTTTACCGCCCAGGTGTCCCACGAAATCCAAACACCCTTGGCGGTGATCAAAAGCTACGCTGAAGCCCTGGAAGACGGGATCCTTGAGAATCGCGAGGAAGAACTGGAATATTTTGTGACGATCCAGAAGGAAGCTGATAAAATCAGCGGAATCGCCAGTGATCTGCTGGATCTGGCTCAAATCGAATCGGGCGCCTATCAGCTCAAAAAGGAAACTGTTTCCGGGGTTGAGGTCATCGCTTCGGTAGTCGAACGGTTTGCGAATACCTATCCGGAAAAAAATATTGTCTTTGATAATCACTGTGATTCAGAAAGAAAAGTGATCATGGATCGCAAACGGATGGAACAGGTTTTTTATAATCTCTTAAACAATGCCATCAAACATGTCAGTCCAACTAACGGAATTATTCAGGTTGGCTGTGAAATCCGGGAAAAAGAGTGGATAGTTTCTGTTTATAATGTGGGTAAGTCGATTCCCCAAAATGAGATCAATCAGATCTGGGAATACTTTTACAAGGCTCAATCGGATAAAAAAGGCACTGGTTTGGGGCTGGCAATCGTCAAAGGCATCATAATCTGCCATGGTGGCAAGGTGGCTGTGGATAACCGGGATAACGGTGTGTGGTTTGAAGTGCGGTTGCCGTTGTAAAAACTTAAAAATTTGAATTTTCAAAGTCCCCAGATATGTTATAATGTGAAAAAAACAGTTGAATTGACAGGAGTATAAAATGAATTTATTAAATGAAACATTGGAAAAAATCCAGCCGCTTAATGCAGAAATGATGAAGACCGCCAAGGAACGGGTCGATTTTCTGCTTAAACCAGTGGGGAGTCTGGGGACGCTGGAAGAGATTGCTGTCCAGTTAGCCGGTATTACCGGTGAAATGTATCCGGACGTCAGCAAAAAAGCGATGCTGGTTTTTGCTGCCGACCATGGTGTATTTGAAGAAGGTGTTGCTGCAGCGCCCCAGGAAGTAACAGATCTGATGGCGCAGATGATCGTGGCCGGCAAAAGCGGGGTTGCCGCTTTAAGCAAGCAGGCTGGCGCGGACATTTTTGTCTGTGATGTTGGCATGAAGTCGGATCTGGAACCGAAATCAAGAATCCTGGATAAAAAAATCAGAAAAGCCACATCGAATATGCGAAAAGGTCCGGCAATGTCCCGGGAAGAAGCAGTAAAGTCCCTGGAAGCTGGTATCGATATGGCCCAACGCGCCATTAATAACGGATACAATATTCTCGGAACCGGTGAAGTGGGGATCTCTAATACCACCGCCAGTGCCGCCATCATTGCCGCCCTCAGTGGTGTTGATCCGGGAGAACTGACTGGGGCCGGAGCTAACCTGTCGGAAGATAAGCAGGTTGTCAAAGCCCAGGTAATCCGGGATGCCATTGCCCTTAATCAACCCGATAAAAGCGATGCCGTTGATGTCCTGGCAAAGGTCGGGGGATTTGAAATCGGCGCCATGGCCGGAGCGATGCTGGCCGGAGCCGCCAATCATATCCCTGTTTTAATAGACGGTTTTATTTCCACCGCGGCAGCTGCCATTGCGATCGCTATTAAACCGGAAGCTAAAGGTTACCTGATCTGTTCTCATGCTTCAGCCGAAAAGGGGGCCGCCTTTGCTTCTGAATTTATCGGCGCCAAACCATTCCTGAATATGGGTATGCGTTTGGGTGAAGGCAGCGGCGCCGCCATTGCCTTTAATATTGTCGAAGCAGCCTTGTACATGAATCGTGAAATGGCAACCTACGGTGATGTTGGCCTGGGTGTTGTTTAAAAATCGAATCAATAATACTAAAGCCCTTCAAAAGTGAAATCTTTTGATGGGCTTTTTTTAGAAGCGGCTTGGCCAAGAATTCGTTTCGACACCGCCAGGGCTTAGAATTTGGCGCGCTTTAAAAATAGGATTTGGCCAAACATTAAAACTAAACCATAAACGATGGCCAGCGTAACGGGTAATGCCATGGCTGGGATAACAAAAAATTCCAGGTTCGTAAATGCGGTGAGGATGTCAAAAACCGGCGGAAAAACCCAGACGATTAAGCGGGTTGGCGGGAAATAGTCGGCCAAAGCACCCTTTGATATGCCCATGACAGAAGCAAAGAACAACAGCAGCACGGCCATTTTTCGGTTTCTGATAATCCGGGGATGAAAAAACGAACCAGTGATAGTTCCTAGAAATGCCATTAAACAATGAAGGAACAGCCCGATGAGCACATCTTCGAACTGTAAACTGCGGGTAAACAAGTGATTATTGTTGACGATATTTAAAACAAGGGGATACAGAATGCCAAGGATACTCATAACAAAGCTGATGATAAAAAGTACGGTCAGTCGGCTCAGGTAATAAAGGGTATCGTTATTGACCCGGAGTAAAACCAGTTGTTCGGTGACTGGATTTTCAAGTTCAGCGTAGCTGAAACCGACATAGGCCATGATAAAGAAAAGAACGCCGGTCGATTCCGAAAAGCTGGAAACAATCGAAAAAGGCATGATCCCGTATGCGGCAAATAAATAGATTAGGTAGATCAAAAAGGGCAGCAATAATTTATAAGATCTGAGATAGGTTTTAAAGTGATAAACTAACAGATTTTTCATTGATCCATTCCTTCCATGGCCCGCAGTTTAAACTGACGTTTTAACAGTGCCTTTAAAACCACATCGCTGTGATCGCTTGGGACAATCAGTTTTAAACGATTCTGATCCCATTCAGCGTGCTCAATTAAATTATCCAGCTCTGCATCAATTGCCGCTTTGGCCGGCGCTACAAAAATCAGTATGTCATATTTGACTTGCTTTAAACTGGATAAATCCAGGGGGGTTAGCTGATGGTCAGATATTTCGTAAGCGGTGTGAGCCAGTTGATTGACGAGAAAACGTTCATGGCAGGACATAATCGTCGCCACGCCTTGTTGGTGGAGTTTTTGAACCATCTGGATAAACAATTGTTGGGATTGGATGTCCTGACCAGATAATGGTTCATCCAGCAGTAAAACATCTGGGGTAGTTAGCAGAGCCTGGATAACCGCTACTTTCTGAATGGTGCCTTTGGACAGATGCTTAATCGGAACATCGCGCATGTCGTCCATCTGATAGGTCTTAAACAAGTCGGTCATGCTGGTGTTGACTTGTTCATGGGTCAAACCGCCAATCAAACCCAGGGCTTTAATAAATTCTGCGGGGGTTAGATCAATTTTGGGGAAATTTTCGGGGATGTAAGCTATTTTAAGCTGCGGCGCATAGTTGATAGCGCCGGAAGAAATTTTTGCCAGACCACCGATGATTTTCAGCAGGGTGCTTTTACCACTGCCGTTGGGTCCCAGTAAAGCAATGGCATTTTTGGGAGTGATCTCAAGATTAATATCTTTTAGGATTAATTTTCTGCCGAAATATTTGGAAATGGTGTTGAGTGAAATAAGAACCCGGTCCATCGCAACCTCCTTATCGATCATTGGGAAAAGATTAAAATAACAAATTAATTATAAATGATCATACTAATCCTATCATATCTTTTTTCAAACAGCAAATTCATAAATTATCAGGCAGGTGACTTTGGTCTAAAAAAATCTTGACATTATTTTGCGGTTAGTAATATAATAATTGAAATAATTAAAAGCTGTGAATGAGGAAAGTAATTTTCGTTGGAGTCGACAGAGAGTTGGTAAGGCTGGAAGCCAATGACGATGACGTTAGTGAAGTTCCCTCAGGAGTTGATTGGCTGAACGGCGTAAATAAATTAGTTTATTTGCAGATCTACTAAGCAAATTCGGTGTCGCTCATCGTTAGAAAAAGCAAGAACAGGTTTGTTATGAATTATGTTCTGTAAAGGTGGATTAGTAAATAATCAAATTAGGTGGTACCGCGAGTCAGACTCGTCCTTTTCAATAAGGACGGGTCTTTTTATTTGCAGAGCGATGGATCGATCGCTTAACTTGTTAATGAACGTCAAAGTACCCCTAACCGTAAAGATGCAACTGTAAGTGCACCTTGAAATTCACACCAAAAAGAGAAAGTAAAATAATCCGATTTAAAATTAAGAGAAAATTTGGAGGAAGAAATGTACTGGAATAAGAGCTACGAATGCATGCCAAGAGAAAAACTACAGGAACTGCAATTGGAACGATTAAAGCGAATGGTCAACCGGATTTATCACGATGTGCCCTTCTACCGTAATAAATTTCAGGAAAAAGGTCTGCTGCCGGAGGATGTCAAATCTCTGGAAGACCTTCAGAATCTTCCCTTTACCACCAAGGTTGATTTGCGGGATAATTACCCTTATGGGCTTTTCACCGTGCCCCTGGAGCAGATCGTCCGAATTCATGCATCATCCGGCACTACCGGTAAACCAACGGTAGTGGGATATACCCGGAATGATATTTCGATGTGGTCAGAGCTGATGGCCCGTTGTCTGGTCGCTGCCGGCGCTGGACCTCACTCGGTAATTCAGAATGCCTATGGTTATGGGCTGTTTACCGGCGGCTTGGGGGTGCATTATGGGGCGGAACGACTAGGCGCATCGATTATTCCCATCTCCGGGGGAAATACCGCCAAGCAGATTATGATTATGCAAGATTTTGGCTCAACGGTGTTGACATGTACCCCATCTTATGCTATTTATTTAGCAGAGGTGCTGGCGGAATCGGGAATTGATCCGGCCAGCTTAAAGATTCGGGCTGGTATTTTTGGAGCTGAACCCTGGTCAGAAAACATCCGCAAAGATATTGAGAAAAAACTGAAAATTAAAGCCTTTGATATCTATGGTCTATCAGAAATCATGGGACCGGGAGTTGCCATTGAGTGTGAATGCCAGGATGGGCTTCATGTTTGGGAAGATCATTTTATTCCCGAAATTATTGATCCGGTGACATTAAAGGTGCTGCCATACGGTGAACAGGGCGAATTGGTGATCACCACCATCACCAAGGAGGGGATTCCGATTCTGCGATACCGGACCCGGGATATTACCACCATCAAACCGGAACCCTGCGCTTGTGGACGAACCCATTTACGAATCAGCCGACTCCAGGGACGGAGTGATGATATGCTGATTATCCGTGGCGTTAATGTCTTCCCAACCCAGATTGAAAGCGTGCTGCTGGAAATCGGCGAAGTGGAACCCCATTATCAATTGGTGGTCAGACGAGACGGCTCGCTGGATACCCTGGAAATCAAGGTGGAACTCAGCGAAGCTTTGTTCTCAGATCGGATCAGCAATCTGGAGAACCTGGAAAAGCGGATCAGAGACCGGATCCAATCAACCATTGGCGTCAACGCCAAGGTGGCTCTTGTAGAGCCCAAAAGCCTTCCCAGAAGTGAAGGAAAAAGCCAGCGGGTAGTAGATTTAAGAAAAATTTAGGAGGAGAAAAAATGATACGACAAGTTTCCATTTTCATCGAAAACCATGAAGGTCGGCTGAATCATATCCTGAAAATTCTAGCTGAAAATAAGATCAATATACGGTCGCTGAATATTGCCGATGCCACCGACTTTGGGATCGTGCGTCTGATATTGCAGGAAACCGAAAAAGGGATTGAGGTTCTTAAAAAGAATGATATCATCACCACAGTGACACCAGTGTTAGCGGCAGAGATTTCCGATGATCCCGGCGGATTAAGCACTTTGGTTGATGCGCTGACCCAGGCGGCAATCAATATTGTCTATGCCTATTCCTTCCTGCCGAAACAAACCGATAATGCCATTATCATCATTCGGGTTGATGATGAAGTTCAGCAGAAAGCCATTGAAACCCTGGAAAAGGTAGCTGAGATAAATCTACTGGACCGAGAAACGCTGTTGCTGAAATAATTTAACATCTTAGGGTAAATTAGAAATATTCACAAATTTCCTATTGACATTCGGCAAAACTTTTCGTAAGATCAAAGGTATGAATTAAATGTAACTAATAAAATGATTTATACAGGAAAGGCAAACCATGGCAACGTCAAGAAAAGGAACCCAAACAAAGAGTAATATAATAAC
>NZ_JBGSHG010000073.1:0-95709 GCF_041752335.1 Acetobacterium sp. | reverse complement strand
TTCCTGGAGGGTTTTGATGTCGACCAGGTCGCTGAGGCGTTTTTGATTGGGCTTCCGGGGTTCGTTGTGATCCATTGCTTCACCTGTTTAGTTTAATCTGTGATTTTTATCAGTATAGCATGATTTTTCTAAAAACAATATCAAATTAAAAGCGTTGTCTTTTGTAAAGATGAAAACAACACAGCGGGGTGAAGCGCTGTGTTGCTGTCGTTTTTGGGAATGCGATTATTTTTCTGGAGCCGTACTTTTTTTGAGATACATCAGCAGCCCGATAAAGCCAACCATAAACCCGCTGAGCAAGCCGCTGATGCCGTTGCCAAGGGCGTTGGCCAGCACTGTTTCGGGGATTGGAACCAGTAACCAGTTCATCAGAAAACTCATGATCAGACCCATGACCCCACCGATTAGTCCGGTCAGTATCGCCTGTTTCATGCGAGTTTTTCGACGCCGTGCCAAGCTTCAAGCATCGGTGTCAATCGCGGATCACCGACCAACATTGAGTTGCCGTTCTCATTCATTAAAACAGGCATCAAAATGAAATTTCCGTATTTTCCATATTGTTTTGCACAGCGAACAGCTTCATCAATGACAGCTTCGGTTGGAGCATCATTATAGCTGACTGGTCCGGAAGAGTCCCAACCCCCTTCAACAATCAGGCGTCCTTTATATTTTTCCATTATCCCTTCAAGATCATTGCTGATCTGGGCGGAACTCCACATTTTAGCCCCCATTTCGACATAATCTCCGACAATTTCTTCACATTTACCACAGGTGTGCTGGGCAAAAATCACACCTCTGGATGTGACGGCTTCAATAATGCGCTGATGAGCTGGCTTGATTACTTCACGATAAACTTTTGGTGACATGAAGAGCCCGTTGGCTGTCGCCAGATCGTCAAAATAAGTGATCATGTCCGGCTGATAAGCATCGATAAAACGATGATGACAGGCAATTTTATAATCAGCAAAAGCGTCAAAGAATTCCTGGCAGGATTCGGGATCTTCCACCAGTGAACAAAGGGCGTTTTCAAAGCCCATAAAGGCGGCCAATCGTTCAAACAAACCGCAGACGCTAAACACATTGACGACCTGTTCCCCGGGAGTAAAATCTGCCATTTCTATTTTTGCAGCTGCTTCAATCCCGAGACTATCGATATTTGGAAATTTAACGTAGTCTTTCCAATCAGCAATATCTTCAAACATGAAATTATTCGGTTCCGGGATAGCACCTTCTTTGGTTACAATCCAATTAACACCAAGAGGATCCAATCCCCCTTGTAAAGGACTATCGGTGATGCCGGTCCCAAACACGCACATTTTATAAACTTCCATCATATTCGGTATAAACTCTGGTTTTCTGCCGTCCAGCATCGCAAAAAAATTCTCTCTCTGATTCATCTTGTATCCTCCCCTTATTTATGCTTTTATTTTTAGTTCTTATCAATTATTTATTACTTAACCAGTTCTTTGGCCTTCACCGCTGCCGACCCGGCATCAGCCGCATAGCCATCAGCCCCGATTTCCGCGGCGAATTCCGGCGTTACCGGCGCGCCGCCGACAATTACTTTGCAGTCGCTCAGGTCACTGGCTTTGATGGTCGCTACCGCTTCTTTTAAGGCGGGCATGGTGGTGGTCAACAGTCCCGAACAGGCGATTAAGGTAACATTATCATTTTCCTTGGCCGCTTCCACAAATTTTTCAGCGGGTACATCCACGCCCAGATCTACCATCGTAAAGCCGGCGCTTTCAATCATCATCGAAACCAGGTTCTTGCCGATATCATGAAGATCTCCGGCGACGGTTCCGATCACGCAGGTTCCCAGTGAGGCGGAGTTATCGCCAGCCATTAAGGGTCGTAACACATCCACCCCTTTGGACATCGCCTTGGCCGCGATCAGCATTTCCGGAACGAAAATTTCGCCGGCCGAGAACTTATCCCCAACTACGCTCATCGAATCCACCATCGCCTGCAGAATATCCGCCGGCTGGCCGCCAGCATCCAACGCTTCCTGGACCGCTGCCCCTACCTTCTTGGATTTACCCGCTTCCACCAATTCTTTGACTTCTGTAATTTTTGACATGCTTTCTTCCTCCTATTATAGTCGATATTATTTAAAGCTCTATTTACAAAACCAACCCAGTACCGACAATTGTTACCTATTGATCGGTACGATGTTCAGTGAACAACCGCTGGTTTGATTTATTATTTTTTTACCGCGCCATGAATGCCCTGGCGGTAAGCCCGGATATATTCGACGCAATATTCGTCTTCCCCCATCAATGCCTCAGTGGCAAAGATAATACCCATTAAATCCCGATCGGTGGGATCAAGGATAGCACTGTCCAGCCCGGCCATCATTGCCATAACGGTAAAGCCCATATTGACCGTTTTGCGGGCCGGCAGGTTAAAGGAAATGTTGCTGATCGCTCCGGTAACGTGGATGGTCGGGTATTGATTCTTAATCTCCCGGATCACCTCGGTCACCACCGCGATTCCCTCTTCCGAGGTGCAGAGCATTTCCACCAGTGGGTCAATGTGCAGTCGCAAGGGGTCAATGCCGTATTCTTTGGCTTTAGCCATAATATCGGCAAACACTTCCAACCGGTCAGTGGCGGTTTTGGGAATGCCCTTGTCACTGTTAAGCAGCGCCACACATTCCCAGCTGGTGTCGGCAATGGCCGCAAAGCCGACATCGACCTTATTGCCTTCCATCGAAACCGAGTTAAAGAGCCCCGGTTTGTTGCAGTATCTCATGGCCGCAATGCAGGTCTGCTCGTTGGGGCTGTCCACTGCAATCGGGGTCTCGGTGACTTCCTGGACGATGTCGATCAGCCATTTCATGGTCTCCAGCTCAACGTTATTCTCGACTGAAGCGCAGACATCGATATAGTCCACCCCGGCCGCCGTCTGAATTCGGGCCAGATGCTTAATATACTCGGCATCCCGCGCCGCAATGGCTTTAGCTGTGGCGGGAATGGCGCCGTTGATTTTTTCTCCGATGATGATCATGTATTGTTCTCCTAATTTCTCTTCATTATTTTTAATTTTCCAGCCCGGCCAGGAGGGGCTCCAATGCCTTAAGGGTTGCCTCACTGACCGCCAGCAGGGCCGGGCCGTCAGGTCCATCACACCATTCAAAAACATAGAGATCTTCGCTGGCGGTTTCGGCCCGGTGGTGATGGTGGTCATGGCAATCACAGCTTTCGCCATGATTATGGTGGAGTCGCTGCTCCCTGGTCAATACATACTGCTTATCACCAAAACTGAAATACTTTATCACATCCATTTTAAAATGGTTGCCGTGTTCATCGCTATAGATCCGGCTTTCGGCTGGCTGGTTTTTATTGGTCATGGCTTTCTCCTTTTTTCTGGGCGCATTCCAGTTGCTCAAAAAGATCAATCAGCCGCGCTTCCAAATCATTCGGGGGAATAGCAAAAACGATCAGCGCAATACTGACTAAAACCCCATTGCTGCCGTCTGCGGCGGCTGGCTGCAGGCGACAACTTACCTGATCACCGGTTGTCGAGATCATCGCGGTCTGTCCCGTTGTTGCAAGAAAGCTTTTGAGATGACCAACAATCCCACCGCGCGCGGCAATCCATTGATTGATTGCCGCAAATTCTTCCTGGATGACGGTATTTAGGGCATTAAAAGATTTCTCCTGAAACACAGTTTCCCCGGCCATGGCCACCGCTCCTTCATGCAAAGTGGTCACAATCTGATAGCTTTTGCGTTTGCTCAATTGCTCACTATTTCTGATTTTGATCTTGTAGTCAGCCATTCTGGATCACCTTAAGCAGCCGTTCATCAATGGGTTTAATTCCACTGATCAGATAGATTGCCGCATCTGAATTCAGTTCCCAGAGGTCAGCTTCAACCTCCCGCAATACGGTTTCCTCCACCAGATCAGTTTTATTAATCAGAATCAGGTGGGCATCATTTAGCTGTCCTTCAATCAGATTTGCCAGCGGCATCCGAATCCGCTGCCAGCGACTGGCGTCAACAAGGGTGACAATCTGGGCGGCAATCCCCAGGTTAGTAAACAGTGATTCGGCGATCTTATCGGGAAAGGCCACTCCGGTCGCTTCGATGATCAGCCATTCCGGATCAACTTCACGTTTTATTTCCTGCACGCCTGACAGCAAATCACTGTTAAGACTGCAGCAGACGCATCCCGAGAAAATGTCCCGGACCGTATAGCCATTGCCCCGCAGCAACTTGTCGTCAATGCCGATCTGGCCGATTTCATTTTCAATGATCGCCACCCGACTCTTTTCACTGCCAGAGGATTGCTGCACCAGATATTGGGCCAGCTGTAACAGCACCGATGTTTTGCCGGATCCCAGAAAACCACCCAGTATCAATATTTTCAAAGCTTTCGCCTCCTGTTCACATTTCTTTTGTATCTTTTATAATGTGTTATCGTATCAGCTCCTTCGTTTTTGTAATATCTGCATTATATCCGAATGAAAACGATGAAGATATGGACGAAATCACATCATTTTATGAAAATTCCCGCTTATTTTCCGGGACAGCATCCGGACATTTTATCAAATGGTAAAATAACGACATCGATTCAAGGAAAGATAGGATTATTCCGACATTTTCGGCCATAAAAAATGACCTGGCGTAAAAATCCAGGTCTTTAATCGTTTAATTTTAAGATTTTATACCGTATTTTTTTGGTGCCATCCTCCCCAGAACCTGTTAAAATGAAACCAGATTAATCTGATAAGCGAGGTGTTTTCTAATGAAGCCTGATTTTGAACTCAACTTTCGACCGCTGTTCGCCCTGGCCCGGGTGTTAACCCTGGTGATGCTGTTGCTGATCCCGCTGCAAATTGTGGTCTTTGTGATTGCTCCGCCGCCGGACACGGTGACCGGTTTTTTTGATCTTTTTCAGCAGCATCCCTTTTTGGGGCTGTTAAGTCTGGATTTTATTTACCTCTTCAACAATGCGATTCTGGTCATCATCTATCTGGCCATCGCGGTGCTGTTGTTCCGGGAAAAACCGGTGACGGTGCTGCTGGCTATCGTCCTCGGCCTGATCGGAATTGCCTGTTACTATCCTTCCAACCCGGCCTTTGAAATGCTGACCCTGAGCAATCTCTATGCCCAGGCGCTGCCCCCGGACCAACCCCTGTATCTGGCCGCCGGCGAAGCAGTGATGGCCGGCTATACCGGAACGGCGTTCAATACTTACTATGTTCTCAACGCCATCGGCCTGTTGCTATTTGCTTATACGTTCCTCCGCAGTCCCGGTTTTAAAAAATCGATCGGTTGGTGGGGTCTGGCTTCCGGCGTTCTGATGATTGTCCCCTCATCGGCGGGTCTGGTCGGGATGATCTTCTCGCTTACGTCACTGATCCCCTGGATGGTTTTTATCGCCTTGCTGATGGGCGTTTTTAAAAAAGCCGCAGCTGAACCCGCGGTTTAATCCGCCCTAGCCAACGGCCCAGGACAACCCCGGCCGCAGGACGGTCTGGGCAACGCGCTCTCGGCACAGACCCTGTTTTTAATAGCAGATACAAACAAGCCCCTGCCACCAGATCATCGTCTGGTGGCAAGGGGCTTGTTTGTGTTTTAATCAATTAGCCGTTACTTCCCCACCGGCCCAATTACCCCGGCCCGGTAGGCCTTGCTGTACTTGCGGCAATGCTTATCCTGACCCAGCAGGGCATAGCTGGCAAAGATGGTGCCCATCATGTCCCGGTTCAGTGGGTCCAGGACCGCTGAGTCCATCCCCGCCGCCATGGCGAAGGCCATCGCGGTTTTGTTGAGCAGTGACCGCAGCGGCATGCCAAAGGAGATATTGCTGATCGCACCGGTCACATGGATGCTCGGATAGAGGGCTTTGATCGCTCGGATCTCCGTCGCCAGATTCAGTAGCGCATTGTTTTCCGTCGACAGCGCCATCACGCAGGGATCAATATGGATCCGATCTGGGGTGATGCCAAATTTGTCAGCCTTTTCGACCATGCTGCGGGTGATTTTGAGCTTGGTGTCCAGATCGCAGGGAATCCCGTTGTTGTCGCAGGTCAGTCCCACCACCTCCCAGCTATTACCAGCCAGCAGCGGTAACAGCACCGCGCACTTGTCCCCTTCTTCCGAGATCGAGTTGAGCAGCCCCGGTTTATTGGCGTATTGAAAAACCGCCTCAATCGCCCGGGGATTGGGACTATCAATACATAACGGCGTTTCCACCGCTTCCTGAACTACGGCCATCAGCCATTTAAGGGTGTCAATCTCATGCTCCGGAGCGGTACTGGCGCAGACGTCAATAAAATCCGCCCCCGCCGCCGCCTGTTTGACCGCCCGGTCGGCAATGAAAGCGGCATCTCGCTTGTCAATCGCCTCCTTAACCGCCGGAATGCTGCCGTTAATTTTTTCTCCGATTATAATCATAATTGCTCCTTCTTGCTGTGTCTTAAATCAGCAGGTTCATGTAAAAATCAAAGGCTTCATGGCTGAACCGCTCAAAATTGGCCCGGGCAAAATCCGGGGTCAGCGGATAGCTTTGTTTAAATGTTTCCCAGTCGAATAAATATTGAGACTGGGGCTTGGGCACCAGGCGCTCATCATAGACAAAGCCTTCGCTGTTTAGCGGTGTACCAAAAGCGGCGCCGGGGTTTTCGTAAGCGGCATGGTCGCGGATGTATTCGGTTAAGGCGGCCAGAGTTTCCAGATTCACTTCCTTCAGGGTTAGCGGGTTTTTGTCAAAGCCAAACAGATAACCGCCGCCGGGGAGCATAATATCCAGGAAGGCTTTGGCCCGGTCAACAATCTGGGCCGGCGTATCGGTCTTCAGTGAGGCACTGGGGAATAACCCGGTCAGCAGGAATTTTTTACCCAGCTTATCTTTGACGGTCTGGGGATCGCCGTATTCAAAAGCCAGCTGACAACCCGCCGGGATTTCCGACAGCAGGATATCCAGATAACGGCTCCAATCGTGTTCACAGAACATATTGGGACGGGCGCCTACCGCGGCAAACTGCTGCAGCATCGTTTTATAAGAAGGCAGATAGATCTCCACAAAATCCTTTTCCCGCATAAAGGTTGGCATATGCAATGGAATAAAGACCGATCCCTGGGGATGGATATTGCCCGGCAAACCCCAATGATAGAGCAGCGGCATCACCGCTGCGGCGGCTTCCTGAAGCTGGGTTTTATGACGACGGACATCCATGCTGATGCCGGAAAAGCTGCGCAGCTGATCGGCAATAAAGTCCAGCGGGGCTTCGGTGAAATTAAAGGAGCCCAAGGGACTGCCGGGATAATAGCCATGAGTCTGGATCAATTCAAAAAAGGTCGGCAAAAAGGCCATTTCGTCATTTTGCAGGGCCAGCTTACCCATCTGAATAGCGGTGGCCATCTTAATCGGGTTCTGGGGATCGAGGTTTTTATGCTGCCGCGGGATGACGGTTTCGACCAGAAAATCAAAAGTATTGTCAATTAATTGCGGATACTCATCAGCCAGCATTCCGACCACCTCCGGATGCTGGACAAAACCGCCATTACCCATCACAAAGGACTGGGAGCCATAGAGCTGATACATCGACGGAGTCCGGGACAGCAGAAATTAGCCGGTGCCACCAGACAGGAATCGGAATAGATTTTAGCACACAGCTCCCGGGCCGGATCGGCCATTTTGCCATAATCAAACTGAAAATCGAACAGGTTCTGACCACCATATTCAGCCACCAGATGCTGGGGCAGGGTCAGCCCGATCGGCATCCGCTCAGGAATCGTGTTGGTATAATAATCACTGTACAGTTTACCCCGTTGCTGTTGTAAAGCTAAAATATCACTCATTTTTTTCCTCCACTAAATTAGATAGATTTTGAACAAAAGTAATTTTGCTACCGGTTTCCCCGATCGACCGTTAAAGGTTTACATCGTTACCGCTATCATAACAAATTTTAAAGCGCCCTTCTGTCTCGCAAAAGACATAAGGACGCTTATTTTTGTAAATATTATTTATTTTAAGAAAGTTTAAATGTTTTCTGAACAAAATTGCCGCAGTTTTTCGATGTTTGTCACCATTATCTGGTTTCGTTGGGTATCGATGACTTTTTCTTCGCGCAGCACCTTGAGATATTTGGCCACATTGGCCCGGTTCAGACCGACAAATTCGGCAATCGCCTGCTGCGAAAAGGGAATCCGCTGGTCATGATCGTTGGTGTTTTTTAAATAGATATAAAAAAAATTGCAGATTTTTTCCATCCCGGTGGAAAACAACTGGTTGGCTAATTCCTGTCCATTTAACGAAACCAGTTTGATATAGGCGCGATACATGGCGATGTTCAAGGCCGGATTGGTATTGACATACTGCTCAAAGCCAACCCGGTTAAAGACATAGACTTCCAGATCGGTCACGGCGGTAAAGGCAAAGGATCGCATCATGTCAATCTCGCCGGGAAAATACAGCGGCGCCAGATAACCCTTACCGTAAAACGACGAAGTTTTGATATTTCCGGATTCATGAATAAAAGACCCGGACATCGTCCCACTGGTGATGTAATACATCTCATCCATCGGCTCCCCAAAGCCGTTGACCGGTTCGTTTTTATGATAGCGCCGGACCGCACTTTTAATCTCGGCGAAATAATCTTCAAACGCCGAAAAATCATCGGCAAAATAATATTGCAGCTCCATCGCGCCTGCCTTTCATCTAAAACTGTTTCTTCACACTTTTATCGTATCTTTTTCTGGTTTATCTGTCAACTTTAATCTCTTCAACAAAACCTTGAAGATAAACGTCTACTCACCGCCGCCACACCACAATCCGGACAATCCGCGGCCGGTTGTAGCGCTGGGCAATCACACAGGGCAGATTAACGGCCAGGGCAAAGATCAGCATATCAAGAATCACGATCGGCGGCGTAAAAAAACCGAACACCCAGAAAGGCAGCAGCGCCAGCCAGTGGATCATTTCGGCCCGGCAGGATTCCAGCAGGTATTTGTCAAGATTGTCTTTTTCAAAACTGACCAGCTTTTTCTTTTCAAAACCGCCTTTCACCAGCGATCCCCCATCGGGCAGGTATTTTTTCCAGCGCCGCACCCGGAACCACTTTTGATAGATCTCGCCATCTCTTTCCCAGCGATGAGCCCGATAGAACCAGGCGGCGTAGTCAAAAAAACGATCCGGCAAGCGGGTGCAGATCAGGGCCGCAGCAACCATCAGCAACGGCCAGACAATAAAACACAGCAGAATGGTCAGCCCCTGGGGCAGAAAAATAATTTGCATGCGCTGCTCCTCTCTTATTTATCCAGTCTAATTTCCCGGTCTTTCCATATCACCGGGCGCCCCAAGATTTTTTTAGCCAGCGACCGCAAAAAGATCAGCAGGTAAAAAAGCAGCAGCAGCGGATAACAGACGATGTCAATCATAGAAAAACTGCCAATATGCCGGGCGATGCGGTGTAGTTCCAGCACCCAGATGCCATAGCCGGCGGCCAATATGGCACTCCACAACCACTGCTGCCAGACCAGACTGAGCACCAGATAAAGCGGTGCCGAGGCACTGGCGGTGATCCAGAAAAAGACCAGCACGAGAATCAGCAGCGGTGTTTTTGCCACCCCGGCGGCCTGGTTTTTGGTCCAGCCCTGAATCAGCTGCCGCAATCCGCCGCCATACATCCGATAGGAAACGTCCTGATCCCCCAGAAATAAGGCAAAGGGAATATTCTTTTCGCGCAGTTTTTCGCCTAGCGCCATATCATCGACAATGCTGTCTTTAATGGCGGCATGACCCCCGACGGCCTGATAATCGGTCCGGCTGATTACGATCACCGGGCCATAGAGGCCGATCTGATAAGGATGGCTACTTTTTTCATTTTTTTGTTTTTTATTTTTTTGCGCTTGTTGTTTTTGATCATTGCTTGGCTTGTTTTGATCGCGTCCCACCGGTAAGCCCAGGCCATTGGCGCCCATCTGGAGGCAATTAAAAAAAAGCGACAACGCCTCGGTTTTGTTCTCAATCTGATGATAGGGCATCACCGAGACCACCCGGCCGGTGCTTTGATGGGCCTTTAACAGCTTGCCGATCCCGGTCGGACTCAGCCGCACATCGGCGTCCAGAAATAACAGTAGCGTCCCGCTGGCGGCCGCCCCGCCCTGCTGACAGGCCCAGGACTTGCCCAGCCAGCCGGCTGGTTTTGGGGCGGCCGTGATCAGGGTGACCCCGGCCGCGGTGGCAATTTCAGCGGTTTGATCGGTAGACCCGTCATCGACGCAGATAATTTCGTGAATCTCAAGCGTCTGGTTTTTTAAATCGCCCAGCAGCAGGGCCAGGTTCTGTTCTTCGTTCCGGGCCGGGATGATAATCGACAACCGGGGCCTTTTATTGCCCTGGTCTTGGGGATCAGCTTGCTCCAGTCCGGGAAAGCGATAAAAGAGCACCCAGCTGGCCGCCAGTCCCAGCCCAATCATGACCCCGACGACAATCATCAGCGGCCCTCCTGATCGGTATCGGCATGCTCCACTCGTCCCTGTTTGACCAGCCGCTTAATGACCCCATCCGCCGCCAGCTTACCGGTCAGAATCGACACTGGCAGCCCCGAGGGACTAAAAGTCCATTGCCCGGCCTGATAAATATGGGGCAGCGGGGTCTCAATGGTTTTGGCAATTTTGCGGAAAACACTGACCGCCGGTAATTTTCCAGCGGTCGCCTCGTCGCGAAAGGCCCAGCCGGTGATGGCTCCGTCCAGATTTCCAGTGAGCCGCTCAATTGTCACGGGGGTGGAACTGAAGCGCTGTTCAACCTGTTCGGTCAAACCGGGAAAAACGCTGTTTTCCAGCACCGTCAGGATCTGCTCTTCGCACAAGGCTTTAAAGTCCAGATACCAGCCGGCTTCGTCAATGGCTTTAACCAGCCGGTAATCCATCAAGGTGCTGACAATCACCCCGGTTTTCCCGGCTGGGGCCAGGGCCGGATCCCGGAGCACCGGGCTGGAAATCTCATAGGTGGTCAGGGCCAGATATTCCCGGACCCAGTCTTCCAGGGCCGTCCGCTGCTGCGCTGCCGACCGGTCCGGATCGGCCAGCACGGACTGCCAGGCTTCCGCCTGAATCGCCGAAAGACCGGCCTTGCTGGGCGTGTAAAAACAATGGGGGCCACAGCGCCGGGCAAAATAAGCTGGCTCCAAATTAACCCCAAGATAGAGGGTCAAGATCGAGTCGCCGCCGCGATTTTCGCGGATCTTTTGTTGCTGTTCCCGGACCCGGTGGCCGGGTTCACCTGGTATCGAAAAATCAACGACATCATAAAGCGTCTTCATATCCCCACACCAGATCAGTTCACGATAGCTGAAGCTGCGGCCATCCCGGGTGGTCACCCGCTGCGCCTTCGTATCGATCTGGCTGATTTCAGTGCCCAGGGCCAGCTCGCCCTGATGAGCAGCAATAAAATCACTCAGTGCCGTCACCAGCCTCCCGGTACCGCCGATGGGATAGCTGTAATCGCTGTATAAACCAAAATAGCTCAGCGCAAAAAAAGTCGGCATCTTTTCAAAAAAATGTTGAATAATCACATCAATCAAGGCCTGATTTTTGGTAAAGCTGAGCAGATAGGTTTCAATCGGCTCGTCAAGCTTCTGGGCTTTGCGGATATTCACCTGATATTTAAGCAACCATGGCAGCAGCGTTTTAAACAGATAGGCCTTATCCATGGTCAGATCCATAAACAGCGGGTTTTCAATGCCGTAGAGCACCTCCATGTAACCGGTAATCTTGCGGATTTCGTCGATAATGGCCGCAATTTCGGCTTGATAATCGGGAAATTTCGTACTCAGCATGGCGGCGTAAGCAGGAAGGCTTTCCACCCCTTCTAAGGTCATCTGGGTATCTTCAATACCGATGACGACCGGATTCTTGACAAACTCCAGCGCAATCCCCAGCTGCTTCAGCATCGGAAAAACAATGCCGGAGTTTTCAAAGGCCCGGATCCCGGCGTCAAAGGTAAAGCCCTGACGGGTGAAACTCCCTACCAGCCCCCCGGGGTGGTCGCTTTTCTCACACAGCAGGGTATGATAGCCGGCTTTAGTGAGATAGGCGGCGCTGGTCAAGCCGGCTATTCCGGCGCCAACCACAATCACATCGTAAAAGCTCTCCGAATTCGCCATTCCATTTGCTTCCTCTTTTTTCAAATCCTTCATCATAACCACCTCCCTCTACCCCAGCAACCCAGCGATCACCGCCTGGATTTCCACCGGCTGGCCATTTCTGGTATTTTGAATGCAGCGGCTTTCACAGGCGGTCAGATCCAGGGGCGCTGTTTCAATTTTGATCTGGTGTTCCTCGCAATAGGCGTCCAGCCGTTTTCTGGCGCCAACCAGATTCCCCACCGTAACCCGGCGCATGATCCCCCGGATATCCAGATTCCGGCCCTGAACCTGCATCCCGATGGAACAATAAGGATGCTCACAATATTCACAACGGGCGGCTTTCTGCATCAGGCTGCGGATTTCAGCCGGAACATCGGCATAGAGTTTTGAGGCGGTCACCGGCTTAGTCAGGATCCGTACCATGTTCTTTCGCTCCGGCTGATAGACATAGGGCCGCAGTCCCCGTTTCTTCAGCACCGCATTGGCCGCCGCAATCCCCGTGGTGGTCACCGTTGGGGTACCGGTGCCCATCACCGTGGATTCGCCGCAGCAAAACAGATTATCCCATTCGGTCCGGGTATGGAGCCGCTTAAACATATGCTGGCCCAGCATCTGTTTGGGACCGGCCACGGCGCCGCCGTTTTTATTGGTATAACGCTCAATCGTCCGGGGGGTGGCCAGTTCAGCGTAACGGATCGCTTGACCAAAGCCCGGAAAGCGGTTTTCCAGGACCCCGATCAGCCGGGCTTGTTCCAGCTCTTTTCGGGCCAGATAATCCGCGGCCTCCCCCTGCTGCCAGTTTTCAAAGCTGGGTCCGATGGCCAGTACCACATGGCTGGTTTCATCACAAAGGGTCTGGTCGTCAAGACTGGAAATGTAGATGGTCACCTCGCTCTCATCAAGATGATCGGGGTTGCCCACCAGCATCTCCACCGGCTGGGTATCCGGCGGGATCACGGCTTTGTCAACCCGGGCATAGAGCACCACACTGGGATAGGTGGGCACCTGTCGGGCGGCCCAGCGGGCCCGGGCCAGATTCAAGTTGGGCCGGTCGATGAGCTTGCCATAGAGATTCCAGACCGTTCCCGAATAGATCAGATCCCGGCCGAATATTTTTTCACCACTACTCAGGGCCACCCCCACCGGCCGGTTATGTTCAAAAAGAATCCCGGTAACTTCTGTTTCCAGCACCATCGTGCCACGGTTTTCTTCAATCACCTGCTCCAGCTTGCCGGGCAAAAATAGGGTCGATCCGGCGGGATAATAGCTGCCGCCCACATGGTTATCGACAAACATCACCGCCGCCAGTACCGCCGGGGCTTCTTCCAGAGTCGCATAACAGTAGGTGGAGGTAATCTTATCAAAAAATTTGAAAATCTCCGGATCGCGGAAATAATTTTCCAGCAAACTGCGGGCGCTTTTATTTAAATAGCCCAGAAACCGGGCATAGGACAGCGGATGTTTAATCAGGCTTGTCAGAACCCCCCGGGCTTCGGTTTCATCCGGCGTGGTATAAGTGGGATTGGCGACCATCACATCACCATACATTTTCTCCAGATCCCGGTAAAAGCGCCGGATATTGGCTTGTTCCGACGGAAAAACCGTACCCAGCTGGGCCGCAAAATCATCGATGTCGGCCCCGAAGCGAATCACGTGACCCTTGAAATGCATGCAGTACAGCAGGTCGTGCTTGACCACCTCAATCGGTTGTTCCAGACAATTAAAAACAAAGCGATGGGCATTAAAACCCGCCTCTCCAAAGCCGAACAGCATCGCCGCGCCAATATCGAAGGTCACCCCATGACGTTTAAAAACCCCGCAGGAACCGCCGGGATTATAGCTTTTTTCAATTACTGCCACCTTTAATCCGCTTTTCGCCAGCAGACTCCCGGCCGTCAGCCCGGACAATCCCCCGCCAATAATAATCGCATCAAATTCCATTACTATTCCCTCTTTTGCGCTCATTTTATTTTGTTTATCATTCTTATTCAATTATACCCCGAATCATTATAATTACAACCTGAGAACGGATCATTTTTTTTGATATCTTCAGCAGTTATTGTTTATTCTGACTCTCAACAGGTATAATAAAACCATCCCTGTGTCAAGCATCATGGTCACGTTTTACCATTTTACAATCACCTGATCCCCAATTTATCACCGGAGGTAGCAATGATATTATACGGATTCAACCCCAATCAAATGATCCCCACGGCCCAGGCCCTGCGGCAGAAAGGCAAAGCCGCCCGGGCTGTTGTCAGCTTTGCCGACCAGAGCACCTTTATTCCCGTTGACCGGGATGTTAATGCCATGATCGATGAACAAAACCGCACCCGGCTTCCCGAACTGCTCGAGCTGCGCCGAGAACGGATGTCGGCGTCCCCTTTTACCTTTTACCGGGGTACCGCCCTGATCATGGCCCATGACCTCTCCCATCAGGCGATCACCGGGGCGCCGCTGATTATCTGTGGTGATGCCCACATTAACAATTTTGGTCTATATGCCTCCCCCGAACGACGGCTGGTTTTTGACCTCAACGATTTTGACGAGGCCGCCCCCGGCCCCTGGGAATGGGATCTCAAACGACTTGTCACCAGCATTATCCTCTGCGGCGAAGACCTGGGCCTGCGCGATGATCAAGTCAAGGAGGCCGCCACCAAAGCTGCCCTCCATTACCGCTATGAACTCCGCAAACTGCTGGAAGCCAGCTCTTTAAAACGCTATTACAGCAGTATCGGCGAAACTGATATTCTGGACTCTGCATCCCCCAAAAATAAAGAGACCTATAAAAAGGTCATTAAAAAAGCCAAAAGCCGAAGCTCGGCCCAGGTAATTTCGAAAATGACCCAAAATGACGCTTATGGCCGCCGCGTTTTCAGCGAAAATCCCCCGGTTCTTACCCACCTCGATGCCGCCCTGGCTGGCGATGTTCAAACCGCCTTTGAAGCTTATAAGCAAACCGTCCGGCCGGACATTGCCCTGCTGTTATCGCAGCACCTCTTAACTGACGTGGCCCGACGGGTTGTCGGGGTCGGCAGTGTCGGAACCCGTTGCTATCTGCTGGTGTTAACCTGTGAAAACGCCAGCCACCTGGTGCTCCAGATCAAAGAAGCTTCGCAATCGGTAGTATCCCGCTATAATCCCATTGTCGGCTCCCCGCTGGGAAATCTTAACCCCGAAAAAAACAATGGCCGACGGGTCACCACCTATCAGCAGATCCTGCAGGCCTATTCGGATCCTTTTCTGGGTCATTTTCAGGCCAACGGCCGGGATTTTTACGTGCGCCAATTCCGGGATATGAAGGGCTCCTTTGAAATGAATGAACTCACCAGCCAGGGCTTCCTGGATTACGTGGAAGGCTGTGGCCTGCTGCTGGCCCGGGCCCACGCCCAAAGTCCCAATGCCAATTATGTAGCCGGCTACATGGGCAAGTCCGATGCCTTCGAAAAAGCCATCGTCAAATGGTGTTATCACTATTCCCGCCAGGTTTATCAGGATTATGAGAAATTTGTCCGCTAAACGAATCTCACATAAAAAAGAAAGCACCTGCTTAATAGGTGATTTCCAACGCTTTAATGGCCTCATATAAAAATCCGTTCACCGGGGTATCAATGCCATGTTTCTCGCCCAGCCGGTTCACTGCCGTTAAAACCCCAGTAAATCCAGCACCTTTTCATCCACATGGCGATTCTCGCCGACAAAGGGATAATTGTGAATATGCAGGGCCGGGTTAAAGTTCAGTTCAATAATACTATAATTCTGATCATCAGGGGTTTTATAAATATCCTCGATAATGATATCGGCACCGCAGATTTTAGCGCCCACGGCCTGAGCCGCCGCCACCGCAATGGCCTTGTAATCGGCAATGATATCATCGGTAAAGTCGATGCTGTCGCCACCGGTGCTGATATTGGAGTTTTCCCGGAGATAGACGGTTTCGCCCGGTTCTGGAATGGTCGCGATGGATTTATCCTGTTCGCTGAGAAAGGCCAATTCGGTGTGATCCAACCGAAGCTTTTCCAGCGGTGACACATAGCCCTTGCCCCGGAGCGGATTCTGGTTTTTTTGGGCCACCAACTCGGCAATCGTATGAACCCCGTCGCCCACCACATTGGCCGGCACCCGATGCAGAATTCCCACCACCGCATCGCCGATAACCAGAAAGCGATACTCTTTGCCCGGCACAAATTCTTCAATCAGCACTGAAGTATCATGGGTAAAGGCCTGGATCACCGCCAGATGGTAGCATTTTTCACACTGGAGATTTTTATGAATCACAATCCCAATCCCAAAATTTGAGGATTTAGGCTTGACCACAATATCTTTACCCCGGAATTCTTGATAATGAGCCATGGCTTCAGTTGCCGACTTAACCATGATCCCCGCCGGCACCCGAATGCCCTGCTCCCGGAGCACCAGCTTGGTGACTTCTTTATTCTCCATGATCAGCGGGGCAATATAGGTATCCGCCGATGTTCGGGTGGCCTGCTTGATGTACTCGGTTTTATCACCTTTTTTCAGGCGGATAAAATTATCTTCAAGATCCAGAATCACAACCTCAATCCCTCTTTGCTTTGCCGCGTTAATCAGCATCGCCGTCGACAATTCTAAGCCGTCATATTGATTTTCTAACATAAAGGTCGCCTCCTGAAATAATTTATATTTAAGATTTTCTCTCAGTATAACCCGATCGTCTCTCCCTGAACAACGTTTTTTTCTCATTTCATTTATCTCAGCATTTAACCCTTTAATTATCATGCCCGCCATGCCATTCTATTTTGCAATACTTAAAGCTCTTTTAACAGCACTGTCAAGCGCTCACAGGTATAATCCAGCTCCCGGATTTTATCTCCCAGCTGTTTTGAGGTATCTTCCTTATCGGCAATAACCCGGTTCACCAGCTCAGTGAGATCCTGTTTCAGCGTGTCCGATTCCCGCGCCAGCACCGCCTTGAAATCCCGGACACTCTCGCGGATCTTGTACTGATAATTATAGATCATGTTATTGATATTGTGCTCCACGTCGGTCAGCATTTTGTTCTGATAACGGGTGTAGATCTTTTTGTTGGCGTAACCCCGGGGCATCAGGTAAACCAGATCATTCATGTCCACCAGAAAGGCCGCCGGCTTCTGATTAACCTTGACATAAAAATCATCCCGGGAGGACAGGGTATGCACGGTGGTGTCGACCTGATAGCTGATCCCGAAGAGTTCCGCCACCACCTTGCTCAAAAAGGCCTTGAGATCATCGATCTGCTGATTGAGCAGCTCGGCCAGATGTTCATATCCCGTCGAAAGACTGGCCAGCCCCCCCTCACTGAGGTCATTGAGATGGGTCGATAGCTGGTTTTCCAGTAGCGTTATCAACACTTTTTCCAGTTCTTTGGGTTTCGCCTCCCGATGCTTTTGATAAGCGGCGGCCATTGCCACGGTCATTTTTTCCCGAATATTGGCGGAACCATCCTGTAACTCGGTCCGAATCTGCTCCAGCAGCTCATCAATATGGCGCAACAGATAAAAAGTGGAATCCCGGGTAATCTGATCTAAACTGCCCAGTTTTTCTTCCAGTTCGCTTCGTTTTTCCTCGAGATTTTTAAGGGGCATGCCGTAAGCCCGGCGGTACAATTCCAGGTGGGAAAGGGCCACCCCGAGCACCTCCCGAAACTTGATTTCCACCGATTCCATGATAATCTGATCGGCAGAAACCTTGATATCTTCAGCTATTTTTGCAAACAGCTCAGCCATCCCTGCTTTGGTTCTGGCGCTGATGGCAAAAAGTTCGATGGCATCGACAGCCATGATCTCACAGAGGATATCATGACAATAACCCAGATAGGCTTCCAGATCCGCCGGGCTGATGGTGTCGATCTTATTAATGGCAAAGTAGAATTTGGCGGCGTAGTTTCTGGCTTCAACCAAAAATTCCCGCTCGATTTCATTAATCGGACTATCCACCGAGAGCATAAAAATAATCGCGTCGCTATCCTTCATAAAGGCATAGGCTTCATCGGTATTGTTCTGATGAATCGATCCTACCCCGGGGGTATCCACCAGGGTAATGCCGCTTTTAAGAAAATCATCCGGCAGAAACAGATTGACAAAGGAAACCCCTTTCTGATTGTTGGGGTTCTGCTGCTCGGCAATGTACTCGACCAGCTGCTCAAGTGCCACCGTCTGACTCTCCCCGGTTTTAAAATGAACCTCAGCTAATTCTTCGCCATACGAAATTTTAGTGGCCACCGAGGTCACTGGAATGATCCCCACCGGCAGCACCGCCGCTTCCAGCACCCCATTGATAAACGAAGTTTTGCCCCGCTTGAACTGGCCAATCACTGAAATAACCAGCTCCCGGTTGGCGATTTTTGTTTTGAGATTATTTAGTTTTTTGATGTCTTCTTCACAAACCCCAGCTCCCTGCAGCAAAGCCGTCACATCGTCAATCGTTGTCATCATATTTTTTTTACTCATCCACAATTCCTCTCTTCATCGGGTCTTTTGACTGAAGATGATTCTCATCTTAATGATAATTTGTTCAAATCAAAAAAGCCGATGCTTCTGTATGATTAACAGAAGTCATCAGCATGTCAGCATTTTGGCCATGGCCAGGGCGAACTTCATCACCTGTTTTATAGTTTAATCGATACGCCCCAAAATATCAATGCGAAATGTGACAGCAATCGAAATTGACATGAATAAACTTGACAAATGTTTACCCTTTGTCTATACTCATCACAGGGAATGAAGTTTCCCCTAGCGAATGCTTAAACGCCAAAAGCTGATGACTTCTGCACAATGTGCGGAATTTATCAGCTTTTTTTGTTATTCAGGAGGCCTTATGGAATTTAAAAGTATCTTGTATCAAACCGGCTATGAAGAAACCCCAGTTAATCTTGAACCCGCCTATTTCAGAGATCTCAATCTCGATCAGCTTATCAATGCCATTACCCTGGATAAAGAAGACTACGCTTTAAAAGCTTTTTTTTATTCACCCTTAAAACAAATGGAAAACATCCATTTTCGTCAAGCGATTGCCAGTGATTTGGATAATGATGATTTTTTCAGATCAAGCGCCGTTTTTTCCGAAAAAATCTTCGCCCTCAATCAGCAATTTGGCCAGTGTCTGACCAGCCTTAACCGTTCCGGCGACAAGCATCAGGATTATCTCGAAAAGGGCCGCTATCTGGATCTTATCGAAAGTTATTGTGAAGAAGTCAGAAGTTATTACGCATGTCTGACGCACAGCGATTTAAAAGCCCTGGGCTTTTTATCACTGCGTGATTTTCTTGGTGACTATCTCCATTCCGATGCCTTTGTCAATCTCAGCGGCACCACCAGCCGGCTCAAAGACGAACTGTTCGCACTGGATTATTGCATCCTGATCAATGGTGATACGGTCAAGGTGAAGAAGTATGATGGCGAACCAGATCACAGCAGCGAAGTCATTCAATTGCTTGAACGTTTCAACCCCAAGCCCCAAGCGGCCGCACACGAAGATAAGCTCCATGAAGGATTGGCGGCCCATGTTGAAAACAACATCTTGAATCTGGCTGCCAAACTGTACCCTCAGTCCTTTGCCCAGCTCAATGACTATTGCCTGAATCATCACGGCTTTATGAATCCTGTAATCCTTAATTTTTCCCGGGAGCTTCAATTTTATATTGCCTATCTCGATTATATCAGAACCATAAAAAAAATGGGGCTATCCTTCTCCCTGCCAGAAGTCACCAATTCTAAAACCGACCTCTATAATGATGACGGTTTTGATCTGGTGCTGGCCGCGAAATTGACAAAAGCTCCGGCAAAAATGGTCTGCAATAGTTTTTATCTCAAAAACAATGAACGGATTATTCTCATATCCGGGCCCAATCAGGGCGGAAAAACCACCTTTTCCCGGCACTTTGGCCAAATTCATCATCTCGGTTGTCTGGGCCTGCCGATTCAAGGCAGCCGGTCAAAAATTTTTCATTTCGATCAGATCTTTACCCATTTCGAACAGGAGGAAAACATCAATTCGCTGCAGGGTAAACTCAGTGATGACCTGCTGCGGATGAAAGCCATTTTTGATGCCGCGACCCCCAATAGCCTGGTGATCATCAATGAGATTCTGTCCTCTACCACCCTGAATGATGCCGTCCTGATTGGCCAGAAACTGATTACCATGCTGGCCAATCTGGATCTCATCTGTGTCTTCGTGACCTTTATTACCGAACTGGCTTCCTGTCATGAGAAAATTGTCAGTATGGTCAGTATGGTTTCTGACGTTGATGCCTCAGCGCGAACCTACACCCTGATCCGAAAAGAGCCTGACGGCCTGGCCTATGCCAATCACATTGTCCAGCGTTATCATTTGGATTATTTGTCAATCAATGAAAGGATTTCTTCATGAACGTCTATTTAATGCATCAAGACCGAAATTTTAGTATCAATGAAACCATTACCCAGGATCAGAAAACCTTGACCCGGGATCTGGGCATTGAAGGCATCCTCGAGGTCATGGCCAATCAGGATCCCATTATTTATGATATCTGTAATCAGGCCCTCTTTTTAAGTCTTAATGATCCCGATGCGATTCTCTACCGCCAGGCTATTTTGAAAGACTGCATTAAAAACCCAAAAATTATCCGGACGATGTATGAGTTGGTGACCGAATTACTGGTTAAAAAGAAAGAATGGTTCTGGAGTTTTACCAGTTCCTATCGTTCATCAAATTTAAGCGGTTCGGTGAACCTGCTTAAGTTTTTTATCAAATATTTTATCTGTTTTAAAGAGATTGCCGACAACGAGGCTTCCAAATTCAATTCTGCTGGTTTTAAAAACTTTTTTGCCATGATCCGGGAAAATCTGGATGATGATTTCATCAAAATGCTAGATACGAATTTAAAGGAACTGCAATTTAAGGATGGTGTTCTGATTAGTGCCCAAGTTGGCAAGAAACTGTATGGCCACAGCTACGTGCTACGCAAAAAAAATAAAAGCAGCCGCCTGAAGTGGCGTTTTGCTCCCTCCTTTACCCTCCATAGCCGGGATGACCGGGGTGCCATTGATCTCGGTTATCGTAAGGTGCGGGCCTGTGAGCCGATTATTGATCCCATCGTTTTATCAACCCAGCATGTTTTAGCTTTCTGGAACATCCTTAAAAGCGAACTGGCTTTCTATGTTGGTGCCCTCAATTTATATGATCGGATCCGTGAAACGCCTTATCCACTGACTTTCCCCGATCCCATGGAAGCAGCCGAAAAGGATCTAAACTGTGAAGGTTTGTATGATTTGGGGTTGTCCCTGATTAAAACCGCGGAAGCCATCATTTCCAATTCCCTAAGCGCCAATATGAACGATCTGCTGATTGTGACCGGTGCCAACCAGGGCGGCAAAACGACCTTTTTACGCAGCCTCGGCCAGGCCCAGTTAATGATGCAATGCGGCTTGTTTGTGCCCAGTGAATCCTTTACTGCCAGTGTCTGCTCCGGGATCTTCTCACATTTTACCAAAGACGAAGATGCCACCATGACCTCCGGAAAACTGGATGAAGAATTAAACCGCATGAGCGCCATCATCGATAAATTAACACCCCAGGCGCTGATTTTATTCAACGAATCCTTTGCTTCGACCAATGAACGGGAGGGTTCAGAAATTGCCCGCCAGATTGTTAAAGCCCTGCTTGCCAAAGAGATCCGGGTTGTTTTTGTTACCCATTTTTTTGCCTTTGCCAATGGTTTTTATCAGGAAAAAAATCCCCATCACCTTTTTTTAAGAGCCGAACGAAGTGACGACGGCAGCCGCACCTTCGTGATTCTTCCGGGTAAACCCTTTCCTACCAGTTTCGGCAATGATCTGTATCAGCGTGTTTTTGAAACTTGCAGAAACCCATCAACCTAATTATTTTAACTCTAAATAATTGGAACCTGATTCTATCAATGAACGCTGATGACCCAACCAAAACTTATTCTTATTTCTTTTTTAATTTTGATTTCGATTACAGCTAAGGGATTGATTGACACGATTATTAGCCCATGATAACATTATTTCATCCAAGGTGATGGAGTTCACCTGAATTGCTTACCAGCTGATGACTCCTGCAGGATTTACAATGCTGCAGGTTTTTTATTGTCTCAAATCATCTAAGCCAAACCCCTTCGTGTCTAATTATTTGTTCACTTGAGTCAGGAGGACTATCATGAAAAAATACACTTTTATTGCCGCCGGCGGAGCCGTTGGCGCGCTGTTACGGTTTGAACTTAAAAGCTCACCCAGCCTTTTTCAATCGGCGGATCAGCTCATTAATCTGGCCTTAACCATCCTCGTTATCAATCTGATTGGGTGCCTGTTGCTGGGGATGCTCAATGCCGTTTTTTCTAAAACCGAACGGATCAGCACCGATGTCAAGCTGGGTCTCACGGCCGGACTGCTGGGCGCCTTTACGACCTACTCCACCTTCTGCAAAGAAAGTCTGAATATCCTCGATGCCGGTTATCTGCGCTTTTTTTGTTACTATGTGGCCGCCTCCATTACCCTGGGCGTGGGTGCTGTTTACCTGGGCCATCTGATCGGCCATCATATTTTGCACCCGGCGGGCAAAAATCTGGTTGCCCGATTCAGCATTGATACCAATTAAGGAAAATACCTCATGGAGACTTTATACATCATTGTAGGTGGTGCTTTAGGCAGCACCACCCGTTACTTTCTGGGCCGACGTTTTGCCTCCCGGCATCAGCATATCCCCGTCGGAACCTTTATTATCAACGTCTCCGGTGCCTTTCTCTTAGGTGTCGTCACCGGTTTTGATATCTCAGCCCTGCTTTATGGTTTATTTGCCGAAGGTTTTCTGGGCGCCTACACCACCTTTTCCACCTTTATGTTTGAAGACTTTGTCCTGCTCCAGAATAACCGGATCCTCAGTGCCATGATCTATGTGCTGGCCACATTGGTTTTGAGTTTTCTGGCTTTTTATCTGGGTTTTGTTCTTGCTTCAGCATTCTAACGCTAATCCAGCGTGGTAATCAAAAAACAGCCTTGAATCGCGAAGGATTCAAGGCTGCTTTTTTAGTCTTCGATAACTTGTTGATCAACATCCAAACTGGAAATCCGTTGATTAATGGCTTCCAATTGTTTCTCATAATATTCGGCCTGATTTTTCAGCACCGACACATCATTCGGGTTGCTGTTATCCCATCTACGACAATAGGGATCGCCAAACCGGTTATTTACAAAACGGTTGTTTTTTCCGCCGCTATTTCTGCATCCACCCCGTCCCCGGCCACTACCTGACCCGCCTCTGCCGCCAACTGATCCATCACCCATCGGGCCTGTTCCATCTCTTCCTGGCATTTTAATCCTCCTGTTCTTGCTTAATTTGTTATTCGCGAATCATCAAGGTTTGACATTTGGGACATTTAACTGAAGTACATGGAAATCCAGCTTGATGGGGTACCTTTTCCCCACATTGCGGACAAATACAATAAGCTGGTGCTCCAAAGCCATTCCCCTGTCCTCTTCGGCCCCCGCCGCCGCCACCAATGGGTCCATTACCCATGGGTCCTGTTCCGTCTTTTCCTGGCATCTTAATCCTCCTGACTATAAACTGATTGCTTCGACCGGACATTCATCAACACATGCACTGCAATCGATACATTCATCGCTGACAATCGCCTTACCTTCTACTACTTTTATCGCTTCAACTGGACACACATCCTCGCATTTACCACAACCGATGCATTCTTCCAGATTCACTACTGCTGCCATTAAATCGCCTCCCTTCTGTTTCCCAAAACTTAGACGTCCTCTTCATATTTAACATATGTTCATAACTATACTACCGCTGTTATAAACATATGTCAATAACTTTTTTTATTTCTTTCCTTTGACAATTCTTTTTTTATCATCAGGCTCACATTTTGCCATCATTATCTCTTAACCTTGCTCTCTACCAGTATCACCCTCAAATAAAAACACTTTGTTTTCGATCCTACGAAAACAAAGTGTGTTGTTCTGAAAAAACTTAAATATTGACCACATTTCTTATATTGCCCTTAAGATAGCAGGCCAGATTATCCACGGCAATGTCCATCAGCCGCTGCCGGCTTTCCCGGGGAGCCCAGGAAATATGCGGTGTGATAATGATATTTTTAGCCTGGAGCAGAGGGTTGGTCAATTTGATCGGTTCGGTAGACACTACATCCACCGCCGCGCCCCCCACCTTGCCGCTGTTGAGGGCATCGCGCAGATCCTCTTCAACAATCAACTGGCCCCGGGAATTATTGATAATCAAAACCCCATCCTTCATTTTCGCAATATTTTTAGTATTGATGATCCCCCGGGTCTCGGCAAAAAGCGGGCAATGAAGGACAATCACATCGGCAGCGGCAAACAATTCGTCCTGAGTGACGTATTGGCAGGTTTCCGATTCCAGCTCCGGGCATTTATTGATGTCATTGGCCAGCACCTTCATCCCCAGAGCCTGGGCAATGTGACCGGTGCGCTGCCCGATTTTTCCAAAGCCAATGATTCCCATGGTTTTTCCGCTCAGTTCAATCAGCGGATGATTCCAAAAGCACCAGTCCGGGTTGTTGGCCCAGTCACCGGCAAGCACCGCTTCGGAATGATCACCAATCCGATGGCACAATTCCATCAGTAAAGCGATGGCAAACTGCGATACCGCATAAGTACCGTAGGTGGGAATATTGGTCACGGTGATTCCCCGTTCGCTGGCGGCAGCTACATCGACGATATTATAGCCGGTGGCCAGCACCCCAATGTATTTGATCTGTTGACTGACAGCCAGGGTTGCTTTGGTGATGGGGGTTTTATTGGTAAAAACGACTTCGGCATGGCCGATCCGCTGGAGTACCTCCGCTTCGGTCGTCCGATCATAAACTGTTAGCGTGCCCAATTTTTCCAGACCGTCCCAGCTGAGATCGCCGGGATTTAATGTATATCCATCTAAAACGACTATTTTCATTTCTGTCACCTGTTTCTGTGAGATTTTATGTTTCTTCTCTTTTGTTTATCCCGTTATTCGGCCAGCTCATCCGGTGGCGGGGCCTTGATCAAAATCAGCTCCAGGGTTTCCGGATTGAAGTTATTGAGAACCATTTTGGTATGAAAGGGAATCTTTAGCAGCGTGCCGGCCGGATAGGCGTAATAATCCTGATCATCCAGCTGCAGCGAAACAATCCCCCGGACCACCGTCATATACACCACAGCATTAGTATAATGCTCGGGAAATCCATCGCTCTGATTAATAATCACATGCATATAATGAAGATTTTCATCCAGAATAACCTTTTCCACCACCTTGTCATTGCCGTTTGTCAATTTGAAAATCTGCTCAACCATTGTCTTTCTCCTTTGCGATTCTGTCATCTTTCGGATGCTTTCATGTTAGTTTTATACCCGAGTGTCACCATTTTAAATCGGTCATGACTAGTATTATTTAGTCAGAACCAAGGAATATTTAACCTCGTCGATTTATCCTTCTCGATTGCGATCTTCACTAAATCACTCACTGGTTGATTTTATTAACCAGAATCAACTGCAAATCCATTGTGATTTTTTTTAAAAAGTTTTATAATCATGTTGAGGTGATGAAATGAAAGAACTCAATATTGGCAAAGTCATTGTCGCCAAACGTCGCGAAAAGGGCCTGACCCAGGAAGATCTGGCAGCTTATATTGGGGTTTCCAAGGCCTCGGTATCCAAATGGGAAACCGGCCAGAGCTACCCGGATATTACCTTCCTGCCCCAGCTTGGTGCCTATTTTAATATCAGCATCGATGACCTGATGGGCTATTCTCCACAGTTGACTCCGGCCGATATCAAAGCCCTGTATCATCGGCTGGCTGATGATTTTGCCGCCAGACCGGTGGCTGAGGTGCTGGCCGAATGCGAAACCATTATAAAAAAATACTACTCCTGTTTTCCGCTGCTGTTGCAGATGGCGGTGCTCCTGGCCAACCATCATATGCTGGCAGCTGAACAGGAGAGCGCCCGGGCGATGCTGGAAAAGGCGGTCACACTGTGTCAGCGGATCAGAATCGAAAGCAATGACCGGATTCTGACCCGGGATGCGGTATCGGTTGAAGGTACCTGCTATCTGATGCTCAACCAGCCCGCTCAACTCATGGAATTAATCGGTGAAACCGTCCGGCCCTTCCCCACCGATACCGAAATGCTGGCCCAGGCCTATCAGATGGCGGGTAACCCGGATAAGGCCAAACAGGTGTTGCAGATCAGTATCTATCAGCATCTGCTGTTTCTTGTTTCCACGGCTTCTGCCTATCTGATCTTAAACGCCTGTGATCTTGACCGGGTCGAATCGATTCTGACCCGCACCCTGGGGGTGGCCAAACTTTATGATCTGGAGGCCCTCCACCCCAATACCATGGCCCAGGTTTATTACGCCGCCGCCCAGGTCTATGCCATCCATCAGGATGCCGACACCGCCCTTAATTATCTGGCCGATTACACCCAGGTCTGCGTTTCTGATTTTTTCCCCTACAGCCTTCATGGCGACGACTATTTTGACGCCATCCAGCCCTGGTTTGAGGATTTCGACCTGGGGGTGGGCGCCCCCCGCAGCGAGGAGGTCATCAAGCAAAGCATGCTCGATGGACTGGTGGCTAACCCCCATTTTGACTTTATTAAATCAGACCGCCGCTTTCTCGATCTGATTAAGCAATTGGAAGCGCATTTAACCAAAGTGCCGTAAGCCTCACTGCCGTCGGCGCTAAACAATTGTGACCCTGTTCGACGAATATTAATTAGCTAATCACCCAAAACTTTTAACTTGTGAAGGAGACAATCAATGAAACGAATTGGAATTTTTTTAGGAATCGCTTTTTTTCTGACCTGGACCCTGGAATTCGCCTTAATGGCTAATGGCGGACTGGCCAGCAGCTACGCCATCTTTGTGCTTTCGGCGGTGATGCTGATGCCAGCCATTGCGGTAGTAGCAACCCGGCTGATTACCAAAGAAGGGTTTAAGGACTTTGGCCTGAAGCCCCACTTTAAAGGCAATGTTCGTTATTATCTGGCGGCCTGGTTTGGCCCGGCGCTACTGATTGCTTTGGGAGGCCTGATCTATTTTCTGGTGTTTCCCGACCAGTTTGACCCCACCATGAGTCAGATGGCCGGGATCTACGCGGCTCAGGGCATCGACCTGCCGGAGGGTTCTCTGTTTACGATTTTTCTGACCCAGTTGCTGCTGGGCATCTTCCTGGCCCCCCTGCTCAATATTATTACTACCTCTGGTGAGGAAATCGGCTGGCGGGGTTATCTGCTGCCCAAACTGATGGAAATGGTCAGCCCCCGGATAGCGATTGTCATTTCCGGGATCATCTGGGGTTTATGGCATGCCCCCATCATTGCCATGGGGCATAATTATGGTACCGGCTATCCTACCGCACCCTGGGGCGGCATTCTGGCCATGGTGTTCTTTTGTTTAGTGATTGGTTCCTTTTTCTCATTACTGGCGATCCGAACTAAAAGCTTTTTACCAGCCGCCATCGCCCATGGTTCCCTGAACGGCTTTGCGGCAATATCAATCTGGTTTACCCTGGGAACCCCCAGCCCCTTCATCGGGCCCCTGCCCACCGGGATCATTGGCGGCAGCGGTTTGATCGTTGTGGGAATCCTTTCTTTTCTCTGGGCAGGTAAAAAAAAGACCGCTTAATAACAATAAAAAACACACTAAAATAATACCGTTATGCCTCATATATATTTTAAAAATGATTTTAGGTTGACATAATGATAGAGCTTTGATATAATGTACCCAATAAAGTTGTGAAGTATATACTTTGAGTAGTTTTTCTGGTGAGCTTGTTTACGTGTTGAGAGACGTGGAAATGTGTAAGCCGGGAGCTTAATAAACGAAATCTGTATAAAAAAACATTTTTATGGAACTGGGGCTTGTGTAGGATCGAGAGGTCATACACTATACTATTGGACGTTTTTGTCACAAATGGTATATTGTGAGTTATTTTTTATAGCGAAGCTAGGGCACTCTAACTCTGTATTTTCAGAGTTGGAGTGCCCTTTTTTTTATAAATTTTACTGTTCTAAAAAGACCTTTTCCATTGGTTGCAGATATTTCCGGGTTTTGATACTTCTTTAATGGAAGCCATTCATTCCCTGTTCAATATAGATCAATACCAACAGGTTATAAAAAATATCGCAAGAAAATTTTTATTCTATCGATTAGCCTGATCAAGGAGGAAGAAATGAAAAAGAAAAAACTAATGATAATGGTTTTAGGTGTGTTGTTGGCTGGTGTTTTAAGTGGATGTTCCGGAGCATCCGGCGCCGAAAACACCTATTCAAAGATTATGGAAACGGGTGAGATGACCTTTGCTATGACTGGTGCCTATCCACCTTTTAACTATATCGATGAAAATGGTGATCTGGCCGGATTTGACATTGAAATCGCCCATGCCATCGCCACAAAAATGGGTGTTACCGCAATACCCGTTACCGTGGAATGGGACGGTATCATCGGCGGTCTGACCGGTAATCGTTTTGATATGATCATCGGTAGTATGGCGGTGACGGAAGAACGGCTTAAAGAGGTTAATTTTACCGATCCCTACTATTATGACGGAGCGCAGTTTTTTGCTAAAGCCGGTTCCGGATTAAACAGTATTAGCGACTTGGAGAATGGCAAGGTTGGCGTCGTCACCGGTACCACCTTCCATGAATATTTGCAAGGCATGAACAACATTGCTGAAACGCTCCAGTTCCAAAGCGATGTTGATAATTTCAAAAGCGTTGATCAGGGCCGTTCCGATGGCCTGGTCACCAGCAAGGTCGTAGGTGCTCGCGCTCCGATTGATTATGGCGTCGCTATTGAGCCGGTCGGTGATCTGCTTTATACCGAAAGCATTGCCATTGCCATTCGTCAGGATGACACCGAGCTGCTGGAAGCCGTCAACAAGGCCCTGGCTGCGATCATTGCCGATGGCACCTATGCTGAAATAAGTAATCGTTGGTTTGGCATGAATATTCTTGAAAAATAGAAACTTATTATTCAGGCAGTCCGGTATCGAACCGAACTGCCTGAACCCATTTGAATACGAATCACCATTATCTGAATTTAAACCAAATCTAAAACTGTGACATCCGTATCTTTTTGTAGAGACGATACGGATGTCATCATTTTATGATGATTCAAAAAACAGGAGGTATCCCATTGGATGCGATCATAAATCTAACTAATAATAGTATCGAATTTTTTAAAACCGTTGTCGAATTTGCCCCGAAATTTATTCCCGGGGTCATCTTAACCCTGCAGCTGGCATTCTTTTCCATCATCCTGGGGATGATTATCGGTCTGGTGGTGGCCGTATTAAAACTGTCCAAGTATAAGTGGCTTAAAAAAATCATGGACGTCTATATCACCATCGTCCGGGGAACCCCCCTATTACTGCAGCTGTATTTTATCTTTTATGGACTCCCCAGCCTGGGCATTATGATTGACTCTTTCCCCTCGGCGATCATTGCTCTGGCCCTGCATAACGGCGCCTATATCAGTGAAATCTTCCGGGGCTCCATTGAATCCATCGACTATGGCCAGCGGGAAGCCGCCCGTTCCCTGGGTATGACCAAATGGCAGGCGATGAAACGGGTCGTGCTGCCCCAGGCGTTTAAGCGCTCCGTCCCGGCTTTGGGAAATCAGTTTATCATTGCGGTGAAGGACTCTTCCCTGGCCAGTGTCATTACCATCACCGAAACGATGCTGCTGGCCCGCCAGTTTGGTGCCGCCACCTTTAATGTCTTCCCGATTTATTTCACCGCCGGGGTCTACTACCTGATTATTACCATGGGACTGACTAAAATTCTAAGTATGGTCGAACAAAAATTAAAAGTAAATGAGAGGTAAATAATGAGCATGATCGAAATAAAAAATTTACACAAGTATTTTGGCGAACTGGAAGTTTTGCGCGGCATCGATTTAACCGTCGACGAAAGCGAGGTCGTCTGTCTGATTGGCTCCAGTGGATCGGGAAAAAGCACCCTGCTGCGCTGTATCAATTTCCTGGAAGAAAAAAACGAGGGTGAAATATACATCGATGGACAACTAGTGGCTCCAAAAGATATCAATGAAATCCGTCAAAAGGTGGGCATGGTCTTTCAGCGATTTAATCTTTTTCCCCATATGACGGTCATTCAGAACGTGATGGAAGGCCCCCTTACGGTTAAAAAAATGGATAAGAAAAAAGCTAAGGCCCTGGCCATGGAGCTGCTTGAAAAGGTCAACCTGCTCGATAAGGCCGACGAATACCCGGCCATGCTTTCCGGTGGCCAGCAGCAGCGGGTGGCGATTGCCCGCTCTCTGGCGATGGAACCAAAGGTGATTCTTTTTGACGAACCCACCTCAGCCCTGGATCCGGAGCTGGTTGGGGAAGTCCTGGGGGTCATGAATGACCTGGCCAAAGAAGGCCGGACGATGATTATTGTAACCCACGAAATGGGCTTTGCCAAAGAGGTGGCGGATCGGGTCATCTTTATTCATGACGGTCAGATTGCTGAAGAAGGCACCCCCGAAGACATTTTTGATCGCCCGGAAAACGAACGCTTACAGAACTTTCTGGGTCAGATTCTGATATAAAACTGCTTTCTGCCAATGCCCATAAGTCAAGACTGTTAACCAATCTCTTTTGATCTGCCGGGGATTAAGTGTTATACTGATAGTAGTACCAATTTCAATCACAATCAACAGAGGAGGAAATCAATGAAGTTACTTGTTTATGTCTTAAGCCAGCCGGATAAACTGGATGTACTGCTGGCGGCATTGGCGTCCAATCGAATATGCGGTGCAACAGTCCTGGAAAGCCGGGGCATGGCCCGACACCTCAGCCATCTCCATGATGCCGACGAAATCCCGATTCTTGGTTCGCTGCGGTCCTTTCTCAATCCTGACGTGGCTCAAGGTAATGTTATCTTTGTCATTCTCGAAGATGAAAAAATAGGCCAGGTTATCGAAGTGATTGAAGCCACGGTAGCCAGTCTGGACGAAGCGGATTCGGGCATAGTCTTCACGATCCCTGTCGATTTTGCGAAAGGTCTGTGCTCAATTGGAAGCTAAACTCATTATTGAAATCGCGATTATGCTTTTTTCCGGAATCCTGCTGGGACGACTGGCCAAACAGTTTAAAATGCCCAATGTCACTGGCTACCTGATTGCCGGACTCATTTTGGGACCTTCCTTTCTCAACGTCATCGCCATCGATATGGTCAACGATTTTGTGGTGATCGCCGATGTTGCCCTGGGCTTTATTGCCTTTTCCATCGGCAGCCAGTTTGACCTCAACTATTTCCGGAAGGTCGGTATTGCCCCGATTGTGATCGCCACCGCCGAAGCCCTGCTGGCCGTGATTCTGGTTACCCTGGTGCTGCTGCTGTGCGGTTTTGATCCCAAGCTTTCCCTGATGCTGGGGGCCATTGCCGCCGCTACCGCTCCGGCCCAGACCATCATGGTGATCAAGCAATATGATGCCAAAGGCCCCCTGACTTCGATGCTGATGAGTGTCGTCGCGATTGATGATGCCATTGCACTGATCGCCTTTGGGTTTGCCGCCACCATCGTCAATACCATGAATTCAACCGTCGAAACCAGTTTACTCCTCTCGATCATGGCGCCCTTTTATGAGGTACTTATTTCATTTATTCTAGGTGCTGCGGCGGGTATTCTGATGAAGTTGTTTTTCCGTTTTTTCAAAAAACCCTCCAATCAAATCTGCATTGTGATCGCTTTTATTCTGCTGACCTACTGGGTCGCTGATTTGCTTCATGGTTCCCCGCTGCTGGCCTGCATGGCCCTGGGCGGTGTGCTGGTCAATATTTACCGGGACCATATCGATACTCTGCTAAAAACGTCGGACGCCTTTACGCCCCCTATTTTCATGGTCTTTTTTGTCATCTCCGGGGCGGGATTCCAGGTCTCCGCCCTACCGGCGATTGGACTAATCGGGATCATCTATGTCGTTGTCCGGGTCATCGGCAAAATGGCCGGCTCCTGGTTGGGTGGACGACTGACCCATCAAAGCAAAAGTATCTGCAATTACCTAGGACCAACCTTAATGCCTCAGGCCGGGGTTGCTTTAGGGCTGGTGGTGGTGGCCGCCAAGTTGGTGCCCCTCTATGCCGAGCAAATCCAGGTGGTTATTTTAAGTTCCACCTTCATTTATTCCGTGATCGGTCCGATTGCCGCCAAATATGCCCTGGTCAAAGCTGGCGAGATCACGCTTCCGGAGGCCAAACCTTTAACATCTCCCAAAATTCATTCTTAAACAAACAAAGGCGCTGCTTCCAATTTTTCAAAAGGGAAACAGCGCCTTTGTTTAATTTATTTCCTGCATCATCTTCCTCTTAATTCAAAGACCTGATTGTCTTTTAAAATTTCAGCCGCGACAAACAGCCCAGATCAAAGGCGCCAACGACTTGGCCGGCAGCATCCCGGACACCAATATGATTGACGCCGTTTTCCAGACACATCCGGATGCCGACAATCAGCGGCTCCGCCACATTTACCCAGAGGGTCATATCTTGTTCGGAGATATTGTCATTTATGCCATCAAAGGGACAAACCACCTGTTCAATTTTGACAATGTTTAAATACGATAAAAAGCCCTTATTGCCGATAAAGTCATCGGCAAAATGACTTTTGCTATGAAAAACAATGGTGTCCCGAGAACCCATTTCCATGATTTCGCCCTGATTCATCACCACAATTTTGGTCCCCAGCTTGATGGCTTCCTCAATGTCGTGGGTAACAAAGACGATGGTTTTATTCAGGGTTTGATAAATCCGGATGATTTCATCCTGGAGCACCGCCCGGTTAATCTGATCGACTGCTCCCAAAGGTTCGTCCATTAAAATAATCTCCGGATCCGCCGCCAGCGCCCGGGCAATGCCGACCCGCTGTTTCTGGCCGCCGCTTAATTCGTTGGGATATTTAGCCAGATAATTTTCTTCGAGTCCAACCAGTTGGATCAGCTCCCGGGCCCGTTCTTTTTTCACCGTTTCGCTGACCTTCTGGATATCCAGGGCATAGGCAATATTTTTTTCAATCGACAAATGGGGAAACAGCCCAACCTGCTGAATGACATAACCGATGTTGCGTTTCAGGGTTATCGGATCCCACTCTTTGAGGTCTTTTCCCTTGATCCGGATTTCCCCACTGTCTGGCTTGATCAGGCCGTTCATCATTTTTAACAGGGTCGTTTTACCACATCCTGATGGGCCAATCAGCACCACAAACTCACCCTGTGAAACGTTCAAGCTCAAATGCCGGATAATCGGTTTTTCTGCTTCATACTGCTGACTGACATCACGAAACTCGATCATCGGATTATAACAAGCCCTTGGCTTTCAGGAATTCAGCGGCGACGTCACCGGCATCCCGATTTTCTTTTTCGACATAATAATTCATCTGTTGCATTTCTTCATCACTGATCAGCCCCGCCAGCTGGTTAAGAATCGCTTCCAGTTCCGGGTACTTATCGAGGGTTTCCTGACGGATCACAGTGGCCGCTTCATAAGCCGGGAAAAAGTTCTTATCATCTTTTAGCACCTTTAAATCATATTCGGCCAGTAGTCCATCGGTGGAAAAGTTATTGATCACATCCACCTGGCCCTCACCGATGGCCTTATATTTCAGACCGATATCCAGTTCTTTGGTTTCTTTGAAATTAAAACCATAGGCCGTAACCAGTCCGGGATAGCCATCTTCCCGTTCATAAAAATCATATTCCGAGCCCAGCACCAGACTGCCACTCTGGGCGGCCAGATCCGAGAAGGTACTAATCCCCATGCTATCGGCTTTGGTTTTATCCATTGCCAACGCGTAGGTGTCATTAAAGCCATAGCGATCCAGCCAGACAAAATTGTATTTTTCCTGATACTGGCTTTTGACCCCTTCGTAAAGCGCTTCCGGATCGGTCACCATGTCATTTTTTAGCACAAACAGCCAGCCGGTACCGGTATATTCCGGGTACATATCGATATCACCGGCCTCCATGGCTGGCTGAATATTTGAGGTTCCGCCGCCAATGCCCATTTTATACTCCACCTTGATGTCAGAATTGGCTTCAATCAGCTGACCCATCATTTCGGCGATAATATAGCTTTCGGCCATTGGTTTTGAGGCGATAACCACCTTCTTGTCCTCGGTTTGACAACCGGCCACTAAAAAAACCAGTACGACGATTAATGCTAAACCTATCCACTTTTTCATTTTGTCCTCCTTAATAATCTTTTTTCTACAATTCCTAATAAACCATCAGCCACAAAAGCCAGTAAGGCCACCAGCAAACTACCGGCCACCGTCATTTCATCAAAATTAGTGGTGATGCCCCGCCAAATCGCCACGCCCAGTCCGCCGGCACCAATAAAGGACGCAATCCCGGCCAGCGCGATGGTCATCACCACCATATTACGGATCCCGGCGATGATCACCGGCAGCGCCAGGGGAAACTGGATCTTTGACAGTAGCTGCCAGGGGGTGCTGCCCATCCCCACCGCCGCCTCGAGAATCTGATCATCCACCTCAGTGAGGCCCACATAGGTATTGCGAATCACCGGCAGCAGTCCATAAATCACCAAAGCGATAATCGCGGTGGTATTGCCGATGCCGGTGATCGAGACAAAAAAACCGAACATCGCAATTGAGGGAATCGTATACAGCACGTTGGTGAGACCAATCACCACACTGGCGGCTTTTTGTGATTTGGAAATCAGAATCCCGGTGGTAACCCCCACCACCGTAATGATCACAATCGCAATCAGACTGAGCACGATATGCTGGAGCAGCAGTTCAATAAAAAAGTCACTGCGGGTTTGCAGCAATTCGCCTAAATTTTTAATGAATTCCATGGGCATTCCCGTCTCTTTCATAGTGTTCGAAATTATTTTCTCCGTCGTCAGCGACCGCGATAAATCCAGGCAGATTTTTAAACATGCTCAATATCGGTGTATTGTGCGACCTCATGACTGATGGTCATCAAATCACTGACGGCCAGCTGGTGAATATCATCCCGGCCGTTGGTCCGGGCAAAAACCTCCAGCTCATTGGCGGTGGCGGTATAAAAGTTCGTAAATTGACGCAGTGCCTTTTCTTCATTAAAGAGGCTCCGCAATACTTCATCCTGGGTGGCAATCCCAGCCGGACATTTTCCGGTATGACAGATCCGCGACTGCAGGCAGCCGATGGCTATCAGCGAGGCTGTCGCCAGGGCAATGGCATCAGCTCCCAGCGCCAAGCCCTTGGCAATGTCCGCACTGTCACGAAACCCACCGGTGGCACAAAGGGTTACCTCACTACCTAACTTATCCAAAAAGCGCCGGGCTCGACGAATGGCAAAAATGGTCGGAATCCCCACATTATCTTTGAGAAATCTCGGCGCTGAACCGGTGGCGCCGCCCCGGCAGTCAATGGTGATAAAATCCGGTTCGGCCATCAGGGCCATCGCCAGATCTGCTTCCAGATGACTGGTGGCAATTTTGATACCAATCGGAACGCCACCGGTTATTTCCCGAATCCGGGCAACTCGCACCACGAGATCCCGAATTTCATCGATCCCGGCCAGCCGACCGGGTGCTACCGATGCTTCGCCTGCCTTGAGCTTTCTGATGTTGGCAATTTCGGCGGTGATCTTTTCCTGTGGCAAATGCCCGCCCAAACCGGGCTTGACACCCTGGCCGATTTTTATTTCGACCGCATCCGCCTGTTTCATAATCGCTTCATCATAGGTAAACGCCGCCGTCCCCTGTTCATAAATATAATGGCAGGCGGCCTGGCGGGATTCCGGGAGCATCCCCCCTTCACCCGAACACATCGCCGTGTCCACCAGACTACTGCCCTTGGCCAAAGCAACCTTGGCTTCCTTCGACAAGGCGCCATAGGACATATGCGATACGTAAAAGGGCAGCGCCAGGGTCAACGGCTTTTTGGCTTTTTTTCCGATGACAGTTTGGAGACTGACCGCCACTTCTTCATTTAAGGGCATCCGCTGTAATTGGGTGCCTTTAAAAAGCAGAGTCTTAAAATCCGGGAAGGTCTCCAGCGTTCGCATCGCCGAGTTTTCACTTTTACCGGTTTCAGCCAGTTTTTTAATGATGGCATATTTGTTATTGAACGGGTCACCCTCTTCATCCTGGTTTTTCAGTTCGCCAACCATGCCCGGATCAACAAATTTTTCGTACCAGTGCTGGCCGCTGCAAAAGGGTTTATTTTTAGACTGACCACAGCGGCATAAACTGCAATGTTCTTTGGATTCGGGCTGCTCGGACGCCGGCGCATCGCCCAGATCCAAAGAAATCCCGCCGCGGACATGGTAGGGGCCGTCTTCATCCAGCTGAATGGCTTCGACATCACTAAAGGCATCAACCCGCACCCCATCAATGGAATAACTTAAGGCCCCGGAAGGACATTTTTTAATGGTTTCAATGATCCGCTCTTTGGCTTCTGCATCGGGATCAATCCAGGGTTCTTCGGTCATCCGAAAAACTTTGGGCAAGCCATCAGTGCAAAAACCGGCATGGGAACAAATCCCCCGGTCGTCATGGATGGTAATTTCCTGACCCACATAGGTATCCAGTTGCCGGGGCACCCGATCCGGGCTTTTTTCGCCAGAAAAATTAATTTTTCCATGGCTGCCATCGCAAAAAGGTTTGGTTTTTGACGCCCCACAACGGCACAAGGCCACCGCCGGATCCGCCACCGCCACATTTCTGGTGGTGGATTCCTGAATCTCCGGCAAACCGGTTACCACATAGGGCCCATCTCTCGAAACCCGAATCAGCTTTTTATTTGCCATCTTAGTAATCACCTCTCATTTTTCCCTGATGATTTGATTTATACCCTAAAATGCCAGCTTCAAACAAGCCGGTCCGAGATTCTTGTTCCCATCGATTGCTCCCCATAAAAAAAAAGACCTCTCCATCGAAAAGGTCTTTTTTTGCGATTTGCTGTTGCTATTTTCTGACGGCTTTCATGATTCCGTCGGCCATGATATATTCCAGCAGGTTTTGATCCCCCAGCCAGGTCAGATAGGCCCCGACGGTAATATTGACATGACCAAACTGAATAAAGGAGGCATACAGCTCCATGTCCCTTGACAACGCCCCGGTAATGGCTTCCCGGCCCATCGGCACCTGACAGATCGCCAGGATCCGTTCGCCCAGTTCTTCCAGCAGGGCGTGATTGCGGTCAATTAAGGCCTGGTAGTCATTTAAAAGCGGGATGTGCGCAAAGAGGCAAGCCTGGTAATCACCCTGCTCAATAAAATGCAGATCGGCAAAAGCTTGGGCGACATCGACGATCACCGGGATCTTATACTTGTCAATCTGTTCGTCGGCCATCAGTACATCACCGGCAAATAACACCCCATCGGGGGTCACAATGCCAATCTGATGTAAGGCATGACCCGGCAGCGGGGTAAAATCAAACTGCCGGCCATGAATCACAACCCCTTTGTCACTGATGATTTCATCAACGTGGCAGGCGGGAATATCCCGGACGCTGTAGTCGGATTCAAAACTGGGCGCCTTGGCACAATAGGTCACCAGTTCCAGCAGGCGCAGCTCTTCCATAAAAAGGGCCTGTTTCTTTGTCGCCCTGATTTTAGCCCGGGTTTTTTGGGCCACATAGGCATTCCCGCCAAAATGATCCGGATGGGCGTGGGTATTTAAAATCGTATCGATTGTCATTCCTTGCCCCGCTAAATCCGTCAACAGCGTTTTGAGATGCAGCGGATTGATATCCGTATCAATCAACACATCGCCGCAAACGCCAATATCGGTGTCCCCTTCGCTGTAAAAAGTGTTCCCACTGATATGCTTTAAAGCCATTTCCGGTCTCCTGTCTATTAAACGTATTAAGCAGGGGCACCCCCAGCCACTCGCCGGAGACACACCCTGATTTAATTTATTATACCCGATGTAATCTTATTTTACCTGATAATCTCATAAACCCCGGCGGCCCCCATGCCACCGCCGATGCACATGCTCACGACGCCAAAGGGACTGGCCTTGCGACGCTTAAGTTCAGCGACCAGCTTGGTGGTCAGGAAGACCCCGGTACACCCTAATGGATGGCCCAGTGCAATGGCCCCGCCGTTGACATTAACCAGTTCCGATTGAGCTCCAGCTCCCGGACACAGGCCGGCGACTGGGACGCAAAGGCTTCGTTGAGTTCAATCAGACCCAGATCTTCTTTCGTGATCCCGGCCAGTTTCAGGGCCTTGGGAATGGCCACAATCGGGGCCAGGTCCTGTTTCTGGGCTTCGTTGTCACCCATCCACACCGGGCCGACGCCAAGAATCGAAACCTGGAAGGCATACTGATAGCTGCCGGAGTAGAAACCCAGCAGTTCGCTCATGGTGCAAATCCGCGATAAATCAAACCGGGCGGTGGGGTCATCGCCGTAACCTTCGGCGGTCAACATCGTGGCAAAGATGCCGTGTTCGCTCTAATATTCGATCCAGTCGTGACACCAGATCTTGGCTTCGGCATCTTTTCTGATTTCCGCAAGTCCTTTATACTCAAAAAACTTAATGCTATCCTGGAAGGCGGTGTTGGTGCGTTCATCAAACCGTTCCCCCGTAAAGGTCTGGGGATTAAATAATACTGATTTTTTCTTTGTCATGTTAAATACCTCCAATTAATTTTTATTGCTGTAATTGCGAAACTGCCATCAACTTTGTTCGATTTTTTTTGGTTTCGCACGTGCTGCGGATCAGCCGTAAATCGTTCTAATCTGTTCCAGATCGCGTTTGCCAACCTGGTTTTTGGGAATCCCATCGATAACTTCAAAATACCGGGGAATCTTGATCATATAACAGCGCTTTAGGCCTTTCATTATCCATCAGATCCAGCAGCTTGTCTTTTTTCAAGTGGCAGTTGTAAGAAGTGATGATAATCCCGGTCTTGCAACTTGCGAAAAAAGCGTCAATAAATTCCACACAATTATAACTGCAGAATCCCACCCGATCGCCTTTTTTCAATCCCTGTCGGATTAAAAACCGGGCTAGCCGGTTGGCCCGGTCTTCCAGCATTTGATAGGTATAATGCTGGTTATTATCATAGTCGAACAAGACCTCCCGGTCCGGCGAAATATTCTTTTTATACATGCTTAACAGGGAGATAAAATAGCCGTCATTGATTCTTTCCATTCTGCCACCTTCTTTATTTTCGTTTCGCTAATCTGGCTGCTGTCAGGGATGCTGAATCACCGCCTTGGTAGCAATGAATACTTCCGCTTCCGCCTCGCTGTAGCCGGCCACCAACAGGATTTCTTTTGAATGCTGGCCTAAATCTGGGGCCAGGGTGTAGGCCGGTTCATCCATGCTGGCGAAATGAATGGCTTCCTTGGGCATCACCTTTTTTTTGCCGTTTTGGAATTCAACCTCCCGGAGATAACCATTATCCCAGGCCTGTTGATCTTCACACAATTCACTGGGGTTAACCAGTCGCTCATGAACAATATCATTCTTGATAAAAAATGCTTTGATTTCAGCCGTCGTTTTTTTCTTGAAAGCCTCTGCAAAAATTGGAATTAACTCAGCCACATGAATGGCCGCCCCTCTAAACGAGGTAAACCGGGGATCTTCCAGGTACTGTTCAAGGTCTAAAAATTCCAGATATTTTTTATATTTCCAATCCCATAAGGGCTCAACAATCAGCATCCAATCACCGTCTTTGGTTTCATAATTTTGGTAACTACGATTCGTTAACTGTCTGAGGCCTCCACAAATGTGGAGGCCTCTTCATCTCATTATGATCATTCAATTATTTATCCCATTTAAGAGCATCAGGAGCCGCCGGTCGGCCGTAATAATAGCCCTGCACCGCATCACAGCCCTTTTTTAGGAGAAATTTCAGTTGCGCTTCGGTTTCCACCCCTTCAGCCACTACCTGCAGCCCCAACTTTTTAGCCAGATGGATCATCACTGAAATAATTGATTCGTCCTTGGAATTCGTCCCGATGCCCCAGATAAAGGAACCGTCGATTTTAATGCCGTCCACCGGCAGATCTTTTAACCGACTCAATGAAGAAAACTCGGTACCAAAATCATCAATGCTAACACGCACACCATAGTCTTTCAGCTGTTGCAAGATCTCGATCACCTCCGATGAGTCCTCCATGGCAATGGTTTCAGTGATTTCCAGTTCCAGAAATCGGGGCTCCAGGCCGGTTTGCTGTAAATAACTGATGACCCTATTTGGCAGATCGCTACAAAATTGATCCATCGACAGATTCACCGACACCGGCAGCGGTTTAAAGCCCCGATCCTGCCAGAATTTGTTATCGGCACAGGCCCTCAACAGCACCCATTCACCAATCGCCGCCATCAAACCGTTCTGCTCGGCCAAGGGGATAAACACCGCCGGTGATACCACTCCCAAATCCGGATGGGCCCATCGCAGCAGGGCTTCACATCCCTGCATTTCCAATCCCTGGGCATCCATAATGGGCTGGTACTCCAAAAAAAACTCCTGTTTTTCCAGGGCCCGATGCAGGCTATTAGTTAAAATCATCTTCTCCCGAATGTCCCTTTTCATCTTTTCTGAACAAAAAACGACCTGACCCTTGCCATTTTTTTTTGCATCATACATGGCCAGATCGGCATGTTTAATCAATTCCTGGACGGTTTCGCCATCTTCCGGAAAAATAGCAATGCCGCCACTGCCAGTAATGTGAAATTCCTGTTCTCCCAGACTCACAGGCTGATGAAACACCGACATCAATTGATTGGCCACCGCCACCAATTCGCTTTGATGATTCAGCTGCGACACCAGAATCAGAAACTCATCACCGCCAAACCGGGCCATGAAGTCGCAATGTCTGAGCCGATCCGACAAACGTCTGCCAATGTGAGAAAGCAGATGATCGCCCCAATCGTGACCCATGGTATCATTGACTTCCTTGAATCCGTCCAGATCCACAAAAATGACCCCAAGCGAATCACCACCGGCCTTCGCTACAGCGATGGACTTTTCCAGCCGTTGATGAAACAGCATCCGGTTGGGTAAGCCGGTCAGGTTGTCATAGTAGGCCCGGTTATGTATTTCTTTCTCGTTTTCAATCTTTCCGATGGCATCAGCCAGAATATTGGCCAGTACGCGCAACAGTTCCGGGTCATCCATCCGCCAGGATTTGTCTTTTGTAATCTGATCAAAGGCCAGAAAACCGATGATCTTTTCGCGGCTCTGAATGGGAATAAGAATGAGCGACTGAATCCCATCTTTTTTCATGGCATCTTTTTCAAGTTTTGCTGCAACGGGCAATTCATCTCGGCTTGCCACATAAACCAGCTCATTCTGTAAAAGCTTATTGATAAACCATGAAAAGCCCAATGACTGAATATTGCCGGATTTTTGCACCTTGAGCAGTGTCTCATCAGCCAGCCATTCGCCCAAACAAAAGAATTCTCCGGTTTCCTCGATAAACTGTCCCACATAAACCCGATCTGAATTGGTGAACTCTCCGCTTGTTTTTAATAAAGCCCGGATCTTTTCGTCAAAGTTGCAGGCTGACACCGAAACAAAATGGGTACTGACCTGGGAGATCATTTTTTGAAAGCCAATCTGTCGGTCGTTTTCTTTGAGTCTGGCAATATAAATGCGATTGGTATAACCAGCCAGATGAATGGCTACAACGCAAATAAAAAGTCTGGCCAGATAATCAGCCGGGCCGATATGGGCCCACTGATCCGGTTTCCATAACCAGATGATCATCCCCGAAATCAGCGTTACTGCTGCTAAAAGTACGAGCATTTTCTGCCGTTTGAAAATGATGGTAATCATCATAAAAATCAGCGGCACTGCCCATACCGTGTTAGCCAGATTACCCATCGGTTTAAAAAGGGCCAAAGGAATGGCAACGGCCATCATCACCGTCAGAATTTGATCCTGTTGCGCAATTGCTAAACCGGAATATGGCAAACTGTAAATACTGAGACCCAGCGCCAGATTAGCAGTGCTGACCAGAAACACCGGCCATAACACGGTTGGCTGTAAAAAAAAGTGACCGAGATTTAGGATACTGATCACCACAAAAATAATTGCCGTCGCCCGGAACAGGGTCAAGTGGGCATCATGACTGAGAATTTCGCTGAGCTTCACTTTTTTTGCGGCTGTCACCGGAACCATCAGCTGGTATTTTCTGATATCATAGGCAAAGGCCAGCATCGGAATCAGAATGATAATCGGAGCAATGGAAGGGATCTTAAAGGCTAATATGTTGTTTGCCAGCATTTCAGAGACAGTGCCCAAAGCAAGTCCGACCGAAAACGCCAGCATCAACCAAAAGGCCTGTTGCTGCTTTTGCCGGTCTGAAGAAGTCCGATACCATTTTAACAAAACTACCAGGGTCATCAGCGAAAAGCTTAGATAATAAAGATTATAGAACATGTCCCAGCCATTGTTGATGGGAATATTTCCCCAACCGGAGGGAGTCTGAATCAGATTATACTGGGCGTTGGCCAGATCCGGAATCAGGGCGAATACCAAAATGGTAATGACCGCCGGCAAATAAAGGGCCACATAAGTTTTTGGGGTTGCCAGCAGTTTTTGCTTTTCAGTTAAAACAAGTATAAAATGCAGCATCAAACTAAAGGCGCTGCCCCATCCCAGCGCCGCAATCCGGCGCCAGATCAACACCTCCTGAAGATCACTTAACGAGTTGGAAATGGCAAAAGCAAAGGACCAGATCCCATAACTCATGCATAACCAGAAAAAAACCTGGTTCAGCCGCTCTTTTTTGTTGAGAAAAAGACTAACAAATCCCAGACAACTATACAGGACAAAAATTAAATAGAATAGCATTGATATTTGATTTTTCAGCATTTCATCCCCTCAACAGTCATCATCCGAGATTTTTTATATTCACTTAAAAAAGCACTTCATCCGCCCGGGCTTTATCCCATCCGGAATTACTTTTTATCATCGAAAAATGATTCTCATAAATATCCGTTTGAATAGCCTTAGCTGAAACTGGTTTTGAGAAATAAAAACCCTGGATTTCATCGCAGGCTTCCGCTTTTAGAAAGGCTAACTGGGCGGGTGTTTCCACGCCTTCGGCGGTAACCGCCAGTTCCAGTTCCCGGGCCAGATGAATCATTACCGATATCACCGCTTCATCCCGGGGATTCTCACCAATTCCCCAAATAAACTGCCGGTCGATTTTGATCCGATCCACCGGTAAATCTTTTAATCGGCTCATCGAAGAAAAAGCGGTACCAAAATCATCAATACTGATGGCTACTCCCAGTTTTTTTAATGCATAAAGCTGACAAACCACATATTGGGAGGTTTTCATGGCAATGCCTTCGGTGATTTCCAGATCCAGATACTGGGGTTCCAACCCGGTGACTTCCAGACAGTGCTGGATCATAGGCTCCAGATTAGAACTGCGAAACTGCTCCACTGAGAGATTCACACCCATCCGGACCGGCTTATGCCCCTGATCCTGCCAGGCCTTATTCTGGGCACAGGCGGTCTGCAATACCCATTCGCCAATGGCACTGATCAGTCCGCTTTGTTCAGCCAGGGGAATAAACAGCTCTGGCGAAATAATCCCCCGTTGCGGATGGTTCCATCGCAGTAAGGCTTCAAACCCGGTGATCTCATGGGTCTGTGCCGAAACCTGGGGTTGGTAATGGAGAAACAGCTCCTGATTCTCCAGGGCCCGATGGAGACTATTGGTCAGCATCATCTTTTCCTGGACGGCCGTTTTCATTTCCCTGGAACAATAGCTTATCCGCCCTTTGCCGCTTTTCTTGGCCGCATACATGGCCAGATCGGCATTTTTAATCAGGCTATTGACATCTTCCCCATCTCTCGGATAAATGGCAATCCCACCGCTGCCGGAAAGATAGAGTTCCTGTTCGGCCACCAGTATCGGACGAAGAAAAATCGACATCACCTTTTCGATCATTATTTCCAGCTCCCGGTGTTTAGAAACCTGGGGCACCATAATCAAAAACTCGTCACCGCCAAACCGCCCCACCAGATCAGCTTCACCAAGACAATCGGTCAGCCGCTTCCCAATCCGGTTCAGAAGCTGATCGCCCCAGTCATGGCCCAAGGTATCATTGACTTCTTTAAAGCCATCCAGATCAATAAAGATCACACCCAAATTTTTGCCGGTCTGCCTGGCCAGCTCAATGGCCTGCTCCAGCCGTCGATAAAACAAGGTCCGATTGGGAATCCCCGTAAGCGGATCATAGTAGGCCAGATAATTCATATCATGTTCGGTTTCCACCTTGGCAATGGCATCCGCCAGAATATTGGCCAGCACTCTCAGCCAATCCGGGTCGATTACCCGTCGCACCTTGCTGCCACGGACCTCATCAAATCCGAGCAGACCGATAATACTGTTATTGCTCTGAATGGGAACGAGGATCTGAGACCGGACTTTTGCCTTTTTAAGGCACAGACGGTCTTCCTCAGCCGCTGCAGGAAGCTGATTGGGACTAGAAATATCGACAATTTCATTCTTTATAATTTGCCCCATCCGCCAGGATCCTGCCGTGATCCCAGCATTTTTTGTCTCGTCCATCAGTGAGATTATCCCTTCACTCACCCATTCATGGCTGCAAACCAGGTTTTTTTCATCCTCGGAAATTCGACCAAGATAGACTCGGTCGATGCTGGTAAAATTCCCACTTTCTTTGAGCAGCTGCTTGACCTTTTCATCAAAATTGATCCGGTTCATGGTGACAAAATCAGCTGACAATCGCGAAATCATTTTCTGAAAGGCATCCTGTTTGCTGTTTTCCTGCAGTCGCAACACATATATCTGGGTGATAATGGCCGTCATTCCAATCCCAATTGCGTAGAACAGCAGCCGGTAAAAATAGAGCCGGCTGTCAACCAGCAACCATAAATCTGGCATTAACACCCAGAAGACCACTTCCATCAGCAGACTCAAAACGCCCAGCATCAAAAATATTTTTTTATTATTAAAAATAACGGTAAGCATCATAAAAAAAATTGGAATTGGCCAGATGATGGTCCTGAAATCGGCATTATAATGAGCGAGCATCACCATCGGCAGTAAAACTACCAGAAAACAACCCAGGGCATTTTCCTGAGTTGTGATGGACACGAAGAGATAAGGAATACCCATCACAAAGGCTCCCATCAGGACCAGCGTAAAACTTAAAAACAGCCCAGTGATACAATTATCGCCCGTGCTGATACGGCCATAGAAATTCAGGATACTCCCGATAATCAGCACAATGCTGACATACTTAAAAAGCCTCGTACGGCTGAGCGTACTGAGGATTATTCCTTCCTGTTGCGATTCATTTTCATTCTGGGGCGCCAGCATCAGACCATACTTACGGATGATCCAATAAATCGTAACTGCCGGTATCATTGTGATCACCGGGGCCAAAGACGGTAGCTGAACGTTTGAAAAACTGACGGTGATAAGATCGGTCAGGGTTCCTAAAACCAAAGCCACCAGAAAGGACAAAAGAATTGCCCGGGCTTTTTTACGGTTAATCGCACTATCCGTTTGTTTATACCATTGGATAAGTAATATCATGGCGGTCAGGGAAAAACTCAGATAATAGCCTAAAAACATCCGGTCATACCAAATAACATTAGTTGTGGTGATCCAACCAGCTGGGGAATAGACCATTTGAACATGTCCATTTTCAGGCATACTGTAAATTAAAAAGGTGATTGCATTCACTAGCGCCGGCAGGTAAAGCACCGTCATCAACATCGGCCTTTTCTCAGGTCGACTCCAGTTCGATTCGGTGAGAATAATAACGAAATGAAGCATAATACTGTAGGCTACGCCCCATCCCAACACCGACATTCGTCGCCATAACAGCGCTTCTTCACTGGTGAGTGAAGAATTGATGGCGGCAAAAGAAAAGCCCCACAGGGCAAAACAAAAACAGAGACAGGCAAACACCCGATTGAGTCTGGACTCGATGTTGAGGGTCAAACTATAGGTTCCAAAAATAACATAGACGACAAATGTCAGATAGAGTGTCATGGATATGATATTCTGCAGCGTCATTTGTCCTCCTCGAAAATATTTGATCAGGTCTAATATTTATTATTATACTATTAAGCGGCTGGATAATCAATTGGATCTTCAGTCCAGGCTCAACCCGTAATGCAGTTGCCTAACGTGAATAGTCCGGTGGGATTGGAATGATTTTAATGGTTCTGATTAAAATATGGGGCGTACTCGGCCCCCAGCCGAATCGCTTCAATTAAACTCACCGGACTGGCGATGCCCTGCCCGGCAATATCCAGGGCCGTCCCGTGATCCACCGAGGTTCTGAGGATCGGCATCCCGAGAGTAATGGAAATGGTTTTTTCAAAATCCACCATTTTAGTAGCAATGTGGCCCTGATCGTGGTAAAGCGATAAGACCGCATCGTATTTCCCTTTTAAGGCAAAATAAAAAACACTGTCAGCGCCAATCGGCCCATCAACATTGACGCCGCGTTGCCGGGCTTCCGCCACCGCTGGCATCACCGCCTCCACCTCTTCCCGGCCGAACAGGCCATGTTCGCCACTGTGGGGATTAAGGCCGGCAACGGCCAGATGGGGATTGCTCACCCCCAGTATTTTTAGCGCCGCCACACTCTGATCAATGAAGGCTGCCATATTATCCTGAGTCACCAGATCACAGGCCTGCCGCAGCGAAACATGGCGGCTCAGAAAAAAGACCCGGAGCGCATCAACCTGAAACATCGTCAGTGGCTTTTTAGTCCCGGTTAAGGCCCCGATCATTTCGGTATGGCCGATATGGGGCACCCTGGCCGATTGCAGGGATTCCTTGTTGATGCAGGTAGTGGTCAGGACATCGGCTTTTTTATCCAGACAGAGCCGGGTGGCTGCTTCAATGGTTTGATAAGCAGCCTTCCCCGTCATCGCCTGAACTGCGCCCATTTTCAATTGCTTCATTTCAATATTATCGAGATCAATCAGATTAAGTACCCCAGGGACATAGTTGCCCTCCCGGGGATCGCTGATACAATTGATGGTCAGGATCACCTTTGAAAAGGCCATCGCTTGTTGCAGCACCTTTTTGTCTCCTACCACCACTAATCGGGCCATTTCGTGAACGGTCTTATCGGCCAGGGCTTTCACCGTTATTTCCGGGCCGATGCCGGCGGCATCGCCGATCGGAATTGCCAGGATTGGTTTATTCATGTTGTTCTCCTTGTCTAAAATGCGATAAGCTGATTATCCCATAATCTCATTCAGATGGCAAATAGCAGTAGGTTTTATTTCTGCCGCTTACCAGCTTCCACCACCGCCACCACCGCCGCCGCCGCCAGAGAAGCCTCCACCGCCGGAAAATCCGCTGTCTCCGAAACCACTGGAATTGTCATGATTCTGATTAGTTGTGGCCGTACTCGCTGCCATCACCGATGCCGGCACCCGGTTCAAGCTGTCCGTAAAATCAGCAGCAAAGATGGTGGGATAGAAATCCCGGTCATAACTAGAACCGTCATACCATTGAGGCTGGGGAATGGCCAAACCAGTAAACTGATCAATCCATTTTTCAGTCACCCCCAAAACGAAAGCATAGGGCAATAGCTTATAAAAATACTGCGGATCTTCATCAATCAGGGTTTCCAGCCGATCTTTTTCAGCCAGACTGATGAAGTTTTTCAAACCCAGCACCTGACCATACCAGATATTGCCCTTTTTAGTGCGTTTGGATGCAAAGGCCTGCAGTGAAGCTGTGCCATAGGCGGCGATCAGGGCAGCAACTGCTACCACTACCCCTGTTATGCCCAGAAAATAAAAATTAATGCCGATTATTGCAATGGCCGAAACTCCACCCAAAATAACACCGATGCTTAATTGCGTGACTATTTTTTTATGAACCATTCCTTTTCGCTTACGCAATACTGAATTGATCATAACCATGCTCGCAATTGGCCCTCCCACAAAAATTAAAGCCATGATGGCAATGATAGACCACCCGTAATTCATAAAGTTGATTTCCACAAAAGCAAAAAGAGCCAGTGCTAAAATCGGAATAAACATCAGCAGTCGCATCACCTGGGCCCCGTTCAGGGACATACTGGTAAATAATCGATGCTCTTCCTGATCAAAATAAGCTTCGGTTTGGTCCTTCGCCTTATTTAAAATATCTCTTATCCCCAGGTCACTCGAAAAAGTAGTGGTGGAGTATGCGTCTTTTGAGTGAAACAGATAATCAAAAAGCGTGTGTTCGAAATTATTGGCCGAATCCGGCAGCGCCTTTTTTTTATGGAAGTCAAACCGATAGGAAGCTACCTGTTCGATGGTTAAATATCCCTGATCTGCCCAATAAATAAACAAGGAGACAACCTCACTGAGGTCCAGGTTTCCATCAATAATATAGCCCACCTGCGGCGGCGTCAAGCCATCAGGGGCATAGAATTCGACGGTTTCCACCGCTTTTTTGTCCCGCCCCATCAGCAGCCAGATGGCCAGACCAAGTAACAGCGGTGCCAGAATCGCTGCGGTGATCAGCTGCGCCAACGGATTACCCCAAAAAAGGTCGTAGAGATAATCAAAAAATGATTCCTGAAAATAACCGTCCGGTAGATTGACTTTCAAGGTGACGCCTTCATGGGCACTGAGGGGCCGGTTGAGGGTACCCTCAATGGTATTGCCAGTAACCGTGTAGCTTACGGCGGAGGTGTCGACACTACCATAGCTGCCCGTCATAAACTCGACCTGACTGGCATCAAAGGCTTGTGGCAAGGTAATGATAAAATGTGCATTCTCGATAACTGTATCCCAGTCGGGACCAATCAGATTATAGTAAACATCATCCATTGATGAAATTGCATCAATTCCCTGATCCCAAAAATATGTGATCTGATAGTTCTGGGTTCCGGCCACAAATTCTGCGGCACTGCCGATTCGGATGATCTTGTCCTTATTCGTTGAAGAGATCTGATAGTCCCAATCCTCAACCTGAATCCCATCAATTTTTGCGCGATAGGGAGTTTCCAGGGGTTTTCCATCAACTTCCCGATAAAAAGAACCTTTAAAAGGAATGGTTCTGAAAATCCCGTGTCGGGCTTCCCTGAAAGCCACCGTAATATCTTCATTAATCGCGTAACCATGGTCTTCCATAACCTCCATATTGATGTTGTACTGGGTGATATTAAAATATTCGGCAGCTGCAACCTGATTCGGCGCCATCCCGATTGAAGAGAAAATCACCATCATAAAAATCAAAAACAACAATCCCGGTTTTGTCAATATTCTTTTCTCAAGCATCCTAAACCTCCTTGTAGCCAGTCTTCACCTTAATTCCCGGCATTTTTTTATTTGAGCTTGTCTGATTATTTCGTCACTTTTATTCATGTTCAGTGTTTTGGGCTTGATCTTTTGTCAACTCATTCAGCAATTCTTCCAGATGTGATGCACTGATGGGACGGCTGAAATAATAACCCTGAACGTGATCACAATGATAGGCTTTTAAACAATCCAACTGTTCTAGTTCTTCAACTCCTTCCACAATCACATCCATGTGCAGGGTGTGGGCCATGATAATAATAGATTCCATTAAATTCTCATTGGCTTTCTTAGTTAACAGATCCCGGGTAAAGGCCTGATCGATTTTTAAGGTATCAATGGGCAGGTTCTTTAAATAAGCAAGGGACGAATAACCAGTGCCGAAATCATCAAGCGACATGCGAATACCAATTGTCTTCAAGCGATCAAAGATTTGAATGGCATCTTCAAATGAGTGGATAAAAAGATTTTCAGTAATTTCCAGCTCCAGCAAATCCGCTTCAAGTCCGGATCGCTTGAGGGTTTCTTCGACCATCTCCGGAAAATGTTCATGACTCAGTTGAACCGGAGAGACATTGACCGAAATCATGATTTGAGTGCCCATTTTATGATTGATTTTAACGATTTGGCGACAGGCCGTTTCCAATACCCAGGCGCCAATCGGAACAATCAGTCCGGTAGATTCGGCTATGTGGATAAAGTCCAGCGGTGACACCATCCCCAGTTGGGGATGATCCCATCGGATCAGGGCCTCAAAACCGCGGATTTTTTTATTTTTAACATCGATTTGCGGTTGGTATTGCAGAAAAAACTCATCCCTTTCGAGCGCCGATCGCAGCGAGTTTTCCAGCATCATATTCCTCAACAGGTTCTGTTTCATGGCATTTTCAAAAAAAGCATACTGGGATCTACCCCGTTGTTTAGCCATATCAGCCGCCGTGTTGGCATATTGCAGTAACTCTTCGACATCCCGGGTATCATCGGGATAGAGTGCAATGCCGACGTGAAAACGGAGATAAACATTGTTCTCATTAAAGGTCAGGGCCTGATTAAAAACCGCCCTAAGCTTATCAATCTCGCTCAGCGCATCTTCCGGGTGCTCAAGATCCGTCAGTACCCGGATAAAATTAGAGCCATTGATCCGGGCTACAAATCCATGCTGACATTTAAGTTCCAGCAACCGGGCTCCCATCATTTCCAGGATTTTGTCGCCAAAGGATGGTCCGTAGGTATCATTGATCCGCTTGAAATTATGAATGTCAAAGCAGATTACGGCAATTATTCCGTGATTATCGACGAGCAATTGATTCAGGGTCTCCAATAAATAGGCCGCATTGGGTAATCTGGTCTGGGCATCGTAATAGGCCAGCACCTTTAAGGCTTCATCCCGTTCCTTGACACTGGTGACCATGCCATTAAAATTTTCGGTGAGCCGATTGAATTCATCAAAACGATTGTCCGTATTAAGTGGATGGTAATCCCCGGCGGCAATTTCTTTTGTCTGCTGGTTCAATTCGCCAAATGAATGGTTAATATCTTTAAATACCAGCCGGGCAATAATCCGGGAGAATAATACTAATAAACAGGTGAATAAGAGCATCATCCCCAAAAAAGTTCCCAGCGCCATGAGTATTGAGTCATAGGATTGATAAACAAAGACATGCCAATTGGCATTGTCGACGTCGGCATGGCTGACCATCGCTGTTTTTCCCTCGTAAGTAAAAGCCTTAACCTGATCCTGGACTTCTGTGTTTGGATGGATTGATTGAAAATTAGCTTCAATTTCCCGCTGATAGACCTTATTGATATCCTTATGTGAAATAAATACGCCGTTACCATCAGTGATGGCCACCGTTACCTCTTCCCCAAACGTTTTTACGAGATCTAGGGATAGCATACTGATTTCTTCCAGATTTAAATAAGCCACCAGCACGCCATCATCATGGGGAATGGCAATGGTAATGGTGGGCTGCCCGGTTTGCTGGGAAATAAAAGAAGACGATACAAAGGGTTTGCCGGTGGCTTTTGTCTCGGTGAAAAAAGGCTGCCTGGAACGGTTGACCCCCAGAATATTGGCATTTTGAGGCGCGTTGACTTTAACCATCCCATTGGCATCAAGAATTTCAAATCCCTCAACCGAATCGGAACCTTCAAGCATCGCATTCAAACCGATTATAACTGCAGGATCATCCTTAAGCATATCAGTTTCCAGCAGATTACTTAACTGATATAGAAATTGGAATGATTCATCCATAAAATCTGTCATCCGTTGGGCAATGGTTGCTGCGATGATGGTATTTTTTTCATACATATCTTTAATCAGATAATTATAAATCAATGGCGTTACTAATAGACCCACGAGAATAAGCGGGATGGCAATGGAAAGCATATTATTGATCAGGATAAAATCTCTCAGCTTTTTAATTCGCTTCATTGTCTATTCCGCCTTTTTAAATTGGCCATCCTTAATACGATATAGATAAAGGGTTCTGCTGGCATCTCCCCATTCATCAATGTTAATATCATCCTGAAGTCCCTCAAAAACACTTTTTTCAATTATGGCTGCTTTGATAATCTCAGGATCATAACTGTTTGTCTTTTTCAGTGAATCAAAGAGAATCATCGCTGATTCGTAGGAATAGGTTGCTGCAAAGGTCGGTTCGGCACTGTATTTTTTTAGAAAAACGTTTTTAAACGCCAGATATTCCGGTCTCTCCGACTCGGTATCAAGTAAACTGGGAATATATACGTCTTCAACAGAATCTCCCCCCTGCAAAATCAAATCATTATTCATGGCCCAGAGCGACAGATAAATGGGCTCCTGATTTCCGGATTTATAAAACTGCTGGCAAAACATCGCACTATCAAAACTGGAAGCAAGAATAACAATGGAATCCGGCTTGGCATTTAAAACACGATCTGATATCTCCAAATATGCAGGATTAGCTCCAGACAAAAAGGCTTCTTCATAAATAACCTTGCCCCCATTTCCAGACAGCTCTGAAGCAAGAAAATCTTTGATGGTTTCTGTATATGCACGATTTTTTGATTCATAGATAACCGCGACATTTTTTCCACCATTTTCAAGTATCCTCCCGGCGATAAAGGCTGCTTCAATATCATTGGAAGAGACGACCGTGATAAAATGATCATCCTGATTCGCCAGTTCATATGAACTCATCGTTGGGCTGATCATCAATAACTTATTTTCGTTGACAAAGGGAAGACTCGTTTTTGCCATGCTGCTGGTCATGTGACCGATGATAAACGAAATGCCGTCTTCGTATAGCGCCTGATCAACAGCCAGCCCGTTTTCCGGATCATTTTTATCATCCTTAACGACAACCTCCACCAATCGACCATTAATCCCCCCACCGGCATTAATTTCTTCCACCGCCATCATCAGGCCGTTGCGACCGTTAACGCCCAGCTCGGAGGTACTCCCGGTAAGACTGGCAACAAAACCAATGGTAACCGGTTTCTGCTGAATACAGGAAGTGAGGGTTAAAATTATTAAGATCAACAGCACCAAACCTAAAATTATTTTCTTTTGCTTCATCGCCAACACCCCCTCTATCTCATTTTTTGAGCAAATAAAAAATAGCATGGATTGATTCAAAAATTGTTATATAACAGTATACCCTTATATGCAATCGACAAACCCGCTAAAATGTTTTGGATTGATAAATTTTTTCTTTACCCGATATTTATTTATCGATGTCTGTTAATCTGTTTATTTTTGTAATAACAGGGTAAAAATTTCGTGTATAGAACGTAATTATTACTTGCGCTCATTCCTGATTTAAGCTAAACTAATTCCTACTCTTGTCCGAACCAAAGTGACGATCAAATTCTTCATCAATTTTGATGAGCAAAGGAGAAATGAAATGAATAAGAAAAAGATTTACTTTTCAAAATGCTGATGTCCATTGGGTTGCCGGTTGCCATTCATGCGGTGAACGTCAATGAAGTCAGGGAATTAGCTGAAACCGTCAAAGATCATGCCATTATCAATCGCGGCCCCAAAAATTGATAAAATCTTTCATCCGAACTTACCAAATAATCTGACGGTTTTGCTTAACCTATATGCAAATATGTCGATATATAAATATGAGGGTAAGCAATTGCTGTGAAAATATCGGGTCTTAGTTTGTGTGAAATTTTTAAGTAACGAGATCTGCCTATTTTATCCCGTTGTATATTAAATGTACCATTCAGAAAGGAGCCTCATCATGAAAGACAAACAAGTACAAGAACACGATCAAAACTCGGTAAAAATCCGATTATCGACCAAATTAATGGCCTTCACGACGCTGATTCTGGCGGCGGCAGTTCTCACCCTCGGGCTGATTGCCATTAATTTAGGAGCAGCTGCCCTGACCAATGAAGCCAGCACCCAGGAAGAGGCCTTTGCCACTGAAGGCGCCGGTCATATTGGCGCCGTTGTTTCTGGAAATCTCGGAAGAATCGATGAAATCGCCCTCCGGGCCCGAACCGCCACCATGGACTGGAATACCCAGGTCGCCTCGATTGCCGGAGACATTGAACGTTTGGGTTACCAGGATATTGCGGTCATGGATCTAAACGGCAACGCCAGATATATTATCGGCGGTGGTGAATTCAAATCTGAAGGTCAATTCTGGTACGAAGAGGGTTTTGCCGGAAAAACAACCATATCCGATGTCGCCATCAGCAGGGTCACCAATGAACCGGTGGTCTTTGAAGTGGCCCCCATCAAAAACAATGATCAGGTCGTGGGACTCCTGGTGGGTCGTCGAGACCCCACCTTTATGCAGGATATCACCAATTCCATGGGTGATGGAGTCCGCAAATACGGGATGGTAATCAATGAAGATGGCGCTGTTATGGCACATCCCAATGATCAGCTAATCCTCGATCAAACCAATATTTTTGACGAAATTGATGCCAATGGTCCCTTGAAAGAATTTGCCCTGGCCATTCAGGAATTGGGTGTGGGACAAACCGGGAGTATTGACTATAACTACAATGGTGATGCAAAGCTTGCCTATAATGCCCCGATCCCCGGTACCAACTGGACACTGATTGTCACTAAATATGAAAGCGACGTTCTTGCTCCCATCAACAATCTGAGAAACGTCATCTTGATTGCTTCTGCCCTGATTTTATTGATCGGTGGTGTGGCCACCTATATCCTGGCCAGAAAAATCTCAAAACCGATTATATCTTTAAACCAGATGATCAAAGCAATGACCCAGGGCCATCTCAGTGAACGGCTGGAAGTTGCCTCCAAAGACGAGGTTGGGGAAATGACCACTTCCATGAATCAGTTGGCCGATGATCTCCAGAACGTGGTTATTGCCACCATGAACCAGATTTCCAATGGCGATGTCTCCGCAAACATAGACTTAAGAGATCCCCAGGATGAAATTGCCCCGGCCCTTAAGCTCACCATTGAAACCATCCGTGGTCTGATTAATGAAGCTACCATGCTTTCCCAGGCCGCCATCCAGGGCCAATGGGAAACCCGGGGCGATGCCGATGCCTTTAAAGGCGGTTTTAAAGAAATCGTTCAAGGCGTCAATGCCACCCTGGATACTGTAGTTGATAAGATGGTCTGGTACGAAGCCATCATCGATGCGGTTCCCTTCCCCATTCACGTTACCGACAACGACATGAAATGGACCTTTATGAACAAACCTTTTGAAGACATGATGGTTAACAATAAGGTCATTACCGACCGTGAGTGCGGTTATGGGATGGATTGTTATAATGCCGGTGCCAATATCTGTCAAACCGAAGGATGTGGAATCCGACGACTGGTAGATCAGGGCTTAGGCGATAGCTACTTTGAATGGTACGGCCGAAACTACAAACAAGATACTGCTTATCTCAGAGATTCCAAAGGTGAAAATGTGGGCTTTGTGGAAGTCGTTACTGATCTAACCCCAATTATCCGGGTCAGCGACTACACCAAAAACGAAGTCACCCGACTGGGCCACAATCTGACGCGCTTATCCCAGGGTGATCTGGCTTTTGATATGGATATCAGCCAGGCCGATGAATACACCACCGAAGTTTCTGCGCAATTCAATGAAATCCGAAACAGTCTGGAAATGGTTCAATTATCCATTGATAATCTGATAAATGATGGCAAAATGCTGGCTCAGGCTGGTGTTGATGGAAAACTAAATGCCCGGGCCGATGCCAGCAAACACCAGGGCGACTTTGCTAAAATCATCAACGGCATTAATGCCACTCTGGACGCCGTCGTTGAACCAGTCCAGGAAGCCTCTGCTACCCTTAACGAGCTGGCCAAAGGCAACTTAAACACTGGGATGATCGGCAACTACAATGGCGATTATACCCTGATCAAAGACTCGATGAACCAGACCGTTGCCTTCCTGAAACGCTATGTCGATGAAATTACCTATACCCTGGAAGAAATGGGTAACGGCAACCTCGATCTGGAAATCACAGCTGAGTATTTGGGCGATTTCCAGGCGATTAAAGCAGCTCTTAATGGGATTGCCGCCACCCTCAGCGAAACCATGGCTGAAATCAATGAAGCGGCAGGTCAGGTTGAAGCTGGTGCCCGGCAGATTTCTGATGGCGGACAGGCCTTGTCCCAGGGCACCACCGAACAGGCCAGCGCCATTCAGCAGCTTAACGCTTCTATTGAAGAAGTGGCCGGTGAAACAAAGAAAAACGCCACCAACGCCAATGAAGCCAATCAACGGGCCTTGGAAGTTCGCAGCAATGCCGAGGTCGGTAATAAGCAGATGAATAAGATGGTTTCGGCCATGGACGAAATCAATGAGTCCTCCCATAATATTTCAAAAATTATCAAGGTCATTGATGACATTGCCTTCCAGACCAATATCCTGGCCCTAAACGCCGCTGTCGAAGCAGCCCGGGCCGGCCAGCACGGTAAGGGCTTTGCCGTTGTTGCTGAAGAAGTCCGCTCCCTGGCGGCCCGCAGCGCCGAAGCTGCCAAAGAAACCACCGGTTTAATTGAAGGCTCGATTGAGAGCGTAGATGTCGGTACCAAAATTGCCGACGAAACCTCTGAAAGCTTAAAAGAGATCTTAAGTGAGATCGAAAAGGTTACCGACCTGGTTGGCAACATTGCCCGGGCTTCCAACGATCAGGCCACCGAAATCGCCCAGATCACCCAGGGCATTGATCAGGTTTCCACCGTCGTTCAGACCAATTCCGCCACGGCCGAGGAAAGTGCCGCTGCCAGCGAAGAGCTGTCCGGCCAGGCTGAAATGCTCAAACAGATGGTTGGTGCTTTCAAAATCAAGAAAAAAGGCTCAACCCATCGTTCCTCCCCCGCGTCCCCGGTTGAAAAACCGATGAAGCCGGCAGCCCCAACGCCACCCCGGATTGTTCTGGATGATATGGATATGGATAAGTACTAATCCCTTGTATTCCAACCAAATAAACAAAAAAGCAGGCCCCACATCGGGCCTGCTTTTTTTAAACTAACTATTTTGTAATATCTGTGTCATCCAGTTTGATCGTTTCAGTTGTCTTTTCGATAACGATCGTACCTTCTTCCATATCAATAATTTTATCAATCACTAAAATCTCGTCATCAACTTCATTTCGTTCATCTTTCAGTTTTTTATGAGTGAACAACACATTGTAACAAATAAAGCCCACCCCAACAACGTCCAGGAACAGGAATACAATAAAATTAATAACTGGTATATATCCCAAAATAATCGCTGCTGCTGCGACGATCAAGATCGAAACAAACGAACTTAGCAGCGGTTTCATTTTATCATCAAAGAAGCGGATCAATAGTTTGGATAAGACTACCGCCGCCACCGGCATGCCCAGAATGGCCAGGGTGATGATCCCACAGGTCATTGCAAATCCAAATGGTGCATAAATAATAAAGGATACGATCAGCAGCAATGGTGACAAGAAGAAAAATCCGGCCCCGATTCCTAAAGAAGCCAATATGTGTTTTTTTGCCATTACCGTGGTATTGGCATTAAAGTCTTTGGTCATAAAGGTTATCAGCACCCAGATCACCAGAATAAATGCCAGTTTGGTGATAATCGATAAAAGAATCGAGCCAACAGTCGGTCCCTGATCTTCTTCAACAGCCTGTTCTTGTGACACCTTTTCCCAATTGACTTCTGGAGCGGTGGCACCGGGGGCTACAATCGCCTGATTGGAACTGCGGTTATTGATTGTTCCGGTGATGACTGCCCCATCATTGATGGTCAGCTGATCCACGTCTGTCTCTACAAACCCGTTGATAGTACCATTAATCGAGACATTGCCAGCACCGGCCCGGAGGTTTCGTCCCACCGTTCCATCAATATTCACATTGGCGGCAGCAAGATAGACATCCCGGTTGATGTTGGCTGATTTGCCAATAATTAAATCAGAACAGCCGGCAAAGACGTCCCGGGTCACTTCACCATTGATAACGACCTGGTTGCCACCGGTGTAGAGATTTCCGTTGATTTTGCCGTTGACCGTTACGGTATTAGCAACTGCAAAAACGTCACCATTGTATTCCCCATCCAGGGTGATGGCGTTGCCGGCAAAAAAGGTGGTTGTATCAAACACTGAATTGGCAGTAATGTTTGATCCGGCAAAGGCAAATTCCGCATTGGGAACGGATGCCCCCTCAATATTTACATTTCCCGCTGAATCTTCGTAACTGCTGATATCACTATCAGTAGCCCCGAAAGCCGTGGTAACAGTGACAAGCAATACCATCACCATCATTAAAACCGACACACTTAATTTTTTAAACATTTTTTTCTTTCTCCTTCAATTTTTTTATTTATTAAGCCTAACAGAAATGATTATCATTTTTTAAATGATTAATCATCACTCCTGTTCCGACACAAATAACCACCGACACTAAAAACGATATCACATTCAGACTGTTTTGGAGTTGTTGGGAATAACGAATGGCAATGCTGGTAAAAACCTTAATGATGGTTGCATCCCCGGTTTGCGCAAATACGATAAAACGCATCACCATGACGAGAAAGGCAATCGAGAAAATATAAAACAGGGCAGATAAATCTAAATGTCTAGCTTTTTCCACACTGGCCTGATTGATTCGACCGATAATATCCAATTTTCTGCTGGTAAAGGGAATAGCATTGCCATAATTTTTCACGGTGGTTTCGTTAAAGCCCAGACAGGACATCATTTTATCTAATTCACTCATGGTCACATTCCTCCTTCATAAAGGTTTTTAAGTTTTTTGCAGGCCCGGTTCAGCCGGGACGACAGAGTTCCCATAGGGATATTAAGAAATTCGCAAATCTTTTTATAATCCCAGTCATAATAATACCGGAGGATCACTGCCCCTTTCAGCTCGTGGGGTAATTGATCCAGAGATTTTTGAATCTCACCAAAATCCAGGGCTTCGATGTTGTCATAACTCAAAGCTTCATCAGTGTATAGGCTTTCGCCATTTTCCTGATCGTCCAGATAAACCATAGTCTTATTTTTTCGCAATAGATCCAGGCTGTTATTATGAACAATTTTTAAAAACCAGTTCTTAAAACTGCTGTCCAGCCGATACTGTCTGATTTTTGTAAATGCCTTTAAAAAACTTTCCGCCACCACATCCTGTGCGTCAAATTCGTTCTTAAGAAGAGAAAAGGCATAGACATAAGCATATCGCTCGTACCTTTCGACAAGGGGCTCAAAATACCCGGAATTCCCGGTGGCGATATACTTCTTAATCAAGGCATCATCGGCTTCTTCTTCCTTATGTTCTTTCAACAAATTTCACCTCCGTTTTTTCTGCACATCTATATAACGGATGAGCCCCGGGTTTTCTTCCCATAAATATTAAAAAATTAAAATTAATTTTTGCTGGTCGCAGAATCCGTAAAAAAAGCACTGATTCACAACCAGTGCTTTGCAAAAATCTTACTATTTCCAGAATTTAACGGTTACAACTGTTCCTTTAATACCGGCAAAGGTAACGTAAAATCCGGTTTGATCGTTATTAAACCAGGTCATCATCACAATGGGATTATTGGGATCAATGGGATTCGACATTTGAATCATTTCCGTTCCTTCTGATCCTAGAATCCCTTTAACCTCATCATAGCTCATCCCTTCAGTGATACTGGCCAGTTGATCTTCGGAAACGCTGGCGTCACTTAGTCCCATGATCTCACGGTCATCTTCATGATACAATATTTTCGATGTGACCAAATCACTGGCATCATAACTAATCTGAACGCCAAAACCAGTTTGCTCATCGCGGTAAATATAAGTGTCGTTCTCTTCTTCGGGTTTTACTCCCAGCGTCGATTCAACTTGACTCTTTTCCATCCCCAACTCAACTTGACTATAAAAATAATCGGGTTTATTCACCGCTTTATTTTTTGTTCCGGCGCCATTGCACCCGGAAAGCAACACAGCTAACCCCAGGATAAGAATCATGGAGAACAAAAATAGGGTTTTGCTCCTATTTAACATGGTTTTCATCTCCCTCTTTAATTTTTTTATTAACTGATGACCATCCCTTGACTGTAACAGCCATTCTAAACCGGTGCATTTCGATATTCAGAATAGAAGACCTTTCCGGTGTCCCCATCAAAGGCCACGTTCAGTGAAGAAAAATCGGGATTAACCCAGGCCAGTGTAACCAAGATCTTGTCCTTTGTGCCCGGGTAGATCATCGCAGCCAACTCCAGGCCATCGCTGCCTAAAATACTTTTTACTTCATCATACGTCATGCCTTCAACAATTTTTAGTTCCTGACTTTCTGTGACTGCTGCCGGACTGATCTTAAGCCATTCGTCACCGGCAGCCATAACGATCAGCACTTTGGTTGTTACCAAACCACTGGCACTGTAGAAAACGTTAATCGTGTAACCGGTTGCTGCATCAGAATACAGATATGAGCCGTCCGTATCCATCAGCGGTTCGACCCCAAGGGCACTGTCTACTTGTTCTTTTGTCTGATTGATCGCTACCTTATTGTAAAATTCATAAAATGGTTGGTCTTGACCAATTTTGGGAATAGTACTGGCTTCGCTGGCCTTTTCATTCTCGTTAGTAGCCTTGCTGTTGTTATCGCCTGATTTTTCGGATCCTTTTGGAAAACATCCGCTAGCCACTACCAATATACCTAAAATCACGATCAGTACCATCATCAGTCGCCTTAAATTCTTGCATTTCATTGATAGACCCCTCCTTTGAACAATTTGTTCTGACTAAGGAATTTTTGTAATCATTCATCACCTTTCGATGAACCCGTTCAATTGGCGTTTCTACAACAAGCTGTCTTTGAATTCAGCTGCTAGAACCGTATCGGTATCGGCATCAAAGGTCACCACCAGGATCGAACCATCGTTATTAATCCAGGCCAGGGCATAAGCTTCTTTGTCCGCCCCATTGGGAATAACCATTCTCAACATCTCGACGCCGACCCCGTTCAAAGCTTTCTTGACATTGTTACGAGTCATTCCCTGCGTAATTTTAACAGCCTGTTCTTTTGTGACACTGGCATTGCTCAGTTCTATCAGCTCCCTGGCCCCGGTGGTGGGAACCAAAAGCTTTAGCGTAACTAGATCTTTATCATCGAAGAATACGTTCACCGCATAGCCAGTGTCCTGATCCAAATATACATAGGAGCCTTCTGCTGAGGTATTCCCCGTTGCTCCCAACGACTTTTCAATATCCGCCTTTTCGTCATTGAGATCAATCTGGTTGTAAAGATCAAAAATGGCATTGTTGGATATGTCTTCTTGTTGTGCCTCGCTATCGGAAGCATTTTTTGCTTGTGAGGATTGATCCCCGCTGGAAGAGCAGCCCGCTGCTACTATCATCACTCCCAAGATTAACCCCAAAATCAACATTAACTGGTACTTGCCTTTTTTATCCATAGTGTTTTCCTTTCCTGACAAACCACGAATTAATTAAAATAATTTGTTTGTGCTGTCTTTAATGATGTGATCTTTTGATACTGAATTTTTACCCTCTATTTTCGATTTAAAACATCATTGTGTTTTACCCATTTGTAGGATTGGCAAGAATTACAAGAGCCACCGTAACGCTTTATAAAAACAGGCTATAGTAAATGAGCAACTTACCACAGCCTGTTTTCGATCTTCACATTTTGGACACTTATTTTTTATTCAAAAACTCAACTATATCTTCCAATAGATTCGCCACCGACTACTGATCATTATCTTCATCACTGACCAAAGAATCGGTCGGTACGGTTTCAGTCATTTGATCTAAGCATTTTGGTGTCGGCATTGGGGTTGGAGTTCCCGCCAGCCAGTTGGGGTACTAGCTATTGACCATTGGATTCACATAAATTCCTGTTTAAATCTCATACGCAGCTTCAAATCCTTCTTTCACCGCTTCAAAGATTTTTCTGGGTTTGACCGCATCGCCAATCACCTTAAACTTGACCCTGCTGCCTTTGAGTTCTTCCTCCAGCGCATTATCCGGCTCATAGCCTACTGCCAAAACCACATTGTCCACATTTTCCAGGGTCTCTTTGTCCGTAATGACCTGATGATCCCCAATTTCCTGGACCTTTTCACTGGTATTGATGACAATATCCGATTCCCCGATCCGGTACATCAATCCGGCTTTTAAAAAGGGCGCCATATCTGATAAGATTTCCCCGCTCATTTCTACCACTGTCACCTTTTTTCCTTGCTGATCTAACAGCTCGGCCGTTTCCACCCCCACGGTTCCACCACCAATGACCACTACCTGATCGCCAACAGTATCAGGATTCATGAGTACATCTTCGGCATTAAGAACAAATTTCTGATGGATACCAGGTATTGGGGGAATAATCGGTGCTGATCCAGTCGCCAGCAACACCATATCCGACTCTTCGTTGTAGATAATGTCCATGGTCGCCGGGGTATTAAATTTAATTTTGACTTTATTCTTTTGAAGCATATTGGTAAAAAATTCCACCAGGGCAAACATTTCGGACTTATTGGGTGGTTTGGTTCCCGGCACCACATTTCCGCCTAAATGATCAAATTTTTCACAGAGCGTGACACAATGACCTTTTTTTGACGCAATATAGGCTGCTTCCATTCCACTTGGTCCACCACCAATGACCAGCACCTTTTTCGGCGTAGCGGTTTGATCGTCTAAATCATATTCCATTTCATGACCGGTTAAGGGATTATAGATACAGGAAACCGGCAAGCCACTCATCAACTCACTCATACAATGATTACAACTCAGGCAACCACGGATTTCATCGGCATGGCCTTGCTGTGCTTTATTATAGAATTCCGGATCGCAGATCAGCGTTCGGCCTGTGGCTACCATATCTGCCTTTTTATTCCCGATGACCTCATCTGCAAATAGCGGCGTTTTGATTCGATTGGCCACGATCACCGGCACCTCACTGTTAATGGATTCCTTGATAATTCTGGCATTTTCTACATAAACCCCTAAGATATCTTCAGCCCCGCTAGCGATTCGACCCGAGACATAGGTTCCTCCAGATACATTGATGGCGGCTATCCCATGTTTCACCAGATCTTTACAAAAATCGGCGGTATCTTCAATGGAGAGTCCGGTAGGTGAGAATTCATCCGCGGTAATCCGATAAATCATCGGGAAATCCTTTCCAATCCGCGACATAACCGCATCCACTACTTCCAGAGGAAAGCGCCGTCTGCTTTCGACGCTGCCACCATAAATATCACTCCGATGGTTGGTATCCGGTGACAGAAATTGATTGAGCAGATAGCCATGGGCCCCATGCAATTCCACCGCATCAAACCCGGCAATTTTAGCGCGCTCCGCTGCATCCGCAAAATCTTTGATGACTGCTTTGATTTCAGCCTCGCTGAGTTCATGGGGCATTGCCTGCATCACCGGACAGGCAATGGGCGATGGAGCCACCAGTTCTTTTCCGGTTACCATGGTGTTGGCTTGTCGTCCACCATGATAAAGCTGAATAGCAATTTTTCCGCCGAGACCATGAATCCGGTCGGTCAGTTTTTTAAGGCCGGGGATCAGGCCATCGTAATCAATACCAATTTGATTATTAAAGCCCTTTCCACAGGGATTTACATAAACGGCTTCAACAATAATTAAGCCTACCCCGCCCTTGGCCCGAGCTGCATGGTAGGCGATAAAACGATCTGAAACAGATCCATCTGGATTACAGAAGTTGGTCACCATGGAAGGCATAACTCCACGGTTTTTAAGTTGGAGCGTTCCAATTTGAATTGGTTTAAATAATTTACTAAACATCATCTGAATAGTCCTCCTTTTTTCTGATAGCTGACCTGTGTTCATAAAATAAGCGTTACACAGTTATTATCAGGCTACTTAATTATTATAGACATATTTTTTTATTTTAAACCCTTTGGCTGAAAAAAAGCACCTGTGCACGAATGCACAGATGCCTGAAGGTCTTAATCGATGAGCTTAAATTATATAGCATCATCTTTTCTTTGAAAGAATTTTACAATTTCAACAATTGGAATCACCATAACCGCCAGTCCCATGGCGGTAAAGTATTCGAGCAGACTAATTGGTTCAAATTCAAAGGCGGCAGCAATCGGCGGGATAAAGATAACCGCTGTTGTCAACACCAGTGAAGCAGCCATGGCCAGGAACAAAAATTTGTTCTGGCGCTGCATCTTGAAAATCGATTGGCGGCGGCTGCGCATATTCAACGAGTGAAACATTTCTGCCATCGATAAGGTCAGGAATGCCATGGTCATGCCATCGGCACTTTCAGCAATTTCCCAGACACCGGCTTCAATGTAGTGTCCTACAAAATAGGCAGCAATGGTCACCATAGCAACCATAACGCCCTGCCAGATCACATCCACCCCCAAACCCCGGGAGAAAATCCCCTCCGTCGATTCTCGGGGCGGATTCTTCATGGTATCAGCTTCCTCACCTTCCATGCCTAATGCAATGGCCGGGAATGAGTCCGTAATCAGGTTGATCCACAGCAAATGCACTGGTTTCAGGATGGTAAATCCCAGCAAGGTAGCAATCAGAATGGCAATAACTTCTGAGAGATTAGATGACAACAAAAACTGAATGGCTTTGCGGATATTATCATAAATCCGACGACCTTCCTCCACAGCATTAACAATTGTAGCAAAATTATCGTCTGCCAGTACCATATCAGCCACATTTTTAGTAACATCAGTACCTGTTATCCCCATTCCGACCCCAATATCAGCGGTTTTAATGGATGGCGCATCGTTGACACCGTCGCCGGTCATCGCCACAATCATTCCCTGATCTTGCCAGGCTTTGACAATTCGCACCTTATGTTCTGGTTGAACCCGGGCATACACAGAGTAGTTGCCAATATCTTTTTTTAACTGCTCTTCACTAATCTCATCCAATTGAGCTCCGGTGATCGCTTCTTTGGGATCGCTGATAATTGCCAGTTGTTTGGCAATGGCAATGGCGGTATCCTTGTGATCTCCGGTGATCATCACCGGCCGGATGCCGGCTGACTTGCATTGGACAATGGCGTCCTTGACTTCGGGCCGGATCGGATCAATCATGCCGGTTAACCCGACAAAACACAACTCGTGTTCCAGATAATCCGGTGACTGATCTTCCGGCATCGTTTCCCAATTACGGAAGGCGCCGGCCAGCACCCGGAGGGCCTGGTCTGCCAGACCTTTATTGGCCTGTTTGATTTCTTCACAGATACCAGCGGTAATGGGCCGTTGAGCCTTGCCGTCCCAATAGCTGGTACAGCGGGAGATCAATACATCCGGGGCCCCTTTAACATACTGGATAAAACCGCCTTCTGCCATTTTGTGAATGGTACTCATCAGCTTTCGGCCCGAGTCAAAGGGGGCTTCCCCCACCCGGGGGGTTTGAGCTTCCATGTCGCTCTTTTTCAAACCCAGCGAAAATCCGTAATTGACCAGGGCGGCCTCGGTGGGCTCCCCTTCAGCCTTGTTCGCTTCATTTAAATGAGCATCGTTACAGAGAGCCATGGTTCGACCCAATAACTGTTCATCAAAACCGAAGTGATCCACCACGGTCATCTTATTCTGGGTCAGGGTTCCTGTTTTATCGGAACAGATCACCTGGGTACAACCCAGGGTTTCAACGGCGGTTAATTTCCGAATCACAGCTTTTTCTTTGGCCATATTGGTTACGCCAATGGACAAAACAATGGTGACCACCGCGGCCAAACCTTCGGGAATGGCGGCAACTGCCAGCGATACCGCCACCATAAAGGTATTTAATACCCCGATACCGGTAATTCCTTCACCCAGATATAAGCGCACCAGACTCAGGGCAAAAATGAAAATACAAATTCCCAGAACCAGCCAGCTTAACACCTTACTTAACTGATTAAGCTTGATTTGCAACGGTGTAGCATTTTCTTTGGCCTTGGTAATGGCATCGGCGATCTTACCCATTTCGGTTTGCATCCCGGTAGCCACGATTGTGGCCGAGCCACGGCCATAAACTACGGCACTACCCATATAGACCATGTTTCGTCGGTCGCCCAGCGAAATGTCTTTTTGATCCCCGAGATTCAGGGCGGTAATCACCTTACTTACCGGGACACTTTCACCGGTCAGGGCTGCCTCTTCGATTTTCAGGCTGGCACTTTCCAACAGTCTGGCATCCGCCGGCACCGAGTCTCCGGCTTCCAGCAGAATCACATCGCCGACGACCAGTTCTTCGGTTTTGATTTCCTGGATTTTACCATCCCGCATCACCCGGGAGGTCGCGGCCGAAATGGCCTGGAGCGCTTCAATGGCTTTTTCGGCCTTACTTTCCTGATAAACACCCAGCACCGAATTAATAATAACCACCGCCATAATGATGATCACATCGGCAAAGGATTCGCCCGAATAGGCGGCGGTGATGCCTGAAATAATAGCGGCTGCAATCAGGATCACAATCATCGGATCTCTTAACTGATTAAAAAGCCGCACCGCCAATGAATCTTTCCTGGCTTCGTCCAGCTTGTTCTTCCCGTTCTTGTCCAGCCGTTGGCCGGCCTCGGTCTGGGAAAGGCCCTCTCTCCCGGAGTTTAACTCCTTAAGTACTTCTTCCGAAGTCTGCAAATACGTCTTCATCGAATCCTCCTTCAAGAATAATTAAGTGCATAAAAAAACCAGATGCTTCTGCACCTGGAAAAAATAACCCAAGTACAGAAAAACTGTACATGAGTCTCACTCATTAAGATAAGCCAGGTATTTCTACCATGCATGTTGACTTATCACGCGAATCGCGCAAATTACTCCCTCACAACCATTTCATTTTACCCTGGCACACTATCATTGTCAAGACAATGCGCCAGGATTTTTTTGTTATACTCTTTTGTTAATTATTTTCCAGATATGGTTGAGCGGTGAGGCCAGGTGCTGCTGAGCCTTTTGGCAATAACTGAATCTCGATGGCTTCCAACCGGTAACCAAATCCTGCGGTACCCGCTTCAGCGCCATTTTTTGCCCAGTCCATCCAACCCAGGTTTTCGACGTGAACCCTATAATATACATCAAACTGCTCAGCATCGGCACCGGTTAATGCGATTTTAATAGCTTCCAGCCGCAGCGATTCACCGGTCGTTCCGCTCATGTCACCGTTGCTCTTAAAATCCTGCCAGCCCAGGTTTTGGACATGGGTACGGTATTCAATGCCCAGATCATAACCACTGATATCCATCTTTACTTCAATGCCTTCCAGACGTAAGGATTGCCCGGAGGTGCCGCTGATCCCGCCATTACTCTGCCAATTCTGCCAGCCCACATCCTGGATATGGGTGCGATAGAGACAATTGGCAAAAGTGTCCCGGCTTTGGGTAAAAACTTTAATACAAACATTGCTGTGGTCTTTTTTTGAGGTATCGTACCAGCCGCCGGTGCCCGTATTACTGGTAAAGCTCTCGCCGGGGTTGGCACTAACAGCACTGCTGTAATTTTCAACCCGGCTTTCTACCGGTACTGAGTCATTGGTTCCCGGGGTTCTGAATTGGACGACAACCGCAAACTTCTGTCCGGCCACCAGTCCCACCGGATTGTCCAGATCGATGGTATAATAACCGCCCCGCTGGAAGCTGGCGGTCTGGGTAGTCCTCAAGGTCCCACTGTTTGGCTTGCCATCATTGACATCGGTATAGATCTTGATTTCAGCCGTTGTTCCGGGGGTTAATGCATAGGTGCTTACCGCTGTCAGATTATCGCTGGCCGCTGCGGTAAAGATATTGGCGCCCCAGGCGGTGTTATCATCATCTTGATAGCCCATGGCCGAGATGTTGCCCAAAGGATCATACTGATATATCTGGCTGTAATTATCAGTCGCTTCGGCATTATGAAAAGCGGTCACATTGCTGCCGGCATAGCTATCATAATAGGACATATAAAAGTAACCGCCATCGCCCCATTCCGATCCCCAGCTGTTACGGATAATCCAGGCACCATCACCCTCAGGTTTTTTACTAAAATTGTCCCGACTGTAATGATCATCCCAGCCGACAATCACTACATCATGGTCGGGGTTTTCATCGCCATCATAATAAAAGGCAGCGTTATCACTATTGAAATATTCTTCGCTGTCCAACGGCACCGAATACATGGAAGTATAAAGCGCCCCGCCATCTATCAAAGCCTGCTTAATCGCCGACGGTAAGTTGGGAATCGCGGCTACTTCCTGGACATGGTAAACCGGAGCTAAGCCAGTTTTTTTCGGACTGTCATAGGGGTCACTGCTTTCACTGACCGGACCGCTCCACCGGGCCAGGTAAGCGGTGGCCATGGTATAGTTACCGCCGTCATCAGGAGTTCCATCAAAGCCGTTATTCCACATCAGGTTATTTTCTGACAGATCGACGATTGTATCTTGCTTGAGATAGGATTCCAGAGAAGCCAGACTGGCAAAAGCCCAGCAGCTTCCGTAATCACCCTGTTGACGGATATCCGTTATTCGACCCGTGTCGCGGAGATCGTAGGCGACCGGGAGCGTTGCCGACGAAGCTATTGTAGTTTCCGTGCCCTCATAGCGTTGTAGCGGTGGCGGAATATACCCTCGGGAATGACCGTCGCTGGTTGAGGTGTTTAGTGTTCCCAACTTGAGATCATCCTGATATTGAACAAAAGCCGGATTTAAGGGCGCTGCGGTTGGCTCTGTGACTTCTTCTAAAGCCCAGGCACTGGCCGGAATCAAAACAGTCAGCATGATGCTGACCAGCAGCAACGACAGTGATTTCTTTAAATAATTTTTCATTCTCGCTCCTTTTTCTCTTTATTTGGCCTTATCTTTAATCTGTTTGCTCTGCTGATGCTCCCGTTCCGGGCTCCTTTCCTGATTCGATCTGATCAAGCAAAGCGTTGAATTTTTCGGTGAGGGTGTCGACATTGGTCTTCAATTCGTCATCTCCCGGGGTACAGTTCCCGGGGAAGCCGTAGATCCGTCCGCTCCCCACTTCCTTCAATAAAAAAAGTATCTCCGCGATTTCCGGGGCAAATTTTTTCCTGACATTTGTTACTTCATCCATTATTTCCTCCTGATAATTAACTTTCAGCAATATTTAGACACTGCTACAAAAATATTTTAGCCGCTCTGATCAAAAAAATAACCGCCTGATTTAACGGCGGTTATCTTTTTCTGATCTAGAACCAGTGTTCTAATAATCAATGCGATCATGATAAACCTCCCATAATTCTATTCTAGGAAGTTATACCCCATAATCCCGCTTATTAACACCCTACATCACTTCCCGGATCACATCGTATTTGGCATCGTCGCTTTCAACAAACCCTTCTACTGGAGATTTGATATTGGGTGCCTTTACATATTCCACAAAAGCCTGTCTTAACAGTGCCGTAAATTCTTTTGGCAGTTTCGGATTAACGGCAATGGCATCCTTGGGGATGTCCGGGGTTTTAGCAATAATCCGGAATTCATCCAGATTAATACCGCTTTTCGCCGCCCCTTCCATCGCCTCGTTATAGGTGGCTCCGGCATCATATTCCCGGGACAGCACCGCTTTGATGACACTGTCATGACTGCCCAGATAGGATGTTTTACTGAAAACGGTCTTGGGATTCATGCCTTCGGATTTAATAATATGCTGGGCATAGAGGTATCCCGAAGCACTGCCCTCATCCACGTAGGCAAAACTGCGGCCTCTTAATCCGCTTAAGCTGCTGATGCCGCTGTCTTTACGGGTAATGATGTAACCATTGTAAGATACCTTGCCGTTGACTCGGGGTGATACCAGGGGCTCGATGCCAATTTTTTCATGAGCATTAACATAGGCAAAAGGCGAGAACCAGGCCACGTCGATGATACCTTCCTTCATGCCTTCACTGAGGGCATCATAATCCTTCACAATCATCGTACGAACCTTATATCCGATTTTTTTGAAGACCCCATTTAAAATGGGCACATACATGGTTTTGATGTTTTCTGGCGAGGTGAAAGGATTAACCCCAAAAATAATTTCATTTTTATTTTTATTTTTGGCAGTAAGCTTTTGAACATTGCTGGCCATTTCCGAAAGCTTGGTACAATAATCCAGCAGTTCGATATTTTTCGCCTTTTGATTCACAATCGTACTGATAGTATTGGTGGTAACCTGATGGGTCGAGTCCACCGCATCGGACACCTTGGCGATAGAAGACTGGATGCCATGGGAGGTGTTCACCTGGAGGCTGGAAATCGCTTTGATTTCATTCATCGAGTTGTTTAATTCGATTAGAACTTTTTGAATTTCTTCGATCACATCTCCGGATTTCTGAGCGGCATTTTCAATATCTTTGGTCCGGGTGGTACACCGTTCAATGGCGGTATTAGAACGATCCACTTCCACAATCACCTGATTAACAATCTGTTCTATTTCAGTGGCAAAGGTGGCGGTGCTGTCAGACAGCCGCTTGATCTCCTCAGCTACCACTGAAAATCCTTTACCGGCGGCACCAGCCCGGGCGGCCTCAATGCTGGCATTGAGAGCCAGCAGATTGGTTTGCCGGGAAATATCCTTAATATAATCCACAAATTTACTGATCTGCTTAGACGAGCCATCTAATTCATCATTAATACCCGAGGCCTGCTTAACCCCATCAATCAGATCCAAAAGCAGATCAGAAATGCTTTCGATGGTCGATCGGTTTTCGCTCAGCATATCAACCGAACGACTGGAGTTTTCTTCGATTCTGACAATATTGCCCTGAAGCTTATTTGATACCTGGGTAAAATCATTGATGTCCGCGTTGATTTCATAGGTACTGGCAGCATTTTCCTCGCTGAGTTTGGCGATTTCATCTGCTTGGGCGACAATGGTATTAAAGACTTTTACATTTTCTTCAGAAAACCAGCTCAGCTTTTTTATATCAAAGTCCATGGTCTCCAGCAGTGAAAAAAGCTCACTGTTGACATTGTCCTTTTCCTCGTCTTCCATCGGTTCATCTTTTTCTGCCATGGCGGTGAGCAGATTTAAAATGTTATTCATCGTCGCTTTATTCTCATTTAAAATTTCAACTGAAAGGGTTGAGCTTTCTTCCAGGCTCATCATATTTCTTTTCATTTCGCCCGAGGTTTGCGCAATGGACTTCACTTCCAAATGAATGTTTTCCAAATTTATTTCACTTTTTATTTCTTCCACGATCTGTCTCCATTCTCGAATTTATAAAAACGCATTACGCCCAGTTGCCATTTTTAAAAATGCAGATTTCCTGGCCATCTTTGGTCAATCCGGTAATCTCCAAATCTTTGGTGCCGATCATAAAATCCACATGGGTATCGGACTGGTTGCCACCGGCGGCAATCAATTCTTCTTTGGTCATTTTTACCCCACCGCTGATATTGGTGGGATAGCATTCCCCCAGGGCAAAATGACAGGCCGCATTTTCATCAAACAGGGTATCATAAAAAAGAATTCCGGTATTGGAAATCGGTGAATCATAGGGAACCAGCGCCACTTCACCTAACCGCCGAGATCCCTCGTCGGTTTCAATCAAGATTTTGAGGTACTCCTCGCCTTTGTCTGCCTGATAGTCAGTCACCTGGCCGTCGTGAAAGGTCAGGCTGAAATTCTCAATCAGGTTTCCCTGATAGGAAAGCGGCAATGATGACACAAGCGTCCCTTCAGCCCGGTAACAGTCCGGAGCGGTGAAAATTTCTTCGGTGGGCATGTTGGCAAAAAAGTAGACCTGGTCCGGGGTAAACTCACCCCCGCCTTCCCAGATGTGATCTTTCTGAAGACCGACGGTAAAATCGGTGCCGATGCTATTTTTATAGCGCAGGGTGTCAAAATGCGCATCATTCAGAACGCGGCATTTTTGGGCAAGCAAGACTTTATGGTCATTCCAGGCCTGAATCGCATCATCCTCACCGATGCGCACAGCATCAAAGATAGCATCCCAGAGTTTTACAATGGATTCCTGTTCATAAAGCTCAGGAAACACCTTCATCGCCCATTTGGCCTCAGGGACAGCCGCCACACACCACTGGAATTCGCTGTTCATCATTTTTTTATAATATGGTTCAAATGCTTTGGCCGAGGCTTTGCTGCTGGTTTGCAGTTTTTCACTGGCCACCCCTTTATAGGCCTCTGGATCGTTACCGACAATGGAAATCACTGCCGCTTTCTGCTCGGCATAATAGTTCCGGGATTCGGCCAGCCAATTGGGGATGTTGCCCAAAACCTCGAGGCTGACATTATCATAGCGGAGTCGGCTGGTTTTGACATCATTCCAGAAGACGATTACATCTCTGGCCCCAGCTTTATATGCCTCCCTAACGATCATCCGTCCAAACTCAAAATTCTCAACCGAACAATTAACCACCACCAATTGTTCTTTCTGCACATTTGCCCCAGTTTGGACAACGAGTCGGGCGTATTCCCTTAGTTTTTCCATATGGTCCATTTTATTTTCCTCATTTTCTTTTTAATCGTTACATAATATTTTAAGCCGGCTTTATGCAGATTTTAGATCACTGCGCAAAATCCGCTGTCATTTCATTTTTGTAAAATTTATAGTTTTATTTTTTTGAACGCTTATGGTAAAAATTATACCACTTTCATTAAATAAAGAAACAAGAAAAATTTGCAAAAAGTACCTAATCTTAATTTCAACTGGGAACAATTTGTCAATGATTGGCCTTCTGTTCACCATCTTTTACTATTTAATTGCCACTAAATAGCTGCGGTTCTTCTGCGCCCCTTAACAGCCTTAATCCACCCAGGGCCAGGGCTTCCATTTCGTTTTCCCCGGGCAGACATTTAATCGGGGCCAGAAAGGTGACGTAATCTTTGATCATGCTGGTGAGTTTTTCAGAATAGGCCATCCCACCGGTGAGGATAATTCCGTCAATTTCGCCTTTGAGTACCACGGCTATTTCGCCGATGCCTTTGGCAATCTGATAGACCTGGGCCGCATAGACCTGCTTAGCTTTTTGATCTCCGGACAAAATTCGCTGTTCGATTTCCCTGATATCCCCGGTACCCAGAAGGGCTTTTAAGCCTCCCTGCCCGCGGATTTTTTTGAGCAACTCATTTTTTTGATAATCCCCGCTGAAAATCAGCTCCACCAGGGCCAACAGGGGAACGCCGCCAGAGCGTTCCGGCGAAAAAGGGCCGGTATCATCGGCTATCACGTCGATGATCCGTCCCTTTTTATGGGCGCTGATAGAAATCCCGCCACCGAGATGGGCAATCACCAGGTTCATCTCAGCATAGGTTTTTCCCATTTCTTTAGCATACTTTCGGCCCATGGCTTTGCTGTTCAAAACATGGCAGAGGCTCTTTCTGTGAATCTCGGGAAAGCCGGTGACCCGGGCGACATCCGCCATTTCATCTGCTGAAACCGCATCATAGATAAAGGCCGGGATCCCCAGCGGGCCGGCTATGGCATCCGCCAGCAGGGCCCCGAGATTGGAGGCGTGGGGCGAAAGACGACCTGCCAAAATCAGATCTTTCATAGCCTGATTGACGCGGTAGCCACCGGCATGAATGGGCGGCAGCAAGCCGCCGCGTCCTACCACTGCCGCCAGTTGATGGAGGTTAAACTGGCGGGCGGTCAGAATTTCCAGCACTGTCTTTTTTCTGAATTCAAACTGATCATTAACGGTTGGAAAGGTCTCCAGAATAGTGCTATCATGCTCAACCGACTGGGTAAATACTTCAGTTTCATTTTCAAAAACGCCGATTTTAGTGGAGGTTGAGCCGGGATTAATGGTTAAAATAAAGTAAGTCTGCATCGACTGCCTTCCTCTTCTTTCCAATGATTTGTTCTCTCCATTGTAAACCCGATTCTGACTTTATGCAAATTTTATCAGCAGTTTTCCCGCTTCATATCTGGCACTTTGAACGGTTTTGTTGCGTAACACATCCGGCAGGGTAAAGCAACGTTTTTCGTTCTTGATCTGAATCATCAGTTCACTGCCTTTCTGTCCCATATCCAGATCCGACTTTTCGGCAAAAGGAATGTTCAAAATAAAAGCATAACCATCATCTTCCTTCTTAACTTCAAAAATCGTATCCTTAAATAAAACCGCCGCGGGATCAGTTTCGCCGAAAATCTGCTCGGCGGCTTCCAGCAAAATTGATTCGGTGGCCAGTTCCTTATTGAACAGCATCAGGGTGAAAACCGGCACCTCAGAAAAGCTCTCGCGAATTTCCTTGAGCCCCTCCTCCTGAAGATTAATCCATTTACTGAAATACCCGTTTAATGCTTTCTGCGGATAGACCTTGTTGACGATCACGGCATCGATGTTGTAGTTGTACAAATGCAGATAGGTGAAATTCCGCTTGGCTTCTTTGATGACAATCCGCTCCGGTGTTGTAACGATACGAATGCTGAGGATTTCCTTGTTGGTCATAATCGCCTGAAGCTGATAGAGTTTTTCATTCAATTGTTCCACATCATCAAAGACATTGTCCTCGGGCATTGGGATTTTCATGACTTTTTCCATCATCGGGCCGGCCATTTTAACGGCCTTCTTTTTCATCGGTAGTACCGTTTTGATCATATTGCCAAACATTTCCGGAAATTTTAACAGCGACAGCGTCTCCCCAGTGGGGGCACAGTCAACAATCAACACATCGTACAGGTTTTCTTCATAAATATCGGTAATTTTAAACAGTGAAAACAGTTCTTCCAGCCCCGGAAAGACGAGTAGTTCCTCAGCTTCAATGCCCCCTTCGGCTCTGGATGTCAGCAATTCCTTCATGTAGTTTTTCATATTTCCCCAGGCCCGCTCGCCTTCCAGGATGGCATCAATTTCCAGACCCCAGAGCTTATCGCTAATCTTGACGGGGGTGTTTGCCAGCTTTACTCCAAAAGAATCCGATAAGCTATGAGCCTGATCAGTACTCATGATTAAAACTTTTTTTCCGTCTTTGGCCAGCTTAACCGCCGTTGCCGCAGCCACACTGGTTTTACCGACACCGCCTTTGCCTGTATATAAAATAATTCGCATTTTTCTTCTCCCTTTTATTCGATCGATCAATCTATTTCATTGATGCTAAGTGATAGAAACCTTTTTGACTTTTTTCTCGCTGTCCGACCCATCCGTTTTTTCTTTTTCGGCAGCGTTCACCGAACTGCTCACATCAACAACCCATTCCTTAGCCAGATCAAAGATCATTCCTTTGACTTCTTTTTCAATCACCTGAACATGTTGGGCGATGCTCGGTGATAACAGCGACAAAAACGCATCGCGTTCATACTGCTTTGCCAGGATCATGTTTTTAATAAATTCACGGTTCATTTGGTAGACCTCCCATATTTTTTTGAATCATAATAAATTGTACAAGGCTTGCTTTGCTGTACATTGAATACAGACAGCGAAGCTCATCGCACGGTATTCAAATCGTACTATTGAAACGCAATGATCAGGGTATTCTGATCAAATTTTGCCGATATGACGGCCATCCCGCGGAGGGTATTGGGCATCGGAATATTACGCTTATAATTGCCGATTTTGACAATCACGTCCGATCCGGACAAATTAACGGCCACCTCATCCTTGGTAATATTTGGTAAAAAAAGTTTCAGCTCATAACCGTTTTCGGTTTGCTCATATTTTTCCCCTTCGATATCGGCTTTGATCTCAAATAAATCAGCTCTTTCGGCGAAGACATCGTCACAGATCCGGTTGATGGCATCTAATCCCAGTAAATCGGTGTCGTACCAGGGAATATAATATTTGGGGATCTGGTCGAAACAGGTCTCAATTTCAGCGATGTATTTTTTCTGAATGGTAATCCATTCTTCAAAAAAAGGGTTGCCGATTTCGCGGGGCAGGATACGATTGATAAAAATGCCATCGACATTGTAGTTATAGAGTTTCATGTACATGTAATTTCGTTTGGTTTCTTCCACCACCATTTTCTCGGGAATGGTCACCAACCGGACTGAGGACACTTCTTTATTTTTCAATAGTTCCTGAAGTTCAATCAGTTTAACATAAAGGGTTTCGATATCACTCATGGCATGGTGGTCTGGCAACTGTATCTTAAATAAGGCTTTTGAAACCGGTGATAGAATTCGCACTGCCACCTTCCCGATCGGAAAAAACTTATCCATATACCAGCACATTAGCTCGGGAAATTTGAGTAGCGACAGGGTTTCTCCGGTGGGTGCACAGTCGACAATAATCCGTTCATAGTCACTGTTGTTATACAATTCCTGGATTTTAAGTAAGGCGAAAAGTTCATCCATACCCGGCATCATCGTAAACTCATCCATTTCGGCGCCTTCCGGATTGATTGAGCCAATCATGTTGCTAAAAGCCCGCATCAAGTTTTTAAAATCTTTTTCCATCACATAATTGGGATCAATTTCCAGAGCATAGAGATGATCGGCTACCTGCAATTCTTCTTTTCCGATCGGAACATTAAATAGATCCCCCAGATTGTGTGCCATGTCGGTACTGACGATTAGGGTTTTTTTGCCCTCCTGTGATGATTTAAGGGCGTGGGCAGCTGCCACACTGGTTTTCCCAACCCCGCCTTTGCCAGTAAATATCAATATCCGTTTCATTTGATTTCCTCCTCAGTTTATAATTCTTTCGTCGAATAGTTCGTCATTCGAAGTATATCTTCTAAAATATGCTGCCCGGGGGCAGCAGCTTTATTCAATCATGATCTTTCTGATTTTTGGTTCGGTTGGTTTGGCTTCGATTTTACTGGCATCGCGACTGAGGGTGTCCATGACCTTTTCCACCAGTTTGAAGATCAGTGTAACTTCCTCGGTCGTAAAGCTGTCCATCATCAGCTGTCCGTAACGAATCATCTCGTTGAGGATGTCCCGGATCGTTGCTCTACCAGCGTCGGTAAGTTTGATGGTGACCACCCGTTTGTCTTCTGAGCTTCTTTCCCGGACTAAAAAATCCCGCTTTTCCATTCGGGCGACAATGCCGGTGGCAGTGTTCAGGGGAACACTCAGGTAGTCGGCAATCTGGGTCATGTTCACATCGCTTCGCCGATATAAGAGCAACAGCACAAACACTTCATTCTTCGAACAATTAAACAGTTCATTTCCCCAAATCTCCGGGGACAACAAATATTTTATTTTATCGATGTATTCAAAAATCATTGTTTCAAGATTGCCATTGGAGCTATTATTCATTTGCTTTATCCTTATTCTCTTTTTGTAAATTACTTCGCCATTCGAATTAATTTAATTCTAAACCCGAAGTATTAATTTGTCAACCCTTTTGTCTTTTTTATTTTATTCTGAACGATCAGCTGATCTACCGACATTTTTCCCTCATTCAATCCGCTGATTTTATTTTTTTTAAAGAGCCCTTAAAGATTGCAGGTTATAATGCCTATTAAGTGATTTCAAAACTGATCGTAGCACTCACGGAGTCTCACAATTACCTGATCAACCAATAACCGAAAGGAGTGCCCATGAAATTTGGAAAATTTTTACTGCTCACCACCATCACATTAACCGCCATTTTGGTGGGCTGTTATCCTTATGCCCGCTATGTTGAACCCAATCTCTTAATGGTTAATCGGGAAAAACTTGAAAGCAGCAGAATTGAGGCGCCACTAAAAATTGTCTTTTTTGGCGATACGCACCTGGGCGAATTTAGTGATAATGGCCAACTCGATCGAATTATTACTAAAATAAATGCTGAAAATGCCGATCTTGTTATCTTTACCGGCGACCTCATTGGTTCCAGCAGAAATTTTACCGTCAATCCGGAAGCGATTGCCCAAAATTTAGCAAAGATCCAGGCCACCTATGGCAAGGTTGCGGTGATGGGAAATCATGAGTATGCCTTATTGGATCACTACAATTATGAGGATCTGATGAATGCTGCCGGTTTTGAGGTTCTCGTTAACGACTGGCTGGATATTTCAAAACTCAACGTCCGGCTGCTCGGTCTGGATGATGTTTATCGGGGCAACCCCGATATCAACCTGACTGATGAGGCACTTGATGGTGCTTATAATATTCTGTTGACCCATGAGCCCGATATTGTGGATGAAATGAACAGCGATGCTGTTCAGCTGGTTTTAGCCGGCCATACCCACGGCGGGCAGATTTCTCTGCCTTACTTAACCGAAAAAATCTTGCCGGCCAATGGAAAAAAGTATGTGAAAGGCCTTTTTGTCATTGGCATCGAGGGCCAAACTAACTTATTCGTTACCAAAGGCACCGGGATGACCAAATTGCCCTTTCGCTTTATGAACGTGCCTGAAATTGTTTCCATTGAGGTCAGCCCTTAGCATGATCACACCCCAAACAGATCAAAAACCTGATCGTCCCCGATTACCCGGGGACTTTTTTTGTCGGCGTTTTTAAGCATACTTTCTATCTTATCCTCAATGGATTTTTTGATCAGTTCTTCGACCGGCATCTTCCGCAGGTAAAAGAGCATCATCGGGTTCTGATCCAGTCGGGCGCCGACTCCGTATAAAACCGCTGCCACATGCTTGCACAGCCGGGCGCTGTCGGGGCAGCTGCAGTGAAAATGGATTTCTTTTGGGGCGGGAAACAACCCCTCCTGTCTGGTCGTAAAAAGACTCTCCAGCTCTTTGGGAAACTTGCCAGAAACGAGCTGTTCCAGCGATTCAATCCGGCGGTTGCACAAGGCGGTGATCTGCCTCCAGGTTTTTTCATCCAACGGATCAATGCCAATCTCAACCCGATAGGGTTTGGCCGTACTTCCCTGAACCAGAGCATGGATAGTCCCCTTTTCAACTTTTAAATGCAACACTGCCCCTTCCCGAACGTAACTGCGTCCCCGGCCAATCCGATTACTGTAATCAGCATAGCTTTCCAGGTTTTTGTTCCAGGCTTTTCCCCACCAGGTTTTGGCGATGACGGTGCCTTCAATGACTACCGGCTCGATATCTGGCATCGACCGCTTCAGTTTCTCCATCGATTTTCGGGCTTTTTCTTTTTTTTGAGCAACGGATACATAATCATAATCGTAATAACTCATCTCAGATTCCACCTAAACTTAATAATTTCAGCAGCTGTTCATTGTTCAGCTCAGTGATCCAGCCCTCGCCGGAAGCCTTTATAATATCTCCGGCCAGTTGACTTTTTTCTTCAATCATTGCGTCGATCTTTTCTTCAATGGTGCCGGTAGTTATAAATTTATGTACCATCACATCACGCGTCTGACCAATGCGAAAGGCCCGGTCGGTAGCCTGATTCTCCACCGCCGGGTTCCACCAGCGGTCAAAATGGATGACGTTATTGGCGCCGGTCAAATTCAGACCCACCCCACCGGCTTTGAGGGACAGCACCATAAAGGGGATATAGGCTTCCCCATTAAAGGCTTCCACCAGTTCGCTTCGTTTGGCCACCGGGGTGCCGCCGTGAAGCACCAGCCCCGGCCGATGAAATAGTTCTTCCAGAAACTGGGACAATGGCTCGGTCAGTTCTTTAAACTGCGTGAACACCAGCACCCGTTCCCGTTTTTCATAAATGGTTTCACAGATACTCTCCAGCATTTCAAACTTGCCGCTGAGGTCCCGCTTATAAAGATCCTGACCCAGATACTGATCCGGGTGATTGCAGATTTGCTTGAGCTTGATGATGCTGGATAAAACCAGACCTTTTCGGGCAATCCCTGCCGTTTCTTTTAGCTTTTTTGCCAATTCCGCAACCAGGTTCTGGTAAAGCACCATCTGCTTTTTTGAAAGCACCGGGTATTCTTTGATTTCGATCTTATCCGGTAAATCCGAAATAATCGTGGCATCAGTTTTTAGTCGGCGCAGGATAAAGGGATTAACCAGATTTCGCAGTTTGGTATAGCCGGTGGGATCCTTCTTTAAGCCTTTTGTAAACCCGGTGAATTCTTTGGCATTTCCCAGCAGTCCGCCATCGAGAAAATCAAAAAGCGACCATAAATCCGACAGGTGGTTTTCAATCGGGGTGCCAGTCATCGCAATCCGGGCTTTAGCTTTGAGTGCTTTAATGTTTTTAGTCCGCTTGGTGCCGGGGTTTTTAATGGCCTGGGCCTCGTCCAGGATAATCAGATCCCAGTGGATTTCCCCCAGCTCCGGTACCCGCACCGCCATCCCATACGTGGTGATGGTTAAAAAGACCGGCTCCGTCAGAAAGTCCTCCAAATTCTTTGCTGTGGCCATCCCATGCAACACACTGACCGGCATCTCCGGAGCAAATTTGTTGATTTCTTTCTCCCAGTTGCCAATTAGGGATGCCGGTAAAATCAGCAACACCCGATCCTCCTGATGACTGCGCAGGTGTTCTAACAGCGCAATGATCTGGACGGTTTTCCCCAAACCCATATCATCGGCCAGGCAGGCGCCGAGGCGCAGGTTAACCATGTATTTAAGCCAGTCATAACCGGTTTGCTGATAGGGTCGCAACTCCCCGTGAAAACCGGGTTCCGGTTGCTGTCCCGCCAGGGTCTGGGGATTGGCCATGGTTTCTTTCATTTGACGGAGCCAGTCACCAGTTGACACATGGACTTCTATGTCCGTTGTTGGTATTCCCAGCAGCTCTTCCGAGCCGAGTTCCAGCCGCATCGCCTGGGCCAGGGTCAGCTCTTGCTGGTCTGCCAGCGCTTCGGCTCTTGACAAGGCTTCTAAGGCTGCTTGCAACTGGTCATGATTGATTTCCACCCATTTACCTTTGATCAGAGCCAGGCCCTGTGTTTCGGCCAGAAGCCCCTGGACTTCTTCTTTAGAAATCGCGGTATCTCCAAACAAAAGGTTTGCTTTAAACGACAAGATGGCGTCCATCCCCACCATTGCCGGTTCTTTTTCTCCTACGGTCAGGTTGAGCTTAAGCTGATTAGTTTTTTTGCGCCACCAGTTGGGAATCCGGCACATGATCCCGGCTTCTTCATAAAGGGGAATCTCGGTTAAGAAGACCATGGCATCCCGGGCGCTCAGTTTCAGCGGCGAAAACAACTCCCCGCTTTCCATTAGATCTGAAATAAACCTACTGACATCAGCCACCCGGCTGACGGTGGATAATAATTGAATCAGCTTTTCCGGCTGATTCTGGTATTCCCGCAAAGCGTTTTTAAGGGGAGTATGCACGGCTTTTTTACCATCATCAGGTTTAGTCGCATAAGTGGCCAGAAAAGCAAAGGGATACCGTTCATCTTCATTGTTCTCAACCAGATGAAAAAAGATCCGTCCGGCCACATTGATCCCGGCGTGGTGCTCGGTTAAAAATGCCGCTACAGTACCTGGATAGGCTTTTATGGCTTGCTGATAGACAAGGATGAGTCGCTCCCAAACACCCATAATCCAGCCCTCATTGACATGGGCCATACCATTCCCAAAGGGAATTCTTCTGCGGATCTCTTCGATTTCATCCGGGGTCAAACTCAGCTCCACATTTTCCCGGGAAAACTCCAGGTCCGGCTGTTTGGCGATTTTCTGTAAAAATCCCTCACTGATTTGTTGGAGAAAGGCCATCGTCGGCGAAAGAAAATCCAGATTACTGAGAAATCCAAAATAAAAAAGGGTCCGATCCTTATTCGCTCTGAATTGAGCTTGCCATGCCTGCTCAAACTGCCATTTATCTTCGGTGAACCCTTTTTTTGACACCGTTTCATAATCCAGGATAAAGTCGTCTTTGGTGAAGCTGGCAATTAATTCAATATAGTCTGTCATTGTCGTTTTCCTTTTAATTTCGCCCCTGTCGCATGACGTTTGCGAATTTTTAATGATTATTTCTTTTGAGTATGAAGCTGTCTGCGGATCTGTTCGACGATCTGTTCGATGGTATAGTATTCCACCTCAATGACGTTGAGGGTTGTTTCATAACCATTCTCTTTGATGGTCTGAGGGGTGAAAATCAGTCTGACTTTATTGCCTTCTTCATCATTCCAGTCGGCTGTCGTCATTTCCTGTTTTAAACTTCTGAAAAACAATTCTATCTGCTGATCATTCCAGGGCAGATAAAACCCTTCGCGATTCAGTAAAATATTGATGTCTCTGACTCGTTTTCCGATTCCTTTGATATTTTTAATTCGTTTTAACATCGCTACTCCTGTTTTAAAAGTTCATTTTTTGATCGCCTGAACCGCCAATTTAAATCGACTACGCCGCAACGTCATAAAAATTAGCGGCATGATAGGGTACCGCTTAGCGGTCAGCAGGTTCGACAGACTCTGACGTGAATTTCGGTTTAATGGTTTCTGTGTTTCTCGCTTCCAGGGCTTCAAGTAAATCTGCCGGGGTTTCACCATCAATCGGGTAGGTTGAATAGGTCTGGTTAATGACGTAATTTTGCATTGCTGGATCAGCTAATTTGAATTCCTCATATTTCCTGATGATTTTATCACTGATTACTTTAGAATTTTCCTCGGTGCAAAAGGGAAAAAATCCCAGATGACTATGATAACCATGTTGAATGTATAAATCCGAATCCCAAAAAAGCGATTTGATCTCCCGATAAACAGCTTTAGCATGTTTGTAAAACTCATTGCTTGCTTCTGCAGCCTGACTGTTTAATTGAAAACTGATCTTTAAAAGGGTAAAACTGTAATTGCCTTTTTTGGCCTTGTAAATTTCATGCTCCAGATAATTTTTCAGGCTGAATTTTAAGACCGTGAATTCCGTCAGACTTTCGACGTTGATGTGTTTTAACAGTTTCTCCTTTAAATAGTTATCTTCAAAGGGTTTTAAAATATAATCTGCCGTTCCTTCCCGTAAATATCTGGTGATGATATCTTTTCGGCTTTCGGAGGTGACCACTACGACCGGAATGGTATCGCTTTTATTTTTAACCATTTGGATCAGACTAATGCCATCAAAATTTCGATCCGTATCAATTTCGATATCGGTCACGATGAGATTGATCTGATTTTTATTTTGTTCCATGATGCCAAGCAGATCCTGCCGGGACGAGGCTTCATATATTGTAATATCCTGATCGGACAATATTTTTCTGATGCGTTCTTTGACCACACTATTGGAATCAACAAGAACCACTACTGGTAAACTATCCATGTTCTTTCACCTCGCTTCGCCTATCACCCAATGTTAGATCGGGTTTTATTTTATTATATCTTTTCCGGTGCCATCCGGCAACTCAATAGTTACCGTGGCGGAGGTATTTAAAAAGTGATCTTTCGATTACGGACTTTCAGCTATAAGCTTCGGTAAGCGTCGGCCACATTCAAAAAAAAACACTCGTAATGAGTGTTTTTTTTATTTTCTATTTATAATAAAGAATATTCAAAAGGGTTTCCGGTTCTGTCCTGCATCTTCATGTATACATTCGGAAAAAAGGATCGTACCGTTTCCGCGGTTTCTTCTTGTGCCACCACGATTTCAGGTTGATGGATTTCAATATGAGTTGACATGGAGCGTTTGATTTTTTTAATTTCTTCTTGCGCATTTTTTAAGTCTGTCGCCAGCTTAACCTGTTTGTCAAACTGCATTTCTTTTTCCATCTGACGTTCCAGGCTTTTGATGAGGGCTTCCAGAGCTTTCAGGCTTTCCAGTTGTTCATTTTGACCAGCTTGTTCGACTTTCTTAATGATTTCATCGGTTTGTTTCCGGTTTCTGTCAACTCTGACAGGAAAGGGTTTTCCGGCTATCTGCATAAAAAAGTTCTCGTAGACCTGATCCAGATTTCCCCCGTCAATCTTCAGTGTCAACTCATCGGCAATCATCCAGTTGGTCTGGTAATAGTTTTGGCAATTGAACAGACCGGTTTCGGGGTTGATCAACTGATGATCACAGCACCAGATCTGTCCCCATTCTTCGTACCGGACAATAAAGACAGCATACTGATCAATTTCCCGGTTAACAATTTCCAGGATATTGGCGCTGATAGCCTGACGGTTTAAAATTATCTCGACGATTGCTATTTCAGTGACATGTTTCCCTTTTGGGCTGTTTGTAGTTTCTGATGAAATGGTATTGATCCAGATAATGCTTCTGATTCCATCGATGAAAGTTTTTTTTAATGTACTGTCGTCATTTAAATACTTATAAAATAGTTCTTTTGGCATTCGTCTGTATACATTGGTGGTTTCTGGCAAGTCAATCATGGCATCTCCTTCTCTGAATTCATGTTTGCTGATTAAATAATGTTTCGATTCACTATTTATGTAATCGACTAACTCACCAAAATACTTAGTTATTTTTGTATTCACCAGGGTAATTATTAAGATTAAATGTTTAAATCCTTTAAGTATAGTTTGACTAATTATGATTCCTTTTCAATTATAATTACCTCAACATAGAGATATTGATAATTTTGCCGTTATCTTTATGTTTCCACAGATATATTGATCAACCATCTTGTAATTAAGACCTGTTAAATGTTACAATATGAGCCATATAATAATCAAAAAGAAATAACGTTACATAAAATAATGCCAAATTATCCAGGTAACGCGGTCCGATATTTTTGTTAAAGGAGGTAGATATTTTGCATTCTAAAAAGAATTGGTACACACATATAATTGTATATTTATGGATTGCCATTGGGGTCTCATCTTTGGTGACACTTATCAATCTGTTTTTTTCCAGTATGGATCCCCAGACCTTTCTTCTGGAACGCTTTTTGCTGCCTTTTATTCTTGAGATTATAATTCTCTTGGTTTTAAAACGGCTGATCCGGTCACATTCCGAGGCTACCCCTTATTATATTGTGATTGGTACCCAGGCTATTGTGATGATTTTATTTATGGTTCATTATCCCGTTTTCTATGTCTTGCTGCCACTTTTTATGATGCCTGTTCTAATTTCAATTTTCTTTCTGAATCTCAGACTGATTGACTTTGCCTTTTGTCTAACACTTACTTTATTTATTGGTATGAAACTGTTTTTCTCCCCCTTATTTATTATGTCTCCCATTGAATTAACAACTTTTTCAGCGATTCTGCTCAGTGCTTATTTTTTATCCCGTGAATTGACAAAACGCTTTTCTGTGGTTTATTCAGATATGGTTATCTCAGTGGAAAAAGAAAAAGAACTCCTATATCGAAACATCTACATGGAAAAACTCACAAAAATGGACTTGGCCACTAATTTGTACAACCATAAAACATTTCATGAATATCTGGATGAGCTGGTTACCCAATGCCGAAAGCAACCTTTCAACCTTTCGCTAGGACTGATGGATCTGGATTTCTTTAAAGGAATTAATGACCGGCAGGGTCACGGCAACGGAGATATGGTTATTTCCACAGCTGCTTCGATTATTCTGAATAACCTGGAAGCCAATGATTTTGCCGCCCGCTACGGCGGAGAAGAGTTTGCGGTTATTTTTACCGAAAAATCACCAGAAGCCTGTCTTGAAATTCTGGAACAGATTCGATCCGATCTTGAAACCGCCGTTTTTGATACCATGCCGGATGAGGTTGTAACCATGAGCATCGGTTTTTCGGCATTCACCCCGGATATGAGTAAGCCCGACTTGTTCGAAGCCGCTGATATCAGTCTGTATATGGCCAAAAAAAATGGCCGCAACCAGATTCAATGTGCCTCCTGATCCTGGCCAAACATCATCGCAATTGTTATGTACGCCCGGTGGACGCTCTGCCAACGTAATTATTCATCTCGCCAGAAACAGCTGTTTCTGGTTTTTTTATTCAAAGATCATCCCCAGCCAGAAGGATAAACACGCACAAAAAAAGACTAATGCCGATTCCACGCTTTTACCTGCAGAATCGGCCTAGTCCAAAATCTCTGTTGTCATCCGTTTGGATTCCTCCTATGATTTTTTATCAAAGCTCTTCTCTCACTTTTCGATGTAAATATTACCAACTTTTTGGTGCTTTTACTTTTAAGATTCGATTTGTTTTATACTCACTTGATCATTATTTACTGGATTTTTTACTTGATACTTTTGATTTAAGAACATTTTCTCGTTTCCAATTTTTAATTGGATATGGTTTTCAGAAACCGTGAGAACTTTTCTTTTTTCATTCATACTTTTCATTTATCGTTCATTTAATTCTTTGTGAGGTTTCCCTTTCATCTTAATTTCATTGCAATTTGATTTTATCCAAATTTTCAGTCCTTTAATATAATCGATTTAATGTGTTTCAATTTTTTAGGTTGATCACAATTATTTCGTTTATCTTATTGGCAAGTTGGTTCTTATTTACTTTTAAATGATCGGTGATCTTTGATTAATTGTATTATAACACCTTTTGGGAATAAGTAAATAGTTTTTTTGTAAACGTTTGTATAAAATTTGTATAGCGCTCACAACTGCTTTGTAAATGCCTTTACACCGCCGTTTGCTGATTTCTGAAGCTTAATTAAGTTCCTCATAAATCGACCGCACCGAGGAAAATTAAATGCCAACGCGATATCATCTAGCAATTCGGCCGCTCTTTCCTTCAGTTTTGAGAATAGTTATACCCTTTTCTCCAAACCAAAACGGGCTTAAAGTAATAGCTATATTTAAAAAAAGCGATATGACTGAATAATCATACCGCTTTTTGATTGAATTTTTTGATAAGCTTATTCGAAGATCTTAATTTTTAACTCATCGGCACTGGCAGGATCCAGACGATCAATAATATTTAAATTTTCCAGGGCAATTTTTCTGGTAAATAAATAGCGGACTCGTTCTTCAAATGCTGCTGGAAAAGCATCAGCCAGGCTGAGATCCCGGGCAATGGCCCGACTTCGACCCTTGCCGTTATTGTAGCAAAGCACCCATTTGTCCTGGGTAATGCTCAGGACATCGGCGGTGCTGGTTGGTCCGGACGTGAGATAGGCGGTCATCGCCTGCTTTGCTTTTTCAGTGGTATCACCACACCCGACGGTCAAAAAAACACACTCCGATTGATCTCCCAAAGCATCAACGAAAGCTTCTTTTGTGCCGTTTAAAAGCTGCAGTAGTTCGGTCCCAATTTGGTCATTTGCTTCAAAACAGCCCAGGCTTTTGCGGCTGTTTAAAATATCATAACATTCCGCTTTTAAATCCTCCACCAGTTTGCCGCCATCCGCAAAGAGAAATTGAGAATAATTATAAAAATCACCGGTAATGCCAGATCCAAACTCATAGGCGACAACCTGTTGTTTCTTCTCGTCATATTTACAGCCGAAGCGGCGGCGATGCTGTTCGCCCTTGGCGGTTGCCTTGGTTTTCAACGCATTAGCTTCAATATAATAGCCCTTATTTTTTTTGTTATTATAAAGATTTTTGCGATACCCAGATTTGTACGCCTGCCAGGAATACTTGCATTCGATCAGTAACATGCGGTGCTTTCCATTCTGTTTTTCTTTAGAAATGGCCACCATATCCATTCTGCCTAACGGTGTTGCCTCGGGTGAGTAGTTCAAATCCACACAATACCAGTCCGAATCCAGGCTGGCGTTATTATTACAGGCAATAATTCCCTGGTATTTCTGTCCCAGCGGACCGGCTTTTGCTTCAATGGGGGCACTTTCAACCAGGGCGTTTTCGACGTTTTCTTTGAGTTCCGGAAAGGATTCCACGAACGCCTGAACAAATTCCGGATCAAATGGAAAGATCATCATATCTGCTTTCTGGGTAAATTTCAGGCCGCAAAAAGCAGTCCGATCAATAAAGAATTTGCTGATTTTAACATGACATTTCTGGTCTTCTTCATGGACCAGCTCCATCATGTTTTTTCCCCAGTAATAAATAATGATACTTTCATCCCGAATTCCTAAAAATAATTCTTTGTTTTCAATGATCCTATTTTTTAAAAAAGCTTCCACTTCGGGAACCTTTAAAAGATTTTCAACATTTCCTCTTGACAAATAAATTTCCTCCGATTTTTTTAGTATGACATAATTGCATTGAATGGTCCATGAGTTTTCAACAATGATTCAATGCTGTCTCGACGGATTATAAATTTTACAATTACCTTTTATTATAACTTTTATTTTTTGAGGTAGCAACCATTTTTAGTGCATTCCTCAAAAATACCATAGCTTTATCGATTCAAAAAAGACTAAGGCCGATTTTACATTTTCATCTGTAAAACCGGCCTAGTCTAAAATCTCTGTTGTCATCCGTTTGGACTCCTTCTATTGATTTTATCAAAAATCTTCTTCTTCCCTTTTCTTCATAAACATCGCCAACATTTTGGAATCATCTTACTCTTTAGATTGGATTTGTTTTAACTCATCCGAATCATCCAGAAATCTTATCGTCATCATCTTCACCGAATGGTTTTTCCTGATACCCAATGATCTTTGACTATCTCTGTCTGATGTGTTTGAGGTTTCTTCCGTTCGTCATTTCGGAGCAATCTGTTTTCTCATTCAAATTTTTCCCACTGCCTTTAAAACGAATCAATTTTCCTATTGGTCAATTATTTACATCAACCCTGGTAATTTTTAATTTTATTGGTGAGTCGTACGTCTGTTTACTTTTCTATGATCGAAATCATATAATTCAGAAATGGATTAAGTTGATTTTTGATTCAGCTATAGTATATCACTTTATTCGCATAAGTAAATAGACAAAGTGTAAATGTTTGTATATCTTTTGTATACGCTAGTGACAGCCTTGTAAAACCAGTCACAGATTTGTCCAAAAAAACCACCGTTTTAAATTATTTGAACAAAACGGCGGTGTATTTTTAATAGCTGCTATTTATCTATCAAGGCTTATCTGACTTAGGAATTTTTCAGGATAATACTTGAAACAATATCTGCCGCATCCTCGAAAGAGTCGCAACTTTCTTCGAAATAATCATAAATACGGATCAGGGCAATGGTTTCGATGTGATCCCGCTTATCTACAAAGAGTTGTTTCACTGATTGAACATAGAGATCATCACCTTCGTTTTCAAAGCGATTGATGGCGATGATGGCGTCATTTAAAACTTTCGGCTTTTTAAAGGCTTTTAATTCCTTGATGGCGTCATGGAGACAAGTCGCACTTTTTTCAATCAAATCCATGAATTGAAGCATTTCCGGGGTGATTTTTTCAATCTGGAACATGTCAATGTATTTTAAAATATCTTCAATCAGATCGATAATGGTGTCCAGAGCACAAGCCAGATTGATAATATCTTCCCGCTCGATGGGGGGTAGAAAATCACTGTACATAAATTCCATCATCTCATACTTGAGATTATCTGCGGTTCGTTCAACTTCATGGAGTTTGACAAGCTTCTTCTCCAAACTTTCAAGATCGTAATTCTGTAGGGTTTCGCTAAGCATATGAGATGCTTTAACGATCAGATTAGAAACAGCGATAAATTCTTTGTAATAATTATAGCCTTTTGTTTTAACTTTTTTTGACATAATGCCTCCCTTTAAGATATAGTATGTTTTAGAATATTTGCATAAAAACCCAGGCCATGATAAAACCAACCAGGCCGCATCCCGGGAATGTAAGTACCCAGGCTAAAACCATTTCCCCGACCGTTGACCAGTTAACCGAGGAAAACCGCTTGGCTGCACCAACTCCCATGATCGCAGTTGTTTTGGTATGGGTGGTGCTAACCGGCAGTCCAAAAACAGATGAGATCAGCAAACAAACTGCGGCCGCCAGATCTGCACTGAATCCCTGGAAGGATTCCAGCTTAACCATATCCATACCAACAGTTTTGATAATTTTCATCCCACCAATAGATGTTCCCAGCGCCATCACCAATGAGCAGAGTATCATCATCCAAACGGGAATGACGAAATTCGTGGCATCAGCATTTCCCTGGGCCAGAAAAATCCCCAGCATAAAAATGCCCATAAATTTTTGTCCGTCTTGAGCCCCATGCATAAAGGCCATGGCTGCACCAGCCCCAATCTGGCCTTTTTTAAAAAAGACATTGGTCTGTTGCCGTGACATGTTCTTGCAGATGTGCATGACAATTTTTACAACCAGGAAACCCAAACCAAATCCCAGAATCGTTGATGTGCCAAGCCCATAAACCACCTTAATCCACGCCTGCCCATTAATCCCACTGATGCCACCCTGAAGCGCTATCGCTGCGCCGGAGATACCAGCGATTAAAGCGTGGCTTTCGCTAGTCGGTATCCCGAAATACCAGGCGGCGGTCGCCCAGAGCACTATCGCAAAAAGGGCCGCACACAGTGCAATCAGGGCATCGTCTGAGCCACTGAAATTGACCATATTTGCCACGGTTTGGGCTACCGTCGCATTGATGGCTGTCATAACAAAAACGCCGAGAAAATTAAAAATGGCAGCCATAACAATAGCTTTTCTGGGCTCCATTGAACGAGTGGACACACAGGTGGCAATGGCATTGGGTGCGTCCGTCCATCCGTTTACCAAAATTACCCCTAGGGTTAAAACAACGATGATGAGCAACGCAGGATTGCCGGCGATACTGCTGATAAAATCCGATAAAGTGATTGTCATTTTTTAAGAATACCCCATTTCTCTCTGTCCATTCAAAGTCTTCTTTTGAATGCCAAACGATACTTTTTTTGCCGTTCTCATTCTACACCATAAGTTTCCTAAATAGAACTCTTTTAACACAAATTTAACATACTTTTAATGCTGTATCCCTTTCAAAACATGTTTTATCTATATTATGATATTATTTTTATCTTCATTCGGTCTTTCTGGGTTTGTTTGATGATTAACGGGTTTAATTAGAATTTTTTTAAAGAAATGAAGTAAAGCATTGCATAATTTTTAATAAGGGTGTAAAATTTAAGTAACATTTTGCATCTGAAAAAATTGGTATTAATCTAAATTCATGCTGATTGTTACAATAACATGGAAAATTAAATGGATTTTTTATAATTGTTAAACGGAGATCAAGGGAGGATACTGGAAATGAAATTTTATCGAGTGACGTTTATTTGTCTTATTTTGATTCTAGCCCTGGGAATTTTCCCGGCTATGGCACTGGCAGAAGAAAATATTGACGGCGAGACGGAAATGATTGTCATCGATGCCCAACCATTTGTGGAAACACGGGAAATGCTTCCTGGTGATGTGGCCCCCGATCCGGGTTGGCCTGACGAAGCTTATCAAAGTGATACCATCAATACCGCTGCGGTTTTCTCGCCACGACTAACTGCCCCCAGCTCAGATAATGATTATTATTTTGCTAAAAATATTTTCTATCTCGGCGGCTATGGTATGCCTAACTGCACTGCCTATGCCTGGGGACGGGCTTATGAGATACTTGGCAGCAAGCCCAATTTAAGTAATGGAAATGCCAATCAGTTTTGGGGTTATAACCTGAACAATGGAGCCTATCCTTACGGAACTACTCCTAAAGTTGGAGCTATTATTTGCTGGGATGGCAATTCTTACGGACACGTTGCTGTTGTCGAAAAAATTGAAGGCAACAAGGTCACTGTGTCTGAGTCTTCCTGGAGCGGTTCCTACTTTTATACCAACACCTTCACTGCTGGTTCTGAAAACTCAGTCTCTGTGGGCGGATTCCAGGGGTATATCTATATTGGCGACTTTGATCCTGAGCCAGACCAGGATACCACCCCACCAACACTTACCAATGCTCAGATTACCGATATCAATGATGAAGGCTTTACCGTAACCTGTCAGGTTTCTGATGCTGATTCTGGTGTTGCTTCCGTTCTTTTCCCCACCTGGACTGATGCCAACGGTCAGGACGATATCATCTGGCATCAGGCAATTATTAGTGGCAATACCGCATCCTACCGCGTTTTATACCGCCAGCACAACAATGAACAGGGCGTCTATGCCGTTCATGTTTATGCCTATGACGGTGCCGGAAATGCGGCTTGCACCGGTTTGAGTGTGACAGCCCAGAAAAGCATCACCTGTTCCTATCAAACTCATGTTCAAGATTACGGCTGGCAGCGTTGGAAATCAAATGGTGAGCTCAGTGGCACCTCCGGAGAGTCCAAACGTCTGGAAGCCATTGAAATTCAAGTGGACAACAAGGGCTATGATCTGGGAGTCGAATACCGGACTCATATCCAGAATATTGGCTGGCAGGATTGGAAACGTGACGGCGAAATCAGCGGCACTTCCAATCAGGGACTTCGGTTAGAAGCCATTGAAGTCCGCTTAACTGGAGCCGATGCCTACCGATATGATGTGTACTACCGGGTTCATGCTGAAAATATCGGCTGGCTGGATTGGGCTAAAAATGGTGGCAGCTCCGGTACGGAAGGCTACGGCTACCGACTGGAAGCAATCGAAGTGATAGTCGTCCCGGCAGGTTCATCGGCACCCGGATCCACCATGCGCGCTTTTCAAAGCAACAAATAAATAGCACATAAAAACACCTTTCCGGTGTTTTTTTTATTTAAAAAATCACAAGAATACAGTAATTAAATCTTCAATTTGCCCTTGACTCTCCCCGTAGAGGAGGATTTATACTTCAAATTGTATCAAGAAAAGATTGGAGGAAGAAATGGAAAACTGTATTGAAGTAAAAAATCTAACTAAGTCTTATGGCCACCGGTTGGCGGTGAGCAATTTAAATCTCACCATTAAGAAGGGCGAGGTGTTTGGTCTCCTGGGGCCCAATGGCGCCGGTAAATCAACCACCATCGACTGTATCCTGGGCCTGAAGTCGTTTGAAAACGGATCGGTCCGAGTTCTGGGTATGGATCCGATCAAAGAAAGAAAGCGACTTTTTGAGCGGGTCGGGGTGCAGCTTCAGTCCTCCAGCTATCAGGGCAATATCCGGGTTGGTGAAATCTGTGAGGAAATCACTGCACTTTACCAATTTCCAGCTGATTATTGTGACTTACTGATTCAGTTTAAGCTGGATCAATACCACAAACAACCCGTAGCAAAGCTCTCCGGCGGCGAAAAGCAAAAGCTGTCAGTACTGCTGGCGCTGATCCCTCAGCCCGAGGTACTCTTTCTGGATGAACTGACAACCGGACTGGATACCGAAGCCAGACGCGAGGTCTGGCAGGTTTTAGCCGATTTGAAAGAGAAGGAACTGACTCTTTTTCTCACCTCCCATTACATGGATGAAGTGGAGGTACTTTGTGACCGGGTCTGCATCATTAACCAGGGGCATGCACTGGTGACCGACACCGTGCCAAAACTGATTCAAAATAGCCCTTATAAACGACTGGAAGAAGCCTATCTCTGGGTCATGAAGGAGGAAATAGCCGTATGAAAAAATTCTTAACCCTATTAAAAATCGAAGGCAAGCTGTCTCTGCGCTGTGTGGACAGCATCTTTTTTGGAGTCTCCATGCCAGTGGGCATCATGATCTTAATCGGACTGATTGCCGGACCAAACCCGGCCTCCACCGATGCTGGCTATACCCTAATTCAAAGCTCCTTTGGCGCTCTGGTCACCGTGGGGATCTGTGCCACCGCTTTTATGGGCATCCCGCTGACCATTGCCGACTATCGGGACAAAAATATTCTCAAGCATTTTTTTGTGACACCAGTGAGCCCGACTATGTTATTATGGGTACATGCCATCATTAACATGCTGCTGTCAGTGGTTTCGGCGCTTCTGATTTACGCCGTGGCTAAAACCTTCTTCGGTTATGAAATGATTGGCTCCAAGCTGATGTTTATGCTCTCTTACCTGCTAGTCATGGTTTCCATGTACAGTTTAGGCCTGCTCATTGCCAGCCTGTGCCGAACGGTCAAAACCGCCAACGTAGTCTGCAGTATTGTTTATTTCCCGATGTTGTTTTTATCCGGAGCCACCATTCCCTTTGAGATTTTTCCCCAACCACTCCAGACCGTAGCCGGTTTTCTCCCCCTAACCCAGGGCATCAAACTTCTTAAATCTGCCAGTCTGGGGTTGGAAACAAATCTGCAGATGCCCCTGATTATTTTGTTTGGATCGCTGCTAATCGGAATTATTCTATCGATACGATTCTTCCGTTGGGAATAAGAAAGGAAAGCAAATGAACGAAACCTATCAATTCGAACGAAAAGAAGAAACAATCTATTATAAGATCGGACTGTTTTCAAAAATGAACCGGGTCACCATCAAAGCGCTGCGACACTATGACGAAATCGGACTGCTGGCCCCAGCTTTCATAGAGAAATTCACCGGATACCGCTATTATACATCGGAACAGCTCCCCATCCTCCACCAGATTCTGGCGCTTCGGGAAATGGGGTTCACACTGGACGAGATTAAACATGTTCAGGGTGGTGTCCCTGAAAAAGATTTGCTTCAGAAAAAGAAGCTGGAGATCATGAAAAAAATCGCCACTTATACCATGCGCTTCGCCCAGGTGGAATCCTATCTGGCTAAAAATGATGGTGACACCGGAGAATATCATATTATCCTCAAGGAACTCCCCCAGGTGATTGTGGCATCCATGCGAACGATCATTCCCGGATACGACGCCCTGTTTCATGTCATCCCTCCCATGGGAGCCGAAATGGAACGACTGGGCTGTGTCTGCGCCGTTCCGGAATACTGTTTCAACATCTACCATGATGGCGAATACCGGGAATCCGATGTGGACGTAGAAATCTGCGAAGCCGTTACTGAAAAAAAAGCAGATTCAGAGATGCTGACTTTCAAGGTCATCGGCCGGGTGGAGAATGCCGCCTGTGTGCTCCACAAAGGTCCCTATGAAGGATTTCCCAAAGCCTATAACGCGGTTCTTAAATGGGTGGAAAACAACGGCTATGAGATCATTGACAATCCCCGGGAATCCTATATCGATGGGGTCTGGAACAAAGATTCCGCTGAGGAATGGCTGACGGAAATTCAGTTCCCGGTCAGAAAAGTCTGCTGATTTTTTCCACAGTGTTTATTAAAGATAACATGATAGAATGATCGGTACGATAGTTTTTATTAAATCAACCGATTGGAGTTGCAAAAATGAAGAAAGACCTTGTCCTATCAAAACAGATGGCGATTCTTGAAAAACAGGAACAGAAGTTTTTAAATCATACCGAGAATCAGTTTATGAAATCAAACTTTACCTCCGTGGTCAATAAAATCCAGGATAAAATACCAGCAAAATTACAGGCAACCCTGGATGCAGCCTTTTATATGGGCTTTCATTTAGTCTTCGAAAAAGGAAGTTCGCTAATCGAAAAAACATACAATAAAGAAAAAATAGCTGTGGCATATGATTTGAATAATTATGCCATTGAAAAATACATGCATCTAAAACATCTGAAAACGCTGGATAAATCGTCAAAACATTCCAAAGCCATCAACGAATCCATTGCTGCCATTGAAGGCGGCGTTCTGGGTTTGTTGGGGATTGGGCTGCCGGATATCCCCCTATTTCTTGGGGTTATCGTCAAAACGATTAATGAAATCGCTTTGTCTTACGGTTTTCAATATGCCTCAGATGAAGAAAAAGCATACCTGCTTTATCTGATCTGCACCGCCATGACAAAGGATGACCTGCGTAAATCCTATGATCAGAAAGTTGAGTGTTTAGGTCACGATATCGACGCCCATAGCCTACCATTCATTGATCTGGCGGCCATTATGAAGGAGACCTCTGACCTGTTATCCAATACCCTGCTAACTGCCAAATTTATCCAGGGTCTGCCCCTTGTCGGTGTCATCGGCGGGGTGGTCAATCCCATCATGATCAATAAAATCGGCAAGTACGCCCGGATCAAGTATAAAAAGCGGTATTTGTTGAGCAAAATAAATATGACACCCGTTAATCAATCCTGATTAATGGATGCCACCATTTTTCCTTACTCGCAAAGCTCGAACTCTCCGGAGCTGGTCTTTTTATGTCATTATTATTGGCGTGTAAATTAATAGTTGAACGTTTATAATAATGGTATATCTGGAAACACCCGACTGACTATTTCTTCTGACCAAAAATTCCTTCCCGGTAAGCGCCAATATATTCCATACAGTAGTCGTCTTCGCCCAACAATGCTTCGGTGGCAAAGATGATGCCCATTAAATCGCCATTGGTTGGGTCGAGAATGGCACTGTCCAGACCAGCGTTCATAGCCAGCACGGTGAAGCCCATGTTGACCATTTTTCGGGCCGGCAGGTTGAAGGAAATGTTGCTGACGGCACCAGTGACATGGATGGTCGGGTATTGTTCTTTAATACTG
>NZ_JBGSHG010000072.1:0-31811 GCF_041752335.1 Acetobacterium sp. | reverse complement strand
CACCACTATTGCTCCCTTAGCTCAGTTGGCTAGAGCACCTGACTCTTAATCAGGGTGTCCAGAGTTCGAGTCTCTGAGGGAGCACCAATAATAGCGCATAACAGAGCCGTTTATCGACTCTGTTTTTTTTATGCCTAATTTAGAATACAGGCCATTTACGGTGCGTTATGGACATTAAGTGGCGATCAAAGTGGCGATTTATTCCGGCCGTTTTATGTTATTTTCGATATGGGGAAAGAATAAATAGTTGTTTTAATCGGTGGTTTTATTAATGTTCGGCAATAATTAAGGCGTAATGAACCCTTGAGTATTTAGTATGTAACTGATATAATTACACGCAATTAAAGTTTAAAGAACACCTTGGGTGTAAAACTAAAGAGGAGAACCAATGGAATCAAAAGAAAAAAATGCATGTTCTTATTTGAACTGCGGTTTTAATGTCAATGGACGGTGTCCGGACATGGATGTTTTAAAAAATCCATATAAAGAAACCGGTTGTATTTTCTATAAAAATAAGAATATTCAGACAGATGATAAAAAAAGCGAATAACTACGAAAAACACCGAAGGGTGTTTTTTTTGTGGACAGTTTTTTAAAAAGAATCAAAGCCGTTGCATTTGCAACGGCTTCAAACATAAACCCCGGATATAATAGCAACATACAAATGTGGTAGTGATACCAGGTGATTTTAAAATAATCGTTAAGAATACAAATAAGAATTTCAGGAGGACGATATGAGTATGTTTTGTTATCAGTGTCAGGAAGCGGCCAAAGGAAAAGGATGCAGTGTTAAAGGAGTTTGCGGTAAAAGTGAAGAGGTGGCCAAACTTCAGGATCTGCTGATCTATACCGTCATAGGGATTTCAGAAATCGTGGTAAAAGGCGAACTGGAAGCCAAAGAATTGGGAGATGTCAACCATGAGGTGTTAAGAAGCCTATTTATGACCATTACCAACGCAAACTTTGATGCCGATGCCTTTGTCAAAGAAATAAAAAAAATGACAACCCTGAGAAATCAGTTAAGAGATATGGTTGATGCAGCCAACAAAAAGAATTCACCCAGCTTTTTTCAGAAGCTGTTGGGCTTGAAGAAAGAGCAAAACGGCAAGAAAATAAATGTTTCAACGCTGCATGATGCAGCCCGATTTGAAATCGCCACAAAAGCTGAAATGATTGCAAAAGCAGCCAATGTTGGAGTGTTAGCGACCACAAATGAAGATATTCGTTCGCTGAGAGAGCTGATAACCTACGGAGTAAAGGGATTGGCGGCCTATGCCGAACATGCCCTCAATCTTGGTAAAGAAGACCTGAGCTTATATGGCTTTATTTATGAAGCCATGGCAGCAACTCTGAATGATAAGCTGTCCGCCGATGATCTGGTGGCCCTGACCTTAAAAACCGGTCAATTCGGCGTGACCGCCATGGCCCTTCTGGACGGTGCCAACACTGGAAAATACGGCAACCCGGAAATCACCGAAGTGAATATTGGGGTTAAAAAGAATCCCGCCATTTTAATCTCCGGCCATGACTTAACCGATCTGGAACAGCTGTTGGAACAGACCAAAGGCTCCGGTGTCGATGTCTATACCCATAGTGAAATGTTGCCGGCTCATTACTATCCGGCATTCAAGAAATATGATAACTTTGTCGGGAACTATGGCAATGCCTGGTGGAAACAGCTCGAAGAATTTGAATCCTTTAATGGGCCGATTCTATTTACCACCAATTGTATTGTGCCGCCCAAAAGTGACGAAGTGCGAAAAAGAATTTTCACCACCGGCGCTTCCGGTCATCCCGGCTGCGCTCACATTGAAGCTGATAGCAATGGTAAAAAAGACTTTTCCAAAGTCATCGAAATGGCGAAACGTTTAAAAGCCCCAACCGAAATCGAAACCGGCAAAATTGTCGGCGGCTTTGCCCACGAACAGGTTTTTGCTCTGGCCGATAAGGTGGTCGATGCAGTTAAATCCGGTGCCATCAAGAAGTTCTTTGTTATGGCCGGCTGCGATGGTCGGATGAAATCCCGGGACTACTACACCGAGTTTGCTGAAAAACTGCCAAAAGATACCGTGATTTTAACTGCTGGTTGTGCAAAATACCGTTACAATAAGCTGGATCTGGGCGACATCGGGGGAATTCCCAGACTTCTGGATGCCGGACAGTGCAACGATTCATACTCCTTGGCATTAATCGCCTTAAAGCTAAAAGAGGTGTTCGAACTCAATGACATTAACGAACTGCCGATTGCCTACAACATTGCCTGGTATGAACAAAAAGCCGTCATCGTGCTGTTGGCACTGCTTCACCTGGGCGTCAAAAATATCCATCTGGGGCCGACCTTGCCGGCTTTCTTATCAGCAAATGTAGCCAATGTTCTGGTCGATACCTTTGGTATCGGCGGCATCGACTCAGTCGACGCCGACCTGGCCATGTTTATGGGAGCATAAACCAGCAACAAATTTTATTTAAATCATAACGATATTAAAATACTGGAGATATCCACAAGGATATTCCCGGTATTTTTTTCTTTATAATCAAATCCAACTGTAATTTTTGCCCAACCCGTGGTAGGATATTGATAACAAAGAAAAACGACGAGGTAAACAAATGAACGACCTGAAAAAAACACTGGAGATCAGTTTTAATCCCGAAATATATAAAATCATTCTGAGTAAGCCAGGATCAAAAACAAGTGACTATAAAAAAATAGTCATCAGTCAAATAAATGAAGCCTACCATCTGGAAAAATTTACCGCCACCCAGGTGTTTAATGAAAATTTTTCGCCGGCGCAGTTGAAGACTTTTTTGTTTCAAGCACTGGAAAAAGAGTTTCAGCAATACAATGCCTGGGACGGTCAGTTTGAATATATCATTCAGATCAGCAAAAAAGGGAAGCCGTCGGTGACTAAAAAAGCGATTAAAGAAGCTCCCGCCAAATTCCAAAGCCATAACCGCAAAAAAAACTATCTCCTTCAGGAAGGCGTTGTCATTGAACCCCTGGTGGATATGGGAATCTTCACCAAAGAAGGCAAGGTGGTCAAGACGATGACCGACAAATTTCGGCAGATCAACCGCTTTGTGGAAATCATCGACGACGAAATCAAAAATCTTGACCCCGGGACACCGCTCAATGTCATTGACTTTGGCTGCGGCAAATCTTATCTGACCTTTATTCTCTATTACTATCTTACTGAAATAAAAAACATCAAGGTTCGGATGGTGGGTCTGGATTTAAAAAGCGATGTCATTGACCGGTGCAATGCCAGCGCCCAAAAATACGGCTACGATAATCTATCATTCGAACTGGGGAATATCGATGCCTATGAAGCCCGCTTTCCGGTGGATATGATCATTACCCTGCATGCCTGTGATACCGCCACCGATTTCGCCCTGTACAATGCCATTAAATGGAATGCCAATCTGATTTTTTCAGTACCCTGCTGCCAGCACGAACTAAACGCCCAGATCGAAACAGAAACACTGAGCCTGCTGACAAAATATGGCATTATCAAAGAGCGGACCGCTGCCTTGATCACCGATGCCATCCGGGGCAGCCTCCTCGAAGCCTGCGGCTACAAGGTCCAGCTCCTGGAATTCGTCGATCTGGCTCATACCCCCAAAAACATCCTGATCCGGGCCCAAAAGACCGGATCAACAGAAAAAAGAAAAGTCCAGGCGCTAACCGAAGTAAAGAACATCATGGCGGCATTTTCCTTAACCCCTACCCTCTTTCAGCTCCTTGAAACAGATAAACTCATCAACTTTAATAAAATTTAAATGTAACATTTATGAAAAGATGATATAATAAAAAATCAGTTACAAGACAAATAAGTAAAATTTATAGATGAGGAGGCAAAGAGGATGCTGACAACCTTTATTCATACAGGTGATTTTCATTTAGGTCGCCCCTTTACCTTTTTGCAGCAAGGAAACTACTACGGTAAAAACAAGAGAAAAGAATTATGGAAAGCCTTTGATGAGATGATTACATACGTCAAAGAAGAAGCAGTTCCGCTTTTACTCATTGCCGGAGATTTATTTGATAGCGTCAATGTACTCACCATGGATATAAAAAGAGTGGCAGAAGGATTGGCCAGTCTGGATAAAACCTGGGTGGTCATCATTACCGGAAACCACGATTATCACGGTGACAACTCACCCTACAAAAAGGTGGAGTGGTCCAGCAATGTTTATATCTTTAAAGAAGATGTGTTTCGATCCGTATATATAAAAGAACTCAACACCGAAATTTTTGGCATGTCCTGGGTAAAAAACGAGTATCGGGCCTTTCCCGAGCGCTCCTTTAACAGTATTAAACTAAACGACACCCGTTATAACATCTTAATGGTTCATGGCGAAGTGACGAACCAAAGTCTCTATCTCCCCATCGATTTAAGATTGATAGAGAAGAAGGGGTTTGATTTTATTGCCCTGGGACACATCCACAAACCCGGTTTGACTCCCGGCGGGGTCGCCTATTGCGGATCTCCGGTACCCCTTAATTTTGGCGAAACCGGCGAACGGGGTTTTTTAATTTCGCAGGTCGAAACCGATTATGAGAACCAGTGCTATATTACCAGCAGCGGGTTTAATCCCATTGAATCAAGAAAATATGAAACCAGGGAAATCCCGATTTCCCCGGAAGAGTCTTACAATGATATTATCAAAAAAGCAATCAGCTGTGATACCGAAATAAACCGCCAGCAGAATTACTATCGCATCCGTTTTACCGGCTACATCAATCCGGAAATTCAAATGGATTGGATCAACGACGATTTGGAAGAGTCTTTTTACTATATCGAAACAGACACATCCAAACTTGAACCAGATATCGATCTGGAACTGCTGATTCGCGAAAATAAAAATAATCCCATTGGTCAGCTCCTTAGCGAACTGGGCAAAATAGCAGAACCGGAAGTCCGGAAAAAAGCGATCATTTACAGCATCGAAGCGATGATCAGTGAGGGGGTATTAAAATGAGAATTAAAACCCTGACGATCAAAGCCTTTGGAAAATTTCAAGACGAAACCATCGAGCTGCAGCCGGGACTGAATCTGATTTACGGAAGAAACGAAGCTGGAAAAACAACTGTTCAAACCTTTATTCAAGGGATGTTTTTCGGATTTTACAAACCCTATCGAAAGAAGAAAACCTACAGCGAAGAATATGAAAAATATATGCCCTGGAATCAATTTGATTACAGCGGCTCCCTGGTTTATGAGCAGGACGGCCGGGAAATTCGTCTGGAGCGGAATTTTTTAAGAGCCAAAGACTCGCTGTTTATTTACGATAATACCACCGGAAAAATAATCAACGACCAATTTAAATACGATGGGGTAATCCGTCAGCAGCTGCCATTGGGAAATCTGGGCATGACCGCGGTTATTTATAATAATACCATCAATATGCGCCAGATCGCCCATGATAATGAGTCCGGTACCCAGGATGAAGTCCGGGATTCTTACATCGAGATGCAGAATTCCAGTGGCATTGAAATTAATTTCAAGGGCATTGTCAGGCGGTTGGAAGAAAAAAAGAACAATATCGGCCGTTCCGGCCAGAGTAAGTCGCGAATTGGTGCGGCCATCCGGGAACGGGACGAACTTTTGCAATTGCTAAAAGAATCAGAGGCAGCCTATGCAAAGGTAGCCGAAAATCAGGAAAAGATCACCCGCAATCAAAAGAAGATGAAACGCATCGAAGCAGAAAATGATTATTTGAGCCAGGAGTCGGTGGTCAAGCGAAAAAAAGAATTACTGCAGAGCTATGAAAAAATCAACAAACTGGAAAAAGAAAACAATCGCTTGTCAAAAATAATCAGAGAAGACGAGGTCTATGAAGGCTACAACTATAAGACCCTGGAGGGTTTAAAAGCCATTTCGAATCAGTCCGATCGGCTTAGCGATCAGATGGATTACATCGAAAAGGAAATGACTGATGCCTCCGAGCATTTAAAAACCATCCGGCAGAAAGAAGCATCAAAGCGTAGCTCGCTGGCAGGACATACCCTGGAAAACATTGCCGAAGATTACGAGACTTATAAAAAAGAACAAGATGAAGTAGCAGCAGTCGATAAGAAATCAAATATTATCATCAACATCATTTCGGCGTTGGTTACCCTGCTGGGAATGGGTCTCGTCGGACTGGCCAACATGGGGATGATGGGAACCAGTCAGGGGATTGAAAATCTGTCATTAACCGTTGGCGTGACCCTGGCAATCTTAGGGGTAGTGGGGTTGAGTTTTGGTATTTCGGCAACCCTTAAAAAGCAAAAAATTCTCAAAGAAAAACAATTAATTCCCATCCAGGAACAAATACTGGCCAAATATCAGTTAAAAGATGGCCCCAGTTTTGATAGTTACTATAAAAAGGTAGTCCGAAATCAGAAAGAACTGGAACAGATGCAAAACGAAGGTGAATTGATTATTGTTCAGCATTCCCGTCATCAGGCCGGTTATGAAGTGCTCTTCGAACAGCGTCGGGGAATTATGCGGGATCTCGAAAGAAAACTGGCTGAATATGAGGTTAAAGACATTGCTGAATATGCTGAACGCTGCGAAAAAGGTCAGCAGCTGGAAGAACTAAAAATCCGCTTTAACGGAAACCTCCGGCTGCTGGAGAATCTGCTGGAAACCGTCAACGGCGGAAAAACAGATGATGGACAGTCGGTTTGGCAGAAAGCTTCGCCAAAATCCGCAGAGCTTCTCAGTCTGGGAAAAGAAATTGCCAGATTGGAAGGGGAAAACAGTGCCCTCACCGATGGGATTGGGTTGCCGGTGGAAATTCAGGAGACCATTAAATCTCTGGATGCTCAGATTGAGTCCTTTGATACCGAAATAAAAGCCTGCAACGCTGCTCTGGAGGTTCTGGAAGCCATTCAAAAAGACTACCATCTGGAGTCGGCACCGGAGCTGAACAAAAATATTGGAGACATCCTGGAGACCATTACCCAGAACTATAAAGGGGTAAAAATTGATGAAGCGATGAAACTCAAGGTGGTGGATCCCAAAGGCGGTGATTTTAAAGACGCTGAACAATTAAGTGCCGGAACCATGGATCAGGTTCATTTTGCCTTCCGCTACGGAATTGGTGAACTCATCACCCATGAGATGCCTTTTATCCTGGACGAACCCTTTGTCCGGTACGATAAACAGCGAAAAACCCAGGCCCTTAAACTGCTCTCAGAACTCAGCAGCAAACGCCAGGTGATTCTTTTTACCTGTGACGACGACGAAGAAAACCTGTTAAAAACACTGAACGCCCCTTATCATAAAATAACGCTATGAAAAATTAACATAAATAATTATAAAAAAACGTCCAAATACCTTGCTAATAGAGTGAGAAATCCTTTACAATAATAGAAATCACTAAATAAAGGAGAACGATCGATGAAATTAAGTCTAGTAAGAGACCTCCTCGATGCTGTTGTTTTATCTGGAGAGAACCATCTGGACGAAGAAGTTCAGTCTGGTTTTGGCTGTGATCTCATGAGTGATGTTTTGTGCTTTGCCAGAGAAGATGCCATACTGCTAACCGGTCTGGTCAATAAGCAGGTGCTTAACACGGCCGATATGGCTAATATGAACAGTATTATCTTTGTCAGAAATAAAATGCCAAGTCAGGAAATGATCAATATGGCCCAAGAAAGAAATCTTCTGGTTATGTCCACTAAATATATTCTTTTTGAATGCTGTGGCATTCTCTATAAAAATGGTCTCAAAGGAGCCCATCTTAGATGAGTTACGAACTTGTCTTTGATGTGAAACGGGGAGATTTTGACACCGCCGGGGAAGCCTCAAGAAAAATCAAAAGGACCCTCCAGCAATTGGGGGTTTCCAATAAGGTGATTCGAAAGGTATCCATTGCCGGTTATGAAGGCGAAATGAATCTGGCCATTCACTCATCTGGTGGAAAAATCACGCTGGAAGTGGGAGAAGAAGAATTAATTCTGACCATTGAAGATACCGGACCAGGCATTGCGGATATTGAGCTGGCTATGACAGCAGGCTGGTCAACCGCCGGTGATGAAGTCAGGCAGATGGGGTTTGGAGCCGGAATGGGCTTACCCAATATGAAGAATAATGCCGATGATTTTCAAATCTCCTCAAAAATTGGAGAGGGTACAAAAATTGTCATGAAATTTTTAGTATAAGCAGAAAGAAGGGTGAGATATGGAAAAATTACTTCATTCTGTATATCTTGATGAAGAAAAATGTTTGGGATGTACCACCTGTCTCAGAAGCTGTCCCACCGGAGCCATCCGGGTTCGCGGCGGTAAGGCGATAATCAATGAGTCCAAATGTATTGACTGCGGCGAGTGTATCCGGATCTGTCCTCATCACGCCAAGCTGGCCAAAACAGATCCGCTAACAAAAAAGGACAACTTTAAATATACGGTCGCCATGGTGGCTCCGGCTATCATTGGGCAGTTCAAACCCAAGTATTCCATCGACCAGATTCTCTCGGCGGTTAAAGCCCTGGGTTTTGATGAAGTGGTGGAGGTGGCCTATGGAGCAGAAGTGGTTGGTCAGGCCCTGAAGTATGAGTACCATGCCAAACGCTATCCACATCCCCTGATTTCTTCAGCCTGTCCGGCGGTTGTCAAGCTGATTCAGGTTCGCTTTCCCGAGCTTACCGATAATATCTGCCGGTTAAAATCGCCCATGGCGATGACGGCCAGACTGGTCAGAAAAAGAATCAGAGAAGAGGGGTTTTATAAAAACGGCGACGTCGGGGTTTTTTTCATAACCCCCTGTGCAGCAAAAGCCACCATGGTCAATAACCCGGCTTCCAGCGAGTATGATAAATACGACCAGATCGACGGAGCCATTGCCATTAAAGATATTTACAGCGATATTTCCAGTCTCATCGGCAACTGTCCGGTCCAGGAAGGGATTCATAATACCACCCCCGAATCCTGTACCTGGGCCTTGTCTGGTGGAGAAAGCGACTACCTGAAAAACAAAAATGTGCTCCATGTTGATGGTATTCAAAATGTCATCAGCGTCCTGGAAGAAATTGAATGTGGCAAACTCGATACCATCGAGTTTTTCGAAGGTCTGGCTTGCATCGGTGGCTGCGTCGGCGGTTGTCTGACCGTCGAAAACAATTATGTCGCCAAAATGTACATCCAGGACCGGACCAAAAAAATGAAACAGACCTCCATTGTCCATATGCCAGATGAATACGTCAAAAGTATTTACAATTCTGGGATGATGCACATCAAAGAGCGGATTCTGCCAAGAAGTCCCGAACCCCTGGATCAGGATATCAATAAAGCGATTGAAAAAATGAGGCAAATCGAAATACTGGAAGAGAAACTTCCCGGGCTGGACTGCGGTTCCTGTGGCTCACCCGGTTGCCGGGCGCTGGCCGAAGACATTGTCGCCGGAAAAGCAAAAGAAATTGATTGTGTTTTCATCTTAAAAGACCGGGTTAGAGACCTCTCCGTCTTAACTAACGAACTCTTGCAAGTGGAACACCCCACCGAAAAACCGCTGATCAAAAAAGATTAGTTTATCCAAAAATCATAAAGGAGAATATGAATGAAGGTTAGAGAATTATTAGAAAACAAGGAATTCAAGTGTCTTAATCCCCAGGTAGGAATCGAAGGGGTGATTCAGAGTGGCTACGTCGGCGACTTATTAAGCTGGGTGATGGCCAATGCTGGTCATGGCTGTGCCTGGGTTACCATCCAGACCCATGTCAATATCATTGCTGTGGCAACTCTGCTGGAAATGTCCTGCGTGATCATTCCGGAAGGTGCAGAGGTCGAAGAAAGTACCCTGGAACGGGCCATCATCGAAGATATCCCGGTTATTACTACCGGTCTTAATGCTTATCAAGTTTGTAAAATTTTAGGAAACGCCGGCATCTAAAATGGACAAGGTAGCCATAGACCTGCATATTCACTCGGTCTTATCCCCCTGTGGGGAAGAAGAGATGACCCCCAATAACATTGTCAATATGGCCCTGATTAAAGAACTTGATTTTATTGCGGTAACTGACCATAACACCGCCAAAAATTTACCGGCAGTGATGGCAGTGGCAAAAGAGCTGGCAAAAGAAATGGAAAAAGGGATTTGTATACTCCCGGGAATTGAAGTGACAACCAAAGAAGAAGCTCATATTCTGGCCTATCTTCCAACTCTGGAAGCGGCCATGAAACTGGATCAGGTTATTTATGACCGTCTCCCGGATGTGATGAATGAAAAAGAATTATTTGGGCCCCAATATATTATGGATGAAGATGACAATATTATCGGTGAAGTGGACAAGCTTCTTATTTCGGCAACAAATATCGGCGTGGATGAACTCTGGCAAATTGTTCATGATATGGACGGTATTATTGTGCCCGCCCATATCGACCGAAAATCCTACAGCCTTATTTCATCGCTGGGTTTTATCCCCCTGGAATTGGATATAAAGACTTGTGAAATTTCAAAAAAAGAAACCTTTGATAATGTCCTGAAAAACTTTCGGTTCTTTAAAGACTATAAGTTTATTCATGGTTCTGACGCCCATCAGCTCGAAGACATGGCCGAGCGGGAATATTTTCTCGAACTCCCGGATATGCAACGACAAACCCTGATTCATTATCTGGGATAAAAATGAATAAAGTAATACCGACAATTGTTGACATCTTGTGAGCCTCAGGTCGCAAGATGTCAACAATTTGTCGGAACGGTAGTTTTATCGTGAACTTTATAGGTATTTTAAAAAATACCTATTTTTTTGTGCAAAATTATTACACTCTTTTCGCAAAAAAAACAAATGAGTAGAAATTTTGCTTCAAAATTCGATTAATTTAAAGGTTTTCATTAAAATTTGGGTTAAAAAGAGTAAAAAATTTATCTGTTAAAAATATAACGGAATTTATGGTTATGTGTTATAATGACATCGTTAGAAAATATGCAATCAAAAGCGTAAAGGTTTGCACGATTTAATTAGGAGGTTTGAAAATTGGCTGAATTAATACCAGTTGAAAATTTGGACGTAGTAAAGGCAATAGTCGCTGAGCACCGAGAAGTACCAGGTTGTTTAATGCAGATTCTGCAGGAAACACAGCTTAAGTACGGCTATTTACCACTTGAACTACAAGGAACCATTGCAGATGAGTTAGGGATTCCCTTAACTGAAGTCTACGGTGTGGCAACATTCTACTCACAATTTACCCTTAAACCAAAAGGAAAATTCAAAATTGGTATCTGTTTGGGAACTGCTTGTTATGTTAGAGGCGCCCAACCAATTATCGACAAAGTTAACAGTGTTCTGGGTACCCAGGTTGGTGACACAACTGAAGATGGAAAATGGTCAGTTGATGCAACACGATGTGTTGGTGCCTGCGGTTTAGCACCAGTTATGATGATTAACGATGAAGTATTTGGACGTTTGACCGTAGATGAAATTCCAGGAATTTTAGAAAAATTTTAGTTAGCCGTTATGAAAGAATTGTCCCTGCATATATTAGATATTACTCAGAATTCCATCAGAGCACAGGCAAAGCTTGTTAATCTAGTGATTGTTGAATCCTTGGCAAACAATGAACTCACCATTATCATCGAAGATAACGGGTGCGGAATACCGGCCGACATGCTTCACAATATCACCGATCCATTTGTAACGACCCGTACAACCCGTAAAGTTGGTCTGGGTTTATCCTTATTCAAAGCAGCAGCGGAAGCATGCGGCGGATACTTTGAGATAAGCTCAACACCAGGTGTCGGCACAAAGGTGGTTGGAAACTTCATGCGAGATCATATCGATCGTGCTCCCCTGGGGAATATGGCAGATACGATTCTTACTATGGTAATGTCGTTTGGAGAGACAGATCTTAATTATGAACACAACTATAATAACCAACTATTTGTTTTTAATACAAGAGAAATTAAAGAGACGCTGGAAGTTGACTCATTAAACGAACCGGAAATTCTTAATTGGATTCGGGAATTCGTTTCAGATGGTCTAAGAGAAATTCAAGAAATTATGGAGGAAGCATTATGGCAAAGTCCTTAGCAGAATTAAAAGCGATTCGTGATAAAAAATTAAACGAAATCAATTTGCGACACGGCAAAAATGGCTACCGCGTTGTAGTCGGAATGGCAACCTGTGGAATCGCTGCAGGCGCACGACCAGTGATGGTTAAACTGATGGAAGAGGTTGATGCAAAAGGTTTAGTAGATGTTACTGTTGCTCAAACCGGATGTATTGGATCATGTCGTTTAGAACCAATTGTAGAAGTTTACGATGCCAACAATGAAAAAGTAACCTATGTCCATATGACAGCCGAAAAGGTTACACGAGTTGTAGATGAACACTTGGCTCAAGGCAAAGTTGTCAGTGAATATACCATGACAGTGGTTGATGGTAAAGTCATTGATCCAACGGTTAAGGGTTAATTGAGGAGGAGAAGAGCAGATGGCATATAAACGTTCGCAGATACTGATTTGTGGTGGTACAGGATGTACGTCCTCAGGATCCATGATATTAGTAAAAGAATTAAAAAAAGAACTTGTAAAACACGATATACTAGATGAAGTTGAAGTTGTTGCAACTGGCTGTTTTGGTTTATGTGAACTGGGACCAGTCGTTATTGTTTATCCAGAAGGTACATTCTACAGCCGTGTTGAAGCAAAAGATATCCCCGAAATGGTTGAAGAACACCTTGTCAAAGGTCGTCCACTGGATCGATTGATCTACACTGAAAAAGGTGATGGTCACCACCCACTGTCAATCAACGAATTAGGATTCTTTAAAAAACAAAAACGTATTGCATTAAAGAACTGTGGTGTTATCAACCCAGAAAATATTGATGAATACATTGGCTTCGACGGTTACATGGCTCTTGAAAAAGTACTGTTAACCATGACACCAGTAGATGTTATCAACGAAGTGAAAGCTTCCGGTCTTCGTGGTCGTGGGGGCGGAGGATTCCCAACTGGCCTTAAATGGCAGTTTGCCCATGACGCCGTATCAGAAGATGGCGTAAAATTTGTCGCTTGTAACGCTGATGAAGGTGACCCTGGCGCATTTATGGATCGATCTGTATTAGAAGGTGATCCCCATGCATTAATCGAAGCGATGGCGATTGCCGGTTTTGCAGTTGGCGCAGCTAAAGGTTATGTTTATGTTCGTGCAGAGTACCCAATTGCGGTACATCGTCTCCAGATTGCGATTGATCAGGCTAAAGAATATGGTTTGTTAGGTGAAAACATTTTTGATACTGATTTCGCTTTTGACCTTGAAATTCGTTTAGGCGCCGGCGCTTTCGTATGTGGTGAAGAAACTGCACTGATGAACTCTATTGAAGGTAAACGTGGTGAACCGCGTCCACGTCCTCCATTCCCAGCCAACAAAGGTTTGTTTGGAAAACCAACCGTTTTAAATAACGTTGAAACCTATGCAAATATTCCAGCGATTATTTTACAAGGCGCAGAATTGTTTGCATCAGTAGGAACCGAAAAATCTAAAGGAACAAAAGTATTCGCACTTGGTGGAAAAATCAATAATACCGGTTTGCTGGAAATCCCGATGGGCACAACCCTGAGAGAAATCGTATTTGAAATCGGTGGTGGTATTCCTAACGGTAAAGCTTTCAAAGCAGCTCAAACCGGTGGACCATCAGGCGGATGTATTCCTGCTTCTTTATTAGATACAAAAATTGATTATGATAACCTGATTGCCATCGGCTCAATGATGGGTTCTGGTGGACTCATCGTCATGGACGAAGACAACTGTATGGTTGACGTTGCCCGTTTCTTCCTTGACTTTACTCAAGACGAATCCTGTGGTAAATGTCCTCCTTGCCGTATCGGAACTAAGAGAATGTTAGAAATTCTTGAACGAATCTGTGATGGTAAAGGGATTGAAGGCGATATCGAACGATTGCAGGAATTGGCAGTCGGCATCAAAGCTTCAGCTCTTTGTGGACTGGGACAAACTGCTCCAAACCCAGTGCTTTCAACCATCCGTTATTTCCGGGATGAATATGAAGCACATATCCGGGATAAAAAATGTCCAGCTGGTGTTTGTAAACATTTATTAGACTTTACAATTGATCCAGAAACCTGTAAGGGATGCGGAATTTGTGCTAAGAAATGTCCAGCTGATGCGATTTCTGGCGAAAAGAAGAAACCATATACGATTGATACAGCAAAATGTATAAAATGTGGTGCCTGTATTGAAGCCTGTCCATTTGGCTCCATTTCCAAGGCTTGATGAGGAGGTTATCAGAATAATGAAAGAGATTACTTTTAAAATAAACGGTCAAGAAATGACTGTTCCCGAAGGAACAACCATTTTAGAAGCAGCAAGAATGAGCAATATTGACATTCCTACCCTTTGTTACCTGAAAGATGTTAACGAAATTGGTGCATGTCGGATGTGTTTAGTTGAAATTGCCGGAGCAAGAGCCTTGCAGGCAGCTTGTGTTTACCCAGTTGCCAATGGCATCGATGTACTCACTAACTCTCCAGCAGTAAGAAAAGCAAGACGTGTGAACCTTGAACTGATTCTTTCAAACCATAATCGCGAATGCACAACCTGTATCAGAAGTGAAAACTGTGAACTGCAAGCTTTATCAACCGAGCTGGGCGTATCCGATATTCCTTTTGAAGGTGAAAAATCAGGGAAACTGATTGATGACTTATCAACATCCGTTGTTCGGGATGAAAGCAAATGTATTCTTTGTAAGCGATGTGTATCGATCTGTCGCGACGTCCAAAGTGTTGCCGTACTGGGTACCGTTGGCCGAGGCTTTACATCACAGGTACAACCAGTATTTGACAAATCATTGGCAGAAGTTGGATGTATCAACTGTGGACAATGTATCATCAACTGTCCAGTTGGCGCATTAAAAGAAAAATCAAACATTCAGCAAGTTTGGGATGCAATTGCCGATCCAACTAAAACCGTTATCGTACAAACTGCTCCAGCTGTTCGAGCTGCTTTAGGTGAAGAATTCGGTTACCCAATGGGAACAGCAGTAACTGGCAAAATGGCAGCTTCTTTAAGAAGACTGGGATTTGATAAAGTATTCGATACCGATTTTGGTGCTGATGTTACCATCATGGAAGAAGGAACAGAACTGATTGGCCGGGTAACCGGTGGTGGCGTTCTGCCAATGATCACATCCTGTTCACCAGGTTGGATCAAATTTATCGAAACCTATTATCCAGAAGCCATTCCTCATCTTTCCAGCTGTAAATCACCACAAAATATGACCGGTGCATTATTGAAAAGTCACTATGCCGAAACAAACAAGATTGATCCTAAAGATATGGTTGTTGTTTCCATTATGCCTTGTACCGCTAAAAAATATGAAGTACAACGAGAAGAATTATGTACAGATGGCAACGCCGATGTAGATATTTCCATCACCACCCGAGAACTTGCCCGGATGATCAAAGAAGCTCGAATTCTGTTTAATAAATTACCAGACGAAGATTTCGATGATTACTATGGCGAATCCACAGGTGCTGCTGTTATCTTCGGTGCTACCGGTGGTGTTATGGAAGCGGCTGTCAGAACAGTTGCTGACGTACTGAACAAAAAAGACATTCAAGAAATTGAATATCAGGTTGTTCGTGGCGTTGACGGCATCAAAAAAGCCAGCGTTGACGTAACCCCAGATTTAAAAGTAAATCTGCTGGTTGCTCATGGTGGTGCAAATATCCGCGAAGTCATGGAAATGCTTAAAGCTGGTGAACTGGCTGATACCCATTTCATTGAATTAATGGCCTGCCCAGGCGGCTGTGTCAACGGTGGTGGACAACCAATCGTGTCTGCTAAGAATAAAATGGACATTGACATCCGCGTTGAAAGAGCAAAAGCCCTTTATGACGAAGATGCAAATGTATTAACCTACCGTAAATCACACCAGAATCCTTCCGTTATTCGTCTTTACGAAGAATACCTGGAAGAACCAAACAGCCATAAAGCCCATCACTTATTACACACATCTTACTCAGTAAAACCAAAATTGGTTTAATTGCAGTTAAATAAACGAAATATAAAATAAACACAAAAAAAGGCCCAATAATGGGTCTTTTTTTGTGCTATAATTAAGGCAATAATCTACAATAACAGGAGCAAAGCATGGAAATCATTAAGGGAACGGTGGAGCACATCGTCTTTAGAAACGCAAGCAACGGCTATACCGTAGCTCATTTTGATATCGACGGCGATCTGGTCACCGTGGTCGGCAATTTCGACGAACTGAATCACGGGGAATACCTCAAACTCACCGGCTACTGGACCGAACATAAAAACTACGGCGATCAGTTCACCATGGAAACCTATGCCATGGAAATCCCCACCTCCACCGAAGGCATTATCCGCTATCTGTCCTCTGGCATCCTGCCCGGCATCGGCGAAAAAACGGCCAAAGCCATCGTCGCCCGGTTTGGCGAAGAAACGCTGGATATCCTGGATAATAATCCCGAGCGACTGTCCGAAATTAAAGGTATCGGTAAGAAAACCCTCGAAGGTATCAAAGAAGTCTACCACGAACAGCGGGAAGTTAGACAGATCATGATCCAGATCCAGGACTACGGCATCTCTGCGAACTGGGCCATGAAGCTCTACAAGACTTATAAATTTGACACTATTTCGGTGCTGCTTAATAACCCTTATCAGATGATCGACGATATCCGCGGCATCGGCTTTAAAATTGCCGACCAGATTGCCAACCATCTGGGCTTTGAAGAGAACAGCCCCGGTCGGATTCTGGCTGGGATCAACTATTCACTGGGAGAATGCTACAATCGCGGCAACACCTACATGACCGAAACCGAGCTGATCCAGACCAGCTCCCGGATTCTGGGGGTGGCTGAAGACGAAATTAACGCCCAATTGGGCGAACTGGTTTTAATGGGGCGGATCATCCAGGAGGAGGTGGCAGACCAGCGGGTTTACTATCCCCGAAATCTCTATGAAGCCGAAGATAACACCGCTCTTTCGATGGCCCGGATTAGTCAGATGTCTTATAAAATCGCCAACGTCGACATTGAGGTCAAAATAGCAGACTACGAACGGGATGTTTCAATCACCTTGGATAATAAGCAGCGGGAAGCCATTGCCGCCGCCATGGATAACGGGGTGATTATCATCACCGGCGGGCCGGGAACCGGAAAGACCACCATCATCAATGGCATCGTCCGGATTTTTAAAGATCTGGGTCTAAAAACCGTCCTGGCCGCCCCCACCGGTCGGGCGGCCAAGCGGATCACTGAAACCACCGGTAATGAAGCCAAAACCATCCACCGTCTGCTGGAATACGAATACAGCCAGGACGATGACTATCCCAGCTTCAGCAAGGATGAAACCAATCCCCTGGATGTGGATGCCATCATCGTCGATGAATCATCGATGATTGATATCCTGCTGATGGATAGTCTGCTGATGGCGGTCCAGCCCGGTACCCGGCTGATTATGGTAGGGGATGCCGACCAGCTGCCCTCGGTAGGCCCGGGAAACGTCTTAAAAGACATCATCGAAAGTGGCGCTATCAAGGTTCTCAGCCTCGACCGGATCTATCGCCAGTCGGATGAAAGTATGATTTCCGTCAATGCCTATGAAATCAACCACGGCCAGATCCCGGATATCAACAACGATTCGGATTTTTTATTCCTTAATAAAAACGACGGTGATAAACTGCTCCGGGATATCCTCGAACTGGTTACCAATCGACTTCCCATCGCCAAAGGTTTTGACAGCATCCATGACATCCAGGTGATCTCGCCGATGAAAAATGGCAAGGTCGGGGTGATCAACCTCAACCGGGAGCTCCAGGCGGTCCTTAATCCACCCCGGGATGATCGTTCCCAACGGGAATTTGGGATGGTCATTTACCGGGAAGGCGACAAGGTGATGCAGATCAAAAACAATTACCGCATCAAGTGGGAAGATACGCTGTCGCTGGAATCAGGGGAAGGGATCTACAACGGTGATATTGGCATCCTCGAAAAGATCAGCAGCCGCGAAAAATCCTTTGCCATTCTCTTTAACGACGGCAAGCGGGTGACCTACGACTTTGACCAGATGGACGAAATCACCCATGCCTACGCCATGACCGTGCATAAAAGCCAGGGCAGCGAGTTCCCGGTGGTCGTCATGCCCATCGTCGGCGGACCACCGCTCTTTCTTAACCGCAAGCTCCTCTATACCGCCGTCACCCGGGCAAAGAGACTGCTGATCCTGATGGGCAACCAGTACGTCTTCCGCCAGATGATCAAATCCAGCGAATCCCAAAACCGCCAAACCGCCCTCCGCGACCGCATCATCACCTATATCAACCACCCGATGAGATAGGGCCTGACCTGGGGACGATACGGATATCAGCCCGATAGGGATGAAAGACCTCGCGTCCCCAGGGCATGCCCGGGTCGAGTAGTATAGGAAAAGAACACGTAATGCATTATTGCAGGGGCGATCCGTGATCGCCCGCACCCCATTGTGAGGTAATCATGAACCTGAAACAAACCCTCCTGACCTTTCTCGAAAATAACCTTTTTCTTAAAAACGGAACCTGTCCTATCTGCGGCAAGGTGCTTTTTGTCACTGACCGTTTTTTATGCCATCAATGCGAAGATGACTTGCCAATCATCAATAACCCCACCTGCATCCGCTGCGGCCGTCCCATTTTTGACGCCGATCGCCATGTCTGCATTCCCTGTGCCAAACTCAATCTGCCTTTTTCCGGTGGCTATGCTTATCTCAATTATAAAGACTCCGGGAAAAAACTGGTCCATGCCATCAAATTTAACGATCGCCCCCACCTGGGCATTTGGGTTGGTACTCAAATGGGGGTGGACATGGCCCGATTTCCCTGGGTCAACGGTGTGGATCTGATCATCCCGGTCCCGCTGCACTCCAACCGCCAGTCAGAACGGGGCTATAATCAAAGTGAAAAGATCGCTCAGGGCATCCGGGAAGGTTTAAGCCAGAATAATCACCGGGCTCCAGAGTTGGCCACAGATATCCTCATTCGCAGCCGGGACACTCCCCATCAGATTGGTCAGGGCCGGGAAGAGCGGCTTTGCAATCTCACCGGCGCATTCAATGTTGAACACATTGAGACCATCCAAAATAAAACCATCCTGCTGGTGGATGATGTTCTCACCACCGGCGCCACCCTGGCTGAAACCAGTCTCACCCTCCTCGAAGCCGGAGCCGCCCAGGTCTTCATCGCCACCCTCTGTGCTGTCGCCGAATAGGGTGGATATTGAAATTGTGTTGCAAATGTATTTGGAATGTGCTACTATTGAGATGAAAATGGAGGTGAATCACATGGCTAAAACGAGTACGATTCATATGCGAATCGATCCTGATTTGAAAATGAATGCAGAAATATTATTGAATCAATTGGGTTTGACCACCTCGGATGCAATCAATATTTTTTTGAATCAAGTGATTTTAAGCGGTGGTCTTCCTTTTGAGATTAAGATGCCCCGCCCAAATGAGATAACCTTGCAGGCGATGAAGGAATCAAGCGAGATAATTGCTGGAAGTCAAACAGTGGAACATCAAAGTGTTGAGAGTTTTTTTGAGGAAATGGGATTATGAAATATTTTGCAAACTATACCAGTCAGTTTAAAAAAGACTTTAAACTCTGTATCAAACGGGGGTATAATATGCAATTGATTAAAGAAATAATGTTGGCACTTGAAAACGGAGAGGTGCTGAACGAGAAAAATAGAGACCATAGTTTGTTTGGTAATTATGTCGGCTATCGTGCATGCCATATCCAACCGGATTGGTTACTAATCTATCAAGTAAGTGGGACGATCCTTGTTTTTAATAGAACGGGAACACATGCGGATTTGTTTTAGTTGCATGTCGTGTAGCAAATAGTGATGGGAAACGGAAAAGATTAACCTTGTTGAGGTGCGGTCCGTGATGATCATAAGTACTTTTATCCCCAGCTTTGGCCAAATAAAAGATTCTTAAAAAGACCCGTCTTGGGTCTTTTTTTGTGGCGAATCTTAATGAATAATGATATGATGAACTTAATCTAAATACAAAAAGTCAGGAAGTAATCATATGAATAACACCATCAAAAAACTGCAAGCCGTTATGGCTGCAGAAAATATAAAAGAGAATGAACCCATGAAAAACCATACATCCTTCAAGGTTGGGGGTCCGGCAGACCTTTTTTTAATGCCCCAGACCCGGGAAGAATTGCAGGCAGTTCTGGAAATCTGCAAAGAATCCGGGAAATCGCTCTATATTATGGGCAATGGCAGCAACCTGATCGTCCGGGACAAAGGTTATCGCGGCATTATCATCAATACCAAAGCCCTTAATCAGGTTGCAACAGTGGGGGAAACCCTGATTGCCGAACCAGGGATCAGCCTTAAAGATCTGGCAAATGTGGCGCTGAACGAAAAACTCACGGGCCTCGAATTTGCTTCCGGCATTCCCGGCAGCCTGGGCGGAGCCGTCACCATGAACGCCGGCGCCTACGATGGCGAAATGAAACATATCATTAACAGCATCACCGTCATCACCGAAGATGGCAGTCTGAAAACCATCCCTGCCGACGTGTGCGATTTTGGTTACCGCTCCAGTATCCTGCAACAACATAACTGGGTCCTGGTCAGTGTCGAACTGGCGCTTAAAAACGGCGATGAGCAGGCCATTGCCGCAAAAATGCTGAATCTGAATACTCAGCGACAGACGAAACAACCGCTGGAATACCCTAGTGCCGGCAGCACCTTTCGCCGACCGGTGGGCTACTATGCCGGCAAACTGGTTCAAGACGCCGGTTTTAAAGGCTATGCCATTGGCGGCGCCCAGGTGTCCGAAAAACACAGTGGTTTCGTGATTAACAAAGGTGGCGCCACCGCCGCAGACATATTAAATCTCATCGGCGCCATCCAGGCCGGGGTTAAAGAAAAATTCGGCGTTGATCTCAAAACCGAAGTCATCGTCATCGGCAACGAATAATCAAGCATGAAAATAACACATGATATGCACACCCATACAACCTATAGTCATGGTAAAAATACCATCGCCGAAATGGTCGAGCAGGGCCGTAAAATCGGTCTGAAAGCGATCACCATTTCGGACCACGGCCGGAGCCATCCGATGTTTGGGATTCAAAAAAAGAACTTTGCCAAAATGCGGGCAGAAATTGATGCCCTTAATCAGAAATATGATGATATTGACATCTATCTCTCGGTGGAATCTAACATTACTGGAGCCGATGGCAACATTGATATCGGTGACGAAGAAAAGAAATATTGCGACTGGATCTCAGCCGGATACCACTATGGTTATATTCCCGCCAGTATCAAAGATATCTTTGTTTTTGCCATTCCCAATTATGCCGCCCGGGTGCTGCCCTTTCTCAGGAAACAGGTGGTGGCGATGAATACCCGGACCTATATCAAAATGATGGAACGCAACGACATCAAGCTGATCACCCATCCCGGGGATAAAATGCCGATTAATATTGAACCTGTGGCAAAAGCCGCCGCTGAATACGGCGTGATTTTGGAAATCAATCCCCGCCACGATCATTTAAGCGCCGACGAAATAAAAGTCGCCATGAAATATCCAGTCAGTTTCGCCATCAATAGCGACGCCCACAGCATCTACGCCCTCGGCGATATGCGCAACACTCCGGCAACCATCAAAGCATCCGGCATCCCCATCACCCGCATTATCAATATCACCGAATAAAAAAAGGAGAATTCCATGAAAATCATCATCATCACCGGCATGTCCGGAGCCGGAAAATCCCAGGCCATTCAAATCCTTGAAGATCTGGGCTATTTCTGTGTTGATAACATTCCCCCCCAGCTGATTGTGACTTTCATCAACCTCTGTCAGCAATCCGCCACCGAAATTGAAAAAATAGCCCTGGTAACGGATGTCCGGGGAGATGTATTCTTTGATGGTCAAGATACACCTCTGGCCGAATACAAGGCCACAAAAGATGATACCAAGCTGATCTTTTTAGATACCAGAGACGAGGTACTGGTATCCCGGTATCAGGAAACCCGGCGTGATCATCCGTTGACCGATTCCGCCAGCAATCTGATCGAAGCCATCCGGCAGGAACGAAAAAGTCTGGTACATTTGAGAGAAATGGCCGATGAGGTCATTGACACCTCAGATATAAAGGTCAGTGAACTCAAAGAACAGCTCGAAAAAATAGTTGAGATCGATCGGGATCATACCAAACCAAAAGTGAAAATTTATTCATTCGGATTCAAATATGCCAGCCCCATGGGAGCAGACTTTGTTTTTGATGTCCGGTTTCTGCCCAACCCCTTCTATAAACAGGAACTGCGGAATTTAACCGGCGAAGATCAGCCAGTCAGAGACTACGTCATGTCCTTTCGGGAAGCCCAGATCTTTTATGACAAACTGCATGATTTAATGGAATTTGTCATTCCCCAATTTGCCAAGGTTTCCAAAAACACGGTTGAAATTGCCATTGGCTGCACCGGCGGCCAGCATCGATCGGTGACCTTTGCCTTGCTGTTAAACAAAGCCCTAAAAGAAAAAGGCTACGAAACCACCCTCAAACACCGGGACATCAAAAGAAACCGCCTCGACCACTAGAACAATTATAAAGGATGTGATCTCATGGATATGAAAGAATACATAAGGGAGTTTACCTTGAAAGATATTGTCAAAGTGAGAAATCCCAAGGTCGTTGCCATTGGCGGGGGCACTGGTTTATCGGTGATCCTCCGGGGCTTAAAAAAGTATACCGACAATCTCACCGCCATCGTAACCGTCGGCGATGACGGCGGCGGCTCCGGAAAACTGCGAGAAGAGCTGGGTATCCTCCCCCCCGGCGATATCCGCAGCTGTATCCTGGCCCTGGCTGACGACGAAAACGTGATGCAGGAGCTTTTTAATTATCGATTTCCGGTTGGCCCCATGGAAGGGCAGAGCTTCGGAAACCTGTTTCTGGCCGCCATGAATGGTATCAGCCACGATTTTTACGACGCCGTCCGGCGCACCTCGGATGTATTGCAGATCAAAGGGGAAGTGCTGCCGGTCACTCTGTCCCAGATGGTACTGATGGCAACCCTGAAAAATGGCGAAATTATCGAAGGTGAATCAGCCATTCCCAGGGCTGCCCTGGAGCAGCAGAGTCCCATCACTCAGATTTTTTTAAAACAGGATGACATTCGCCCGCTGCCAGAAACCGTTGAAGCCATTAAAAATGCCGATATGATTGTCCTTGGTCCCGGTAGTCTTTATACCAGTGTGATTCCCAATCTGCTGGTTAAGGATGTGGCCAGAGCTATTTTCGACAGTCGCGCCAGACGTTTTTACATCTGTAATATCATGACCCAACCCGGTGAAACCGACGGTTACACCCAGGAAGATCATATCCGGGCCATCGAGGATCATCTGGATCAGGCGGAAGGCAGACTCTTTGATTATGTGGTGGCCAATACCGGCAGTCTGCCAAAGAGTATCGAAGAGAAGTATAAAAAATGCGAAGCCACCGTGGTAGGGATTAAAAATCCAATCGAACAATACGAGTATATCCTGGACGACTACGTCGTCATGGAAAACGGCTTTGTTCGTCACGACGCCGACCTCCTGGCCCGCCGCATCTTCGAAACCTACGTCAAATAAGGCCCAAGTCATCTCCGGGCATCCCGTAGGGGCGATCCGTGATGACCAAGGGGTCAGACCCTCGCCCGCATCCAAAGAAAGGAGCCGCCATGACATTTTCAGCCATCCTAAAAAAAGATTTAGCCAAGCTTCCCTTCGGCTCCAAAGCCTGTCAGCGGGCCGAACTGTCGGGGATGATTGGTGCCATAGCCACCATCACCATCAATGAAGCCGGCGCCATGACCATCAGCGTCAAAACCGAAAACCCTGCCGTGGCCGCCCGCTGCTACCAGCTGATCAAAACGCTGTATCTGATTAAACCAAAAATAAAAATCGAAAAAACCCGAAAATTCAAAGAACACCGGGCCTACCGGGTGGTAGTTGAAGAACCGTGGACAGCAAAAATAATTTTGGAAGACTGTCAGATTTTAAGCTACAACGCCGATGGCCAGGCCTTTTTTGCCAATCAGGTGCCGGAGAAATTCAAAAAGCAGCAAAACCAGACCAAGGCCTATATCCGGGGTGCCTTTCTGGGCTGCGGATCGGTATCCAATCCCGAAAAAACCTACCACTTGGAACTGGTCGGCAAGAAAACGACCTTAGCGAATAAAAAAATTGAAAAGCAAAGTGACCGTAATCCGGTGGCCGGAGCTGAACAATGTGCCTACCTGCAAAGCATCAAAACCATCCTCGATCAGTACGAGATCAAGTCGAACCTGATCCATCGCAAGGCCCATTGGGTGTTATATCTCAAAGAAGGGGCCTCAGTGGCCGACTTTCTCAGTGTTATTGGCGCCCACCGGGGCCTGCTGGAAATGGAAAACATCCGGATTGTTAAAGAGGTGCGCAACGATGTCAACCGTCAGGTCAATTGCGAAACTGCCAATCTCAATAAAACCATTGCTGCTTCCTATGATCAGGTCGCCGATATCATGCTGATCAAAAAGCAACTGGGCCTGGCAAACTTGCCACGCAACCTCTATGACATTGCCGAACTCCGTTTAAACTATCCGGATGCCAGCATCAAAGAACTGGGCGAACGCCTGGATCCCCCTGTTGGCAAGTCCGGCGTTTATCACCGCCTCAAAAAACTCAACCAGATCGCCGAAGATCTCAAACGAAATTAATTCACCAGATCCAAGCCAAAAAACGTACGCAAATCGGCAATCGCCCGGCGATGGAGCTTCACCAGGCTATTGGCGCTGACTCCAATGCTTGCAGCAATCTCCCGAAAACTTCGGTTTTTTGCATAATGCTCCTCAATAATCCAGCGCTGCCGTTCCCGGAGCTGGGGCAGATACCGCTGCAAAGCCGATAAATCCTCGGCCCGGAGATAATCGCCCTCAATGTCAGCAGCATCACACAGGGTGTCCAGCAACGAAAAAGAATCATCGTCTCCGGTTGCTGAATCCAGAGAACAGAAATTCTGGTGAACCTTGGCCACATTGACAAAATAATAAAACAATTCTTTTTTCAAATAGCCGGAAAAGGGAACCCCAAGCTCTTCATTAAAGGTCTCTACCGAGTTGAGCAGTACAATGGCAGCTTCGCTCAAGTAGTCATCTAAAACATCGGTCTCATAAACATAACGACGAATCATCGAAAGCATCAAAGGTCTGAAGCGTTCAATTAAAGCCAATTGACACTGGGGATCCCGCTGCCGGGCACCGCGAACCAAAAGAATCATTTCATTATTTTTCATATTGTCACCTCTTTCAAGTTTAGAACATCAGTTCTTTTGATCATTATACATCAATCAAATTCAGGTTTCAAGCATTTGCGAACAAATGTTTAAATAAAAAAGCGGGGATACCCCCGCTTAATCCCTTAAACCGTCATCTCAAAATCCTGAGTTGTGGTGCTGATCAGCTTTCCACTGACCTTTTTCACCAGCCCAATATTGTCTGGTGCAAACACGTTTTTAGCCAGGATCAGATCCATTGCTGTATTCAGTTCAGTCTGAGTGACTGCCGGATCAGCGTCCGACACCGAAATGGTCGCATTTTTACCATCAGCCCGTTGAAAGACCATGGTTGCTTTAATATCTGCCATAATTCTTACCTCCTCTCTTCAAAGTTTAAGGTGTGTTAAACACCGGGAATCAATAGGGTGGTCTCAATTTTGAGTACTTCTTCCATGGTAGGTGCCTGCAAACCCGCAAGCGCCTCAGCCACAGCATAAATATCATCATCGACGGCCGTTTCTTTCAGGTTAGCATAAGTCTTGGACTTAATCACTTCCTTACCTTCCACCATCCCATAGTTCGAACGAACCTGCAGCTTATTACTGATAAAATCTGTTGTTACTGGCATTGTGTGTACCTCCTTTCATCGGGTATACTAATAAATGGAATAAACCAGAAAAAGATGCCATAAAAAATAGGTAGGGTATGAAAAGGGGACGTTACAGATGTCAGCCCGATAGGGATGAAATACGAAATGTCCCCATGTCATGGCCGGGCATCGCTGTTTATCCTAAATCTCTAAATGGCAAAAACCCTCATCCTCATAAATAATCACCCCCAGTCCGGCCCCAATGGCCGCATCCGCCAGATCATAAACCGAGATCCCCGGGGCATAGCAGTCAGCCGCATCCCCAACCAGATGTCGGGAATAGATGATCCCCCCAACCTCCTCATTCCGGATCGGGCATCGCACCCCGGAGGTCACAATAATCGGCGCACCCAGGACCATCCGGACAGCTTCCATCCGGCCCACCAATTCCCGGTTCATCTCCGCCGGAAAGCCGTCACAGTAATGACCCTCACAACAGCATTTAAACTCCTGTCGGTTAAAATGCGCCGTAATCTGTTCATCATTCATACACATCGCGTTTTCCTCCTCCTCTTATTCTTCCTCGTCCAACTGTGCCAAAACCCGTTTTAACTTTTCCGGAATTGGAAACCCCAGACACCCCAGGTTTTCAGTAATACTGATCCCTTCATTGGCCGTGTAAAAGAAAATCACAGCTGTCCGCATGGTGGCACCGCCACCGAGCAGGTTTTCATCCAGCAAATGACCAATGACTACCATTACCAGAATCAGCATTTTCTTCAGAATCCCAACAAAGCCAATTTCACTGGATACCTGCCGCTGGGCCACCGCCACCAGAACACCAGTGAGGTAATCAATCAGGATAAAGGCCAAAAGGGTATATAGATACCCATCAAATCCACCTAAGAGAAAACCCAGCACCGATCCCAGCACCCCAAAAACCTTCGGCAGCACATCTAAAATTGTTTTCATGCCATCGCTCAAACTCCCTTCTCAAAATTGTGTCACACCATTTAAATGGAACAGAAACAAAAAAGATGACAAAAGGTAGGATGTGAAAAGGGGACGTTACGCCTGTCAGCCCATCGGGATGAAAGGCGAAATGTCCCCTTGTCACGTCCGGGCATCGCTGTAAATCTAACGTCCCCGATAGCCATATTCCGAACATAAAAAAAGGCGGGTTGCCCCGCCTTGCAATGCCTTAATAAAGATTCGCCTTCAAATTATTAATCTCAACCTTCAGTTTATCCGAAATGTCATTTAGCAAAGTCAATTTTTCATTAATTTCACCCATGGCCGCCTGATGTTCGCCGATGATCTTGTATGACTTAGCCGCCTGTGATTCCACCGAGTTCATACTCACCACAATGCTGTCAAGAATACTCTCGATCTTTTTAGCCGAATCCACACTCATCACCGCCAGTTTCCGAACCTCATCGGCCACCACGTTAAAGCCCCGGCCAAATTCACCGGCCCGGGTGGCTTCAATGGCCGCATTTAAGCCCAGCAGATTGGTCTGAGTGGCCACATCCCGGATAAATTTAAGAATCGAATCGGTTTCTTTCACCTTGTTCTTGGAAATGGTGGAAGACTCCAGCAATTCATCCGATGTCTTAATCAAGGATTCAATCTGTACTGAGAAATTATTGACTACATCTGTGACGGAGCGGATATTTTCAAACATGTTTTCCGAAATATCCTGGAAGTTTTCGGTCTCATGCACCAGTAAGCGGTTGTGGTGACCCATTTTCGAAATGGAGTTGGCAAAAACATAAAGCATATCTGCCGCCGCATTGATTTTTTCCCGGGGGACAACGGTTATTTTGCGTAGCGCCGCAATATATTCATCCTCATTGACACCGATTTCCCGGGCAATTCTTCTGAACTTATCCTCATCTGGGGGCGCATCAAGAACCTGACCGCCAAGGATCGCCCCGATTTGCACCCCGTCGACCACAATTGGGGCCGCGAAATCTACCAGCCCGGCGTGACAAGAATAAACCGCCGGCTTACCGGTATTTCCCGATTTCTTGCCGCCTTCGATATCACAGGCGGTACAGCGTTTGCTTCCCTCGCTGGAGCCCCGGGTGTATTTCATGCAGAAATCAGTGAAATTACTGGGCTCGGTAATGGGCCCTTTAACGTTATCTACAGAAAGACTGGCCATTCCCAATGCTTTGGCAAAACTATCCTGAAACTGTTGCAAGACATGTAAATCAATGAGCTCATCGACGGTGTAGCTTAATTTTTTCTCCATTTTAAAACTCCTTCATAAAAAAAATTATCCTTAAGACATCATCTAAGTAATTTCTGATATCGTGTACATAAGAAAATGTGATAATATTTATATTCCCATAATATTTACATTCTATCACGTCGCCGAAAAAAAGTCACCTATAAACCTTGGCACCCCGGGGATAAAAATTCACCCGCAAGGATAGGGCATCTCAGTAAGTTACAACCACCCCTGCCCTTTATCTTAAGAAACCATAAAAAAGCTAATTTGACAGCGCCCCTGTGTTATAATATTAAAGAAGACAACTCGCGCAAACGCGCAAAATAAAAAAACCAAAAAAATTCTGGCACACACGATGCCACATCTTGCTTTTTTCGCTTTTATAACAGATAATAGCCTGTACGTAAAAAAAACAAAAAATCAATGCAATAAAACGTTATTATAAAACGTTAATATAATGTTGGGGGTTAAACCTGATGAAGCTATTCCTTTCGATGGTGGTATTGGATAACACAGGCAGCAACGAAAAACAAAAACTGAATATCGATGAAGCCCTATTCGCCCGGATTGCTGCAAACGATATGGCAGCCTTCGAGGAATTTTACCGCCTGACGGAGCGAACCGTCTACGCCTTTGTTTTATCAACCTTAAAGAATCATGATGACACCCTGGACGTCGTCCAGGACACCTATCTGAAGATCAGGGCGGCGGCCCATCTCTACCAACCCATGGGTAAACCGATGGCCTGGGTCTTTACCATTGCCCGGAATCTGTCCATCAGCAAAATCCGTAATAAACAAAAAAATGACAGTACCGAAATAACGGACATCGAAAATGACCTGAATTTTTCCTACGTCACCGATTCCGAAGATCGACTGGTGCTCCAGACCGCGCTGAAAATTCTCAGCAGCGAAGAAACCGAAATCATTCTTTTACATGCTATTTCCGGTTTTACCCACCGGGAAATTGCCAAAAATCTGGATATGAAGCTATCCACCGTTTTATCTAAATATCATCGCGGACTGAAAAAACTGAAAAAATATCTCATCGAAGAGGAGGTGTTATAATGAGCAATCAACCAAAATTGAATATCGAAGCGTCGCTGTCCCGCAGCATCAGCCAGGCTCCCGGTCTCGATTTTGAAAAACTGGCTGCGCTGCCGGTAGTCAAAATGACCGGGCACGACTACATTACCCGGCAACAGCCGACTCCCGCCCAGCAGCAGGAAAAAAGGCAGCGATACTTTAAGCCCATTTCCATGGCCGTTGCCGGCGCTCTGGTGATGCTGGTCTGTGTGACCACCTGGTTCGCCGAGTTTAAATCACCCGAGAACATCATTGCCCTTGATGCCAATCAGAGTGTCGAAATTGTTACCAACAAGCACAAACAGATCCTGTCAGTTAAAGCCTTTGATCAGGAGGTCCAGAAGCTGCTTGATGAGGAGCATCTCGATCAGTCCAGCCTGGAAGATTCGGTGGGGGTGATTATCACCGCCATGATTAAAAACGGTAACCTGGACGAGAATAAGAGCGTGGTGATGGTCACAGTGCAAAATCAGAACGCGGCGAAGGCCGACGATCTGGCCGCATCCCTGAATCAGGTGATTAAAGACTCGGCCACCGCTGAAAACGTCAGCGCCACCGTGGTCCGGCAATCGGTGATCCCGGATAGTCAGGCCGTCACCGAGGCGGAGCAGTATAATGTCTCCACCGGCAAACTCAATGTAATGAAGGAATTGGTTGTCGCCGACAAATCGCTGACCATGGAAACCCTGGCTTCCTTGTCACTGACCGATTTGCTGGCTGTCTCCAAAGAAAAATCCGTGGATCTCACCAATGTGATTACCGTCGATGAACCGGAAAAAGAAACCAAGGACATCAGCAGTCCCGTAACACCAATTGCAGATGATCCCGAGATCACGATCCCGGAACCCGCCACGGAAACAACCGTTAATGCCAATGGCAAAGCGAAGGAACCCGAAGTGAGTGACCCCGTCGTCAGCGAAACGCCGGAGGATAGCGGTGAAGCACCAGTCATTCCCGAGGAATCGGTGATCACCCCGCCGGAAAAAGAAACCGAAGCCGTTGACGAAGAGAAAAAGCCCTTAAGTGAAGAGAAAAACCCAACCGAACCGATAGAGCCTGAAGAAGCTCCGGCAGAAGAACCCACTGAAGAACCGATGTCATGACCGGGCAGCGCAATAAAAAAATAAAAAAAACCAAAACCCCATGCAATAAAACCGCCACTCCGGGCGTTAACCCATTGTATAGGTAAAAAACGTTAATACCAGGTTGAATCTGAAAGGAGCTGATCGCTGTCATCGCAGAAAAGAGCAATACCACCGGTTTATCCAGCGTCGTGCAGTTGATTTGGTCAAAATTGAAAGTATTGGATATATTGTTATTCTGAAATATTAGAATGTGTCAAAGATGTGAGCTAAACACATTATTATTTCGGTTTTGTAATGTAAAAATCACGATTTTTATTCAAAAAAACAACGATATTTATTGCAAAACATCATAAGAAGGTGTAGAATCATAAAAGAACGCTCTTTCTAGGTTTACCGTTTGACTGTATTGGCAAACCGGACTTTTCAAGCGAAGATGATGGTTTGCATAGCTAAAAATTAGGAAGGAGGAAAGAGGGACAGTTCGAACGTAAATTTAGACAATTAAATATGGAGCAAGATTAAGCTCTGGAATTTTCAGGCGATTAATGTCACAGTTATTGCTGAAACTTCCGGATAAAAAAAACCCAAAATTTTAACAACGGAGGAAACAAAGTATGAAGAAGATTACAGTTAGCATTTTAACAACATTGTTAATGCTATCCATGGTATTCTCCTCAAGCGTATTCGCGGCTAATGAAGAAGTATCAGCCTGGGATTCGTTTTTAGGATTATTCAGTGGAAACGCAACAACAGCTGAAACAGAAGCAGTTGGAGTTGAATATCGGGGACATATCCAAAATGTTGGGAATTTCCCACTGGATGGAACCTGGATTCAAGGACCTAATCAATTAGGTACAGTAGGCCAAAGCCTGAGATTGGAAGGATTCTGGATTCAATTATCGAATCAACCAGAAAACGTTAATATCCAATACAGAGTTCATGTGCAAAATGTGGGCTGGATGGCTCCAGTTGAAAACGGCGCATTTGCCGGAACTGAAGGCAAAAGCCAACAAATCGAAGCGATTGAAATTAATTTAGTCGATGATGAAGGCAATGCCGTACAGGGTTACTCTGTACAGTACAAAGGCCATATCCAAAACATCGGTGATACCGCATGGTTTGAAGATGGACAACAACTGGGAACCGTTGGTTCTTTCTTAAGACTTGAAGCTTTAGAAGTTAAGATTGTAACAGAAAAATCTGACTTGACAGCTTACAACGCAGCAGTAGCAGCAGCAGCAGCTTTGACTGAAGCTGATTACACAGCTGATAGCTGGACAGCTCTTCAAACAGCATTAACAGATAATGTTGTAACTGATGCTAATACACAAGCGGAAGTTGATGCAGCGACAGCGGCTATTAACGCAGCGATTGATGCTCTTGTAATGGTTACTAATGTAACTGGAGTTGAAGCAACAAGCGCAACAACATTAACAGTTTCATTCAACACCGCTATCAGCGCTGCTGATCAAGCATTAATCACTTTCGATGTTAAAAGAGGAACAACCGCTACTACAATGTTAGCACCAGTATGGGCTGCTGATGG
>NZ_JBGSHG010000071.1:0-8958 GCF_041752335.1 Acetobacterium sp. | reverse complement strand
GAAGGCACTGAGATAGAAAAAACTATACATAAGTGGTATAATAATAACACCGATAATAACAATAAATCGGACTGTGTTGGCTTTGTTAACTATTTTTTTATTCATTTTTCGCTCCTTTCGCTTGCTTAAAGGAGTATAGCACTGGGATATCGGCTTGTAATTATACGATTATTCAAACTTGTCCGAAATCCCGACAAATCGGGCTATTTGTCCAAAAATGAAAACGGTCTCCTTATTTTTTTTAAGGTTGAAACTTTCGTTTTTCCACTATTCCCAGCATTTTTTCAAGGGCATCCATAATAACGATAACAAAACAGCGCTATTTTGGGTATAATATCACTAGATCAATCGTCACATTTCAGGCAGGAGTTTTAAATTGAATATTCTCTCCCTTTTATCTTTTACCATTTTTATATTATTTGTTCTTCTGGGCATTTATTGTCTGCGGTCAAACAAGCGCCAGCCGTTGAACCAATTTGCCTTTATCGAGTGTCTGATGCTCTCGGTCTGGGCTTTTGCCTATACCTTTTTTTATACTGCCCCTAATCTGGGCGCGGCCATGTATTGGCACCGATTCGGCTGTATCGGCGGCAGCCTTTTCCCGCCCTTTGCCGTTTATTTTTTCATTATTTTAAGCAATCGCGAACATTACCTGTCCCGGTTCGAACTGAAAATACTGTTTTATGCTATTCCCGTCGCAATCCTAATCAAAAATCTTACCGGTGATGCAACTTGTCTGGCCAGTGGTTTTACTCAGTCCACTTCGGGTCTCGGCTGGACTTATATCAACAGTATCGAAAATGTTTGGTCCTGGATTTATGTGCTGTATCTGGGTATTTACTTTTCAATTGGTTTTTACCTGTTGCTTCAGTGGCGTAATGAATCCTCCTATCAGATTCAAAGAAAACAGGCTCTAGCTATTATTGTCATCGATGCCATTGTTCTCATCTTTGGTGTAAGCACCGATGTCCTATTGCCAATGGTTACCATTTTTTTACCGCCATTGGCAAATCTGGGGACAGCTCTGTTTGCGGTAGGATTCTTTTATCTGATCAGCGATCATCAGCTTTTTTCCTTTTCAACCACTGCATCGTCAGACGTGATTCTCGATACGGTTATGGATCCCGTTTTACTGCTTGATGAAAAGGGCACCATCCTGCGTTATAATCTGGCCACCTGTTTGACTTTAAAGTACAACGAGACACAACTCCTGGGAAAGGATTTAAATATGCTGTTACTCTCCCAACAGTATAACCGGGACAATCTGGAGCTGTTGCATGCCCATCAAAAAATCGAAAGTCGAGAGACTGATCTGATCACCGCTGATGGTAAAACCATCCATGCGATCTTATCTGCCGCTGTAGCAAGTGACAGCATGGATGGTTTTATGGGCATCGTCGTTACCTTTCACGACATCACCCTGAGAAAAATAACCGAGCTGGAATTGCTGCAGAGCCGTGAAAACTATAAACAACTGGCTGATGAACTCTATCTTCTGGCTAATTACGATACGCTGACACACTTACCCAATCGCCGGATGTTTTTCAGCCGTCTCAAGGATCTCAGCAACCAGTACCCTGCCAGTGCCCACGATTTTTCAGTGATCTTTCTGGATCTGAATGAATTCAAGATCATCAATGACAATTACGGCCATGATGTTGGGGATCAGGTTCTGGTTGAAGCAGCCAAACGGCTGGAAAAATCAAAAACCGGGGATGAATTTTTATCCCGCATTGGCGGCGATGAATTTACCATCATTATTCCTGATGTAAAATCAGAAGATGCGATTAGAAATCGAGTCCGGGAAATCAAAGCTGACTTTAATCAGCCTGTCAAGTTGAATGAACTGATCGCTGATCTTTCAATATCTGCCGGTTATGCTTTATTCAGTACTGCTGAGGATAATATCGACACCCTTGTTCACAATGCCGATCTGAAGATGTATGAGGATAAACGCCGTTCACATGAATCGGCCAACTTATTTCAGAGCTCTTTTAATCACGATTCTGACCATTTTCGACGATAATGCCAAAAAGGCCGCTTCTTAAATGAAGCGACCTTTTTTATGTTTTTAATTCTAATTAACCGGCATAATAATTCAGCTTATCCAATAAAACCCCTTTTGATTGAAGTCCGACAATGGTTTCCACGACTTCACCATTTTTGAAAATCTTCATCGTTGGTACACTCATCACCCGATACTGCTGGGCCAGGCTCTGGGTCTGATCGATATCAACTTTATAAACACTGGCTTTATCCTTTACCTGCTCGGCCACTTCTTCTAACACGGGTGCCAGTGCTTTACACGGGCCACACCAGGTGGCGAAAAAATCTACTAACACAACGCCTTTTCCTTTTATTACCAGATTATCAAATTCTGTTTGATCTAATATCTTTGCCATTTTTTTCTCCTTTATTTTTAAATTATTTTCTAATTTTTCGTCATCGACGTATTTATTTTTTCCGCGATTGCTTCCAGTTCCGCCAGACACTTCTGGTTATCCAGTACTGGCAACTCATCGGTATGAGAAAACTGAACAAAACCAATCTCATCACAGCTCAGCGTTTTTTTGTACCACTCCAGAGTGTTATCGATAGCCTGGAACTGACGCGGATAATAAGGTGCACCACCAACACCAATGATCAGAATTTTTTTCTTTTTGATGGCTGATTTATCATTAAGATTATAAATCATTTGGGTCCGGTCAATCAGTGCTTTTATTTTTGATGGAAAGGCGCTGAAATAAACAGGACTGGCCACGATCAGTAAATCACAGGTTTCCATTTTCTGGTAAATTTCTGTCATATCATCTTTTGTCACGCATTCCCCCTGATGAGGAATACAATAATCACAGGCAATACAAGCCTTAACGTCTATCTTATTGACATTATATTCAAATAGTTCATGTTCAACCTTAATTTTTCCGATAAAATAGTCGATGGCCTTCTGCGTATTCTGACCATTCCGATGACTTCCCATAATTGCTACAATTTCCATTGGCGTTCCTTTCCCGTGTGGATCTCTTAGTTATTTACTAATATTATACCCGATTTATTGGAACATTAACAATATCTAATTGTAAGATGAGAAATCAAATTATTTATTTATAATTTTTTTCAAAAAAGAAAAAAACCGAAGCCGTGTGAAAAGCGTTCGGTTTTTTCTAAAAACTTTGAAAGAGGGTAACTTGTTATAGCTAAATAATACTCTATTTCCCTTAAGATTTCCTTAATGCTATTATATTTTGACCTGTTTTTTGAGAATCTCATGGAATTTTCCCGTGCATTGGATCTTAACATAGCAAATTTTTCCCTGTTCTTCATATTGAATCACGTATTTTCGTTTTCCATCCATGTTTGTCAGCGTGTAGTTACGCATTTGCCCTTCAGTTTTTTTTGCTTCCTCGATGAGCAGAATTTTTTTAATGTCATCAGTTTTTACTTCCAATACGGTTTTTTTCCAAAAAAATATTTTTCGGTCAATAATCAATCGGTCATGGGTAATGACCATTTCATAGGCGGTTGTAATAAAACGTAGTGAAATTAAAAATCCACCCATCATAATCACCAGACTGATCACACCAACAATTGTTTTCAACCGATAGTCTTCCAGGGTATTGGCAAACTGATTATAGAGAAGTGTATATCCCACCACCACTACCATTAAGATGCCCAGGGTAGTGATGCTGATTTGTTTGCTTTCAAGGGTTTCCCGTGCTTTAACTGCCATGTATCCTCCTTGTATCTGTAGTCATTTTCATTATAACTCATTGAGCCCATAAAAAAAAGAGCTTTAGCCCTTTTTTTGATTGTCGTTTTCTAGTCTTCTGGTGAAAAATCTTCTTTTCCGACGCCGCACAAAGGACAAACCCAATCATCTGGGATATCTTCAAAAGCTGTTCCCGGACTAACGCCACTATCAGGATCTCCGACCTCCGGATCATAAACATAACCACAAATATCACATACGTATTTCTGCATTTCTTCCTCCTCCAGATTTCATCTGTCATTAATTTTATTTCTTGAATATGTATTTACCCAGGCATTCCATAATCTAACAAACTTCTAAAAAATAAAATGGATTTAATCGAAAGATCACTTTAAATACGGCATGTTAAAGGCACCTTCCAGAAAACTCCGAAAGGTGCCTTTTCTCATTAATTCTAACTAGTCTTGAACAATTGCTTCTACTGGACATTGTTCAGCGCAAGCGCCACAATCTGTACAAGCGGCTGCATCAATAACGTAGATATCGCCTTCAGAAATTGCTTCTACTGGACATTCATCCATGCAAGAGCCACAAGCGATACATTCATCTGTAATTTTATAAGCCATTTAAAAACCCTCCTTTTAGCATTAACAACATCTTTATTATATCCTTTTTTGTAGTGAAATCAAGATGATTATTTGTCTTTTTTCACTTTTTCGAATTTTTTTACCTCTATTTCTTCCAGAAGATATTTTTTCACCTCGGTTTCATCTTTATTCACCTGAATTTTGACGAAAACGGTTTCTTCCAGAATGCTTAACTTGAATACTTCACCTTCGCCATCGGCGGTGATGACTCTTTGTCCCACCTTTGGCAGTTTTTTAGAAACTTCTTCATAAAACTCCTGTTCATAGGTCAGGCAACATAAGAGCCGACCGCAGATTCCGGAAATTTTAGTGGAATTAAGGGACAGATTCTGCTCCTTGGCCATTTTAATGGATACCGGCGTAAAATCACCCAGCCACTGGGCACAACAGGTGGTTCGCCCGCAGACTCCCAAACCTTTGAATAGTTTGGCTTCGTCCCGAACCCCGATTTGCCTAAGTTCAATCCGCACCTTAAAGATGGAAGCCAAATCCTTGACCAGCTCTCTGAAATCGACCCGACCTTCAGCGGTAAAATAAAAGATCGCCTTTTTCTGATCAAAGGTGTATTCCACATCGATGAGTTTCATTTCCAGTTTATGTTTTTTTGCTTTGGCAATGAATATCTCTTTGGCATCCTGTTCATTTTGCTTGAGTTTATTAAACTCAATGGTATCTGCTTCCGTCGCTTTACGGATCACCGGTTTTACCGGCGCCACCATTTCTGCTTCATCCACAACTCTGGCCGTCAAAGCAATTTCGCCATACTCAATGCCTCTGACCGTTTCCACAATAACCGGATCAAACTGTTCAAACTCAATATCCAGGGGATCAAAATAATATATTTTACCCACTTTTTTAAATCGTACACCGACGACTGATTTTCCCATTGGATTTATCCTTTCTGAATTTTCATTATCTTAATGAAACACTTTTCCCATTGTAACCTTAAATTAACATTATATTGTATCGTCGCCATCATTTCAAACAAAGTTTTAATAATGGCCTCATTTTTTTCATTTTCCAGCAATTGATAGTAGGCCCGATGAGCGGGATTCGGCTCCCCATGATGAGGTAGCGGATGACCTCCCAGCAGCAGATTGACCTCATAAAACCAGTGAATAAAAAACTCCAGGATCTCCTGACTGGTGGCCTTATCCTTGGATAAAACCTCAGCCAAAGTAAAAACCTTGATTTCATCACCTTTTAAAAGGCTGTACAGCTCCCTGAGATAGTGAGTTCTTTCTTTTTGGATCTCGCTGTTATTCAGCAGATATAAGGCCATTCCCGGGGATCCCCCGGATGCCTGCACGACCTCTACCACCGCTGTTTCCTCAAACTCGGCTTCCTGCAAAATGATTGCCTCCATATCCACAATGTTCAGCGGCTGAAAATAATAGCTCTGGCACCGGGATCGGATCGTCGGTAAGATTGTCTGGGGATGGCTGGTAATAAGAATAAAAATATTATAGCTGAGCGGCTCTTCCAACGACTTTAACAGGCTGTTCTGGGCCTCAGGTGTCATTCTTTCGGCCCCATCGATGATATTAATCCGCCAATTTCCCGAGTAAGGTTTTATCGACAGCTCACTGATCATTTCGCGTACCTGACTGATTTTAATGCTGGCTTCGCCCGCTTTGGGACCAATAATTTTGACATCCGGATAGTTTTCATGATCGATCTGGGTGCAGACCGGACAATGACCGCAACCTTTGTCGGTCTGATCCTGACATAAGAGTGCTTTGGCAAATTCCCGGGCGGTTTTCTTTTTTCCGATGCCATCGATTCCTGAAAAAAGGTAAGCATGGCTTACCTCTTTAGTCATTATTTCTTTCTCAAGATGATTGGTGATGGTTTGATGACCCTGTATTTTTTTAAACATTTTTTCCTCTCGAAGACTGCGATTAATTAGGTTTGTTCTTTTTATTTTCGCTATCATCGCTGTCGTCCCAATCATCAGTATCCAGTCCCAGCTCTTCATCCAATTCGGCGCTGAATTCCTCATAATCCAGTAGTTTGGCAGCCTCTTCGTAATCACTGTCTTTGACAAAAACCTCAATATGGGCTGGTGTAAAATTTCCCATGAAGATGCTGCGGATTGGTCCGCCAAAGCCTTTTTCTCTGGTGATTACCTGAATCCCATTGGCATTCAGATAATTCTTAAGCAAAATAAAATCCATATCTGAGTCGGCCATGGTTAAATAGGTATATTGATCTTCAATCATTTGATTTACGCTCCTTTATGCATTCCCAGATTTCCTGATGGATGCTTTCGATACTTCGCAACTTTTTACTTTGAATACAATTTATTTCCGTCCATCCATATTCCGCCACCAGCGCCAGGGCACTGTGGTAGGAATCCCGGAGATGTTCGGGGCTGTTTTCGTGAATGTCTTTTTCCTGTTTTCCAGTTATTTTATTATTCCGGTGTTTAATCAGCTGCTGGTTAATCTCCGGGGGAATATTCAGAAAAAACACCCGATCCGGAATCGGCAGACCGTAGAGATTGAATTCAAAATCCCACAACCAGTCAAGAAAACGTTTCCGTTCTTCAGGATCCTTTATTTTTCCCGCCTGATGCACCATATTAGAGGTGGTATAGCGATCGACCAGCACCAGACCTCCCTGCTTCAGAAAGTCCTCGTAATCTTCCTTATAGGAGGCATAACGGTCGGCTGCATAAAAGGTCGAAGCAATGTACGGACTGATGGTCCCGGGATCCTTCCCGAAGGCCCCTTCAAGATATAATTTTACCATGGCTGAGGATTTTTTGTCATAGCGGGGGTAAGAAATTTTCATCACTTTTTCCCCCGCTTTCAGCAGCCGGTCATAAAGCAGTTGGGTCTGGGTCTGTTTTCCGCTGCCGTCCACTCCTTCGATGACGATCAGTTGTCCCTGATGGTTCTTTTCCATGATTACCGGCTCCTTTTTTATAATTGTTACTGCTCTTTTGGCGTCGATCCCCACAACCGCTACCTGGTGATCCAGCAGATCGTTTAAATAAACTGCCATTTCCGGGGTAATTCGGCTGCCGGGAAGTAACACCGGGATACCCGGGGGATAGGGGATAATAAAGTCCCCAATCAGCTGACCCACGGCCATATCCAAGGCCATCTTGTCCCGGTGTTCTGAAGCAAGGGCTTCCCACAGGGGTATTTCGGTTTGCACGGCGGTGGTAAAATCGATGTCTTCCCACCGATGTAAAGGGGCCTCATGTTCTTTTTCTACAGCTAAATCCCGCTTGATGGTTGTATTTATATCACAGATAGCTTGGGTTATTCTTGCTAAATCATCCCGGCTGGTGCCGATGCCAGTCATCGCCAGCACGTAATTGGCGGCCGACATTTCACATTGAATCCCGTACCTTGCTGACAACTGCGCTTCCACTTCGGTTCCGGCAATGCCCCGGGTCTGAAACAACCACTTGCTGCGATCATAACCATGATCCGGGTCGGCTCCGCCATACAGAATAATCGGCTCCTGACCGTTCTGATTGTGACAGAATTGCTGATGGGCCGCCACAATCGTATTAAAAATAATTTCGCCCTTTTCAAAAGCATTGTCCACCGCCTCTTCCACCGAAATCATCAGCGGATAGCTGGGGGATGAGCTTTGCAGCAGGCTGAGAAAGGATTTGATCTTTTGCCGGTTCACCAGATTGCCCTGAAAGTGGAGCAGCGAGCTTTGGGTCAGGGACCCCAGTATTTTATGGGTGCTCTGAATCACCACATCAGCGCCGGCTGACAAAGCGTCTTGCGGCAGTTTATCACTAAAGTGCAGATGAGCACCGTGGGCTTCATCGACAATTAAGAATTTTCCCTGGTCATGAAGAATTTCGGCGATTTTTTCTACGTCGCTGGTGGTGCCGTAATAGCTGGGGTTGGTCAGAATCATTCCCCCGATTTGGGGATTTTCAGCCAGCGCCTGGCGGACCGATGCGACGCTGATCGAGTGGGCAAAGCCCAAATCGCCTTCAATCTCCGGGGTGATAAAAATCGCTTCAATGCGCCCCAATCCCAGCGCCCCAAAAACCGCCCGATGACAGTTAATCGGCACCAGCAGCTGCGCTCCCGGTAAACAGCTGCCCAGGATGGCACAGTGAATGCCGGTGGTGGTGCCATTGACGAGAATCGCCGCTTCGTCGCTTTGATAGATCGCGGCCAGTTTTTCCTGGGCCTGGGCAATGATCCCCTGGGCGTCGTGGAGATTATCAGCGCCGGGTATTTCGGTGATGTCATAATCATATAAGGCAAAGGCTTCGCCCCGACCCTTATGTCCGGGCATGTGAAACCGGTACTGGTTATGGCTATTAATTTTATAAAGTTCATTTTTGATGATACTCTTTTTTATTTCCATTTTTTTCATGCCTTTATTTTAACACAACCGCCAGCCTTTAAACTGAGAAATTTAACTTTTATCCTTTTAACTTTCCGGGAATTATTATATAATGTTTGCGCAAATACATTTATGAGGTGAATAGAAAAATGTCCAGTGAAAAAATTATTAATATCAATATGGAAAATTTCGAAACTGAAATTTTATCCTATAATGGAGCTGTCATGGTGGATTTTTGGGCAGAATGGTGTGGCCCTTGTAAAGCGCTGT
>NZ_JBGSHG010000070.1:0-1973 GCF_041752335.1 Acetobacterium sp. | reverse complement strand
TTTCATAGCATGAGCCTCCAGCTTGTTTGTTTGTTTTTCGCTAATTCAATTATAACAAATCTGGTGTTCTCATGCTATTTTTATGTTTGCAACATCGGATTTACGATGATTTTGCTCGATTATTATGTGCGAAGTTTGAGTGTGATAACATACAAAGTTTACCTCCACCTTATTACAAATATTATACAGGAAATAAAAGTAAAAATATAGGGAAAAAAGCGAATGGTTGTGGTATCATCAAAAGATAACTTGCAAAAGAAAAAAGGAGGTACCGATGGAAAAAACGACAAAGGGAACCTTATATGTGCTCATCGCCATGGTATTGTTTAGCACCGGCGGGTTTTTTATCAAACTCATCAATGCCAATGCCTATACTATCATCTTTGGTCGGGCATTTATTGCTGGGCTTATTTTTTTGCCCCTGATTCAATGGAAGAAGCTGAGGTTCTCCAAAAACAATCTTATTCTGGCGATTGGTTATTGCTATTTGTGCATTATGTTCGTATTGACAACGAAAATAACAACTGCAGCCAATGCGATTATTCTTCAATGCACAGCTCCATTGTGGCTCTATCTATACTATGTGGTGCGAGGAAAAAAAATAACCAGCAGAGAACTGATACCGCGGTTATTTATTCTCATGGGAATCATTGTTATCTTCAGTGCTTCAGCGGGAGGAAATCTTTGGGGTGACTTGTTGGCGTTGACGAATGGTATTGCTTATGCGATGGTGCAGCATTTTATGGATAAGGAATATCCGGTTTCTGATAACTCAATCATTGGTCTGAATAATATTATCCTTTGCCTGGTGATTCTGTTGCTGTTTCCAACACAGCTGGATTTTTCGGGATTATCCACGGCGGGGTGGTTGGGACTGATTTTTCTGGGTGTTTTTCAAATTGGTGTATCTTATCTGGTATTCTTTAAAGGGGTACGGATGATTTCAGCGCTGAAAGCGTCTATGGTATCCCTTCTGGAACCGATCCTCAATCCAATATTTGTTTTTTTCTTTGTGGGCGAGATTCCCTCAGTCAATTCTTTAATTGGTTTTGGCATTATTCTATTTGGGATCGCCTTAACGATGATACCGATGAAAAAAGTTACCCAGATTGAAGAATACTGATCTGTTTAAGACAAAAAAATAAAGACAAAAAAACAGCGTCGAATTAAAAACGACGCTGCGATGATAGTTCAAGGAAAAAACTAATTAAATCGATTAAACCATGATGAAATTTTTTTCAATTCGAGCGGTAAACATCTTTTCGATTTTATAGGACTCTTTAATAACATGGTCATTAAGCTTCGCATCAAGGCCCATGTTATTCAGTAAAAGATCGATGCTGGAATTGATAAAGTCATGGGATGAACAGTCAATAAGTCCGGCATCATAGGCAAGATTAATGCCTTGAGTAGCACCAGCGCTGGCATAGGAAATAAAAGCTATTTCAAAGTCATTGTAATGAAGATCGCAGCTTTCAGTCAGTTTACGATAAAAATCGGTGACGATGCTCTGCTCTTTGTAGAGAACATTCTCGCCCAGTAAGTCATAATAAAAACGGCTGAAATTTTTATTAAATCGCATATTATTGTTCAATACCCGCCATTCGATAGCGGTCTGTAATAAAAGGGTAGTTTCAATTCCTAATTTTTTCAGATTTTCGGTGACGTTCGATTTGATGGCTGACATGATTTCGTTATATACTTCAATCCCGAGGCCACCTTTTGAGCCATAATAATAGTTGATCAGACCAACATTCGCCCCGGATTCTTTGGCAATCTTCAGGCAAGTCGTACTGGTATAGCCATTTTCATAAAATAAGGCTTTGGAAGCCTCATAAATCTTTTCCTTTGTTTCTTTACCAACCTTGTATTTTCCCATATCATACTCTCTATTTCATTATTTTAGTTTAGTTTAATAGCAAATTTATTTATTCTAAATAATACCATAGTTCTTTGTGAAAAACAAGACAAAG
>NZ_JBGSHG010000069.1:0-9182 GCF_041752335.1 Acetobacterium sp. | reverse complement strand
CTATCTGCCCTTGATTTATGCCCAATTGCCGGCCGAAAACATGCTGATCACCAATCTGCAAAAAGATCAGGTCCAGAGAAATGGGGATCCGGATTTTATTATCCGTAAATTAAAAGAGGTTGTGAATCCCAGGATGACACTGATCCTCAATAACGAAGAACCGCGATCCCGATTTTTTGAGGAAATCGCCCATCGCTCCATTTATTACGGGGTTTCCCGTCACGATGAATCATTCACCAAGGGGGCGGATTATCCAACCCAGGCCTGTCCGAAATGTCATCACGACATGAGCTTTGACTATTACAATGTTGACAGCATCGGCGCTTTTCATTGCGACTTTTGTGGTTTTGCCAGCCAAAAAACACCGGACTATCCGATCACCGATCTAAATTTTTCCGATCAAACCTTTAAGCTGAAGGATGTGAACTTTCATATGCCTTATGATCTGCCCTTTATGTTTTATAATTATGCCGGTTCGCTGGCTGTTTGTGAAGAAATTTGTGGGATTGCTCCGGCCGCTGCGGCCAAGGCTTTTGAAAATTTCAAAAACATCGGCGGCCGCTTTGAGGTATTGACCTATAAGAATAAAACCATAAAATACATGCGGATTAAACAGGAAAATCCAGATACCCTCCAGAGTGCCTTAAATATTATGGCTTCTGATCAAAGTGAAAAAATGGTGGCCCTGGGTTTGTATGTGGTCAATGATTTTGTGCCCCATTATATTAATACATTCTATGCCTTTGATTGTGATTTCAAACCAGTAGTGGATTCAAATGTGGAGCGATACCTGTGTTTCTCCGAACATGTTTCTTATGATACCGCCAATCGGCTGATTTATGATGGGGTTGCCAAAGAAGCGATCACGATCATGGACAGTGACGATATCAACGAAATATTTGCCGAAATTGACAAGGCCGAAACCGATAATATTTATTTGATTACCTGGCTTTCCACCTTTGAAAAGATGAAAAAATTCATTGAAGGAGGACAGAATTAATGGAACAGACCATAAAAGTCGGCTGGCTTTTTAGTAATATGTTTAACCTTCATGGCGATCGGGGTAATCTGCTGGCCATCCAGGCCGAAGGAGAACGCCGAGGCTACCATGTTGAAGTCGAACAGATTAACCTGGAAACAGCGACCTTTAACCCTATGGATTTTGATTTTCTATTCTGCCCACCGGGAGAAATTGAACATTTTGCGGTGGCGGCTGCCTATCTGGAACCGCACCGGAAAGAACTGATGGACTATATTGAAACCAAGCCGATGCTGGTTACCGGAACTTCGGTAGCACTTTTTGGCGAAACAATCACGCGGGATGATCAGTCCACCATCAGGGGATTGGGCATTATTGAGATAGATACTCGGGAAAATCATGCCGTTTATGGCGACGATCTATATTATAGCTGTCAATACAATGGCAAAGAAATGGAAATCGTTGGCAGTCAAATTCAAATGATCGATCTGGATATCAAAGAAGAGTCGCCGTTTGGCCGGTTGAAATATGGCTACGGTAATAACGGTGAGACGCGATTTGAAGGCGTCATCAGCGGCAAAGGTATTTTTACCAATACCCTGGGTCCGGTTCTGGTTTGTAACCCCTGGCTCACTGAAGAAATCATCAATTTAATTGAAACCAATATGAGTTGGCCGGTTGGCGAAAACCATCGGGATAATATGCTGGAACTGAAGTCATTAAAAACCAAGATTGCCCATATTGATAAAAAAGAATCTCGACTGAAAAAGCTCAGCGAACGGTAGCGAAAACATCAGAAAGAAAATAAACGTGAAAAATAAAAAAGTAATTATTGGATTGAGCGGCGGCATCGACAGTGCGGCTGCCGCTTATCTGTTAAAAAATGAAGGTTACGAGGTAATTGGCGTAACCTTTAATTTTTTAAATGTCGAAAATACCATTAATGCCGCCAGAAAAGTGGCGGACAAACTAAAAATTGAACATCATGTGTTGGCGGCTCAAAAACAGTTTCGGGAAAAAGTCATCGACCCATTTGTGGCTGGCTATAAGCAGGGGGAAACACCCAATCCCTGTATGCTGTGCAATCAGAACATGAAGTTTAAACTGCTGGGTGAATTTGCAACGGCTAATGGTGACGCCATGATTGCTACCGGCCATTACGCGGAAGTTCGTAAGCATGAAAATACTTATCAGCTCTGGGCCAGTTCCAACCCGAATAAGGATCAATCATACTTTTTATATCATCTGGATCAGGATCTGCTGGGGCGGCTGCTGTTTCCCCTGAATGGTTTTGAGTCCAAAGCTGCGGTGCGCGAAATAATCCTCGGTCTGCTGCCGGAACTTTCCCGGGGTAAAGAAAGTCAGGGGATTTGTTTTATCCCGAAGAAAGGTCATGGCCTGTTCCTTAAGGATGCTCTGTTTGGAAATAATCCCACTGTCTCTGGCAATTTTGTCGATGCTACGGGCAAAATATTGGACAGACACCCGGGAATTTATCAGTTTACAACGGGTCAAACCCGGGGTTTGGGCATCAAAAGCGATAAACGGCTGGCGGTGGTTGAGGTGATCCCGGCCACCAATACCGTGGTGCTGGATGAAGAAAAGGCTTTGTATCAAAGTAGAATATTGGTGGATGAGCTGATCGTCCAGTCCCAGAATGGGCTGCCGGAAACAGGTTTCACCTTTAAAACCTGCCGCTGGGGTCATGAATATGAAGGCCGCATCGAGTGGCTTTCCCGGAACCAGGCCATCGTTCATAGCCTGGTTCCGGTCCGGGCCCCGGCCCCGGGTCAGGCTCTGGTATTTTACCAGGGGCGCCAGGTTCTCGGCGGCGGAATCATAAAACGGTTTTAAATTAAGCCTCTTTAGGTTATAATGAGGCCAACAATTTTTAAGTGAAGAGAAAAAAGACTAAGGAGTTTTACATAGATGGGAAAATTATTTGGTACCGACGGAGTACGTGGTGTATATGAAAAAGAACTGACCCTGGATCTGGCTTATGGTTTAGGCCAGGCTGGAGCCAGCGTGTTGGGGAGAAATGCCCACCGCCCCAAAATCGTGATTGGGAGGGATACCCGGGAATCGGGAAGAGCGCTGGAACAGGCTCTGGCCAAGGGCATTGTGTCTGTCGGTGGCGAGGCGGTTCTGGTTGGAGTTCTGCCAACCCCGGCTATTGCCGTGATTGCCAGAGCGCTAAAAGCGGATGCCGGGGTAGTTATTTCGGCCTCTCATAATCCCTATGAATTTAATGGGATCAAATTTTTCAATGGTCAGGGCTTTAAGCTGCCCGATGCAGTGGAAAATGAAATAGAAACCATTATACTGGAAAAACAGGAAGTGGTATTAAAAGCCGGCGGCGGCATCAGCCAACTGGAAAAGCCAGAAGCCTTTTACCTGGAACACATCAAACAGGCGGTAAAAGGAGATTTTAGCGGACTTAAGGTGGTGATCGACTGTGCTCACGGTGCAGCTTATGCCATCGCTCCAGATTTCTTCCGTAGCCTCGGTGCCGAAGTGGTGGTGATTGGCGATAACCCGGACGGCAAGAACATCAATGCCGGCTGCGGATCGACTCATTTACAGCCCTTGCAGCGCCGGGTGGTTGCCGAAAAAGCCGATATTGGGATTGCCTTTGATGGCGATGCCGATCGTTGTCTGGCTGTTGATAATGTTGGCGAGATAATTGATGGTGATAAGATTATGAACCTGATTGGTTGTTCGATGAAGGCCAGTAATACTTTAAAAAAAGATACCGTTGTGGTCACCGTGATGAGTAATATCGGCCTGGATCTGGCCTTAAATACAGCCGGGTGTAAAACCATTAAAACCGATGTGGGCGACCGTTATGTTTTAGAAGCGATGATTGCCGGCGATTATAATCTGGGCGGCGAACAGTCCGGCCATTTGATTCTCCTGGATCATAATACCACTGGTGATGGCATGCTCACCGCCCTGATTCTGCTGGAATTACTGAAGCAGGATGGTCGGGATGCCAAAACCTTAAGTGATTTAATGACGGTTTATCCCCAGATTCTGGTCAATGCCAGAGTTGAAAATAAGAAAAAGCAGGATTATCTTAAGGATTCAGCGATTCAAAAACGGATCCAGGAAGTTGAAACACATTTCCACGGACAGGGACGGGTATTGATCCGGCCTTCAGGGACAGAGCCGCTGGTTCGGGTGATGATCGAAGGTAAGGACCAGAATGAACTAACCGCCATTGCCAGCGAACTGGCATCGTTGATCGAACTACGTTTGGGTGGCGATCAGCTACAGCCAAGTTTTTGAACATGTTTTGAAATGACAGAAAGCATTTAGAGACAGTAAACTCTGGGTTTAAATTGATTTAAATTTTGATCAAGCGAAGTTTCAAATCTCGAAAAATAATTAAAACACAAAGAAATGGGGGCTTTGGTCCTCATTTCTTTGTGTTTAGACAGCTTTTGTGATAAAATAATTCAGCATGTTAATTGGGTAGAAAAGTAATGGGCCGTAGCCAAAGACAGCAAAGAAGCGCCAGAACTCATGTGATGGTCCACACAGTGATTGAGTTGACGAGGACAGGGAGTATCGATAATTCGGCGGATGCCCTGGAGAATTGCCATGAAAAACTGAAGAGTGATTTTCAGGACAAAGATGGCATAAAAAAGAATAAGTGGTGAAAAAATGTGTGGAATTGTAGGTTATATCGGCGATAAACAGGCTCAGGACGTTTTAATTAGCGGTCTTTCGCGATTGGAGTACCGGGGCTATGACTCGGCCGGAATTGCGACCCTGGAAAATGAAGTGATCCGGGTGGAAAAGAAAAAGGGTCGACTTATAAATCTGGAAGATGTTCTCGAAAAAACCCCCCTTTCAGGGAAGGTCGGGATCGGTCATACCCGCTGGGCAACCCATGGGGTTCCTTCTGATGCCAATGCCCATCCCCATTCCAGCGTCAATAAAGAAATCTCGGTGGTCCATAATGGGATCATCGAAAACTATATGAGCTTGAAAGATGAGCTGAAAGCTTTGGGTCATGTCTTTATTTCCGATACTGATACAGAAGTGATTGCCCATTTGCTGAATGAGCTTTACACCGGCGATCTTGTCGAAACCATTCAGCTTGCCCTGAAGCGGATGAAGGGTTCCTATGCCTTGGCAGTCCTTTGTGCCAATGAACCGGATAAAATTGTGGCGGTGCGTAAAGATAGCCCGCTGATTGTGGGCCTGGGTCATGGCGAGAATTTTATCGCTTCGGATATCCCGGCGATTTTAAATTATACCCGGGAAGTCTATCTGCTGGATAATGGTGAAATGGCCGTGCTGACAGCTGACACGATTCAAGTGATGGACAGTGATGGCAAAATCATCGCCAAAGAAGTCTTCATGGTGGATTGGGATCCTGGCGATGCGGAAAAAGGTGGCTACGATCATTTTATGATGAAAGAAATGGTGGAACAGCCCAAGGCCATGATGGAAGCCTTAATGAATCGCTGTTGCGACAATGGCACCTCCTTTGACGGTCTGAAGCTGAACGCTGAGATGATGAAAAACATTAACCGGATTCAGATTGTGGCCTGCGGAACTGCTTATCACGCCGGGATGGTGGGGAAATATTATTTTGAAAAATTTGCCCGAATCAGCGTGGAAACCGAAGCAGCTTCGGAGTATCGCTATAAAAATCCGATCGTCGATGAAAACACTTTGTTGATTGTTATCAGCCAATCCGGCGAAACCGCCGATACCCTGGCCGCTATCCGGTTGGCCAAAGAACGGGGCGCCTGGGTTTTGGCGGTGACCAATGTGGTTGGCAGTTCTATTGCCCGGGAAGCCGATGACGTCATTTATACCAATGCCGGACCGGAAATCGCCGTGGCATCGACTAAGGCTTATGTTACCCAGGTGGGTTGCATGATGCTGTTGGCTTCTTTTCTGGGAAATCTCAACGGGGAAATGGAAACAGCAGATGCCGCCCGGATCTGTCATGGTCTGATGATGACCCCGGGACTCATCGAAAAAGCGCTGGAAGGCCAAGCGGTGATTAAAGCGTTTGCCGATAAGAATCATAAAATAAACGATCTCTTTTATATGGGCAGAGGCGTAGACTTGTATACCAGTATGGAAGGTTCGCTAAAACTCAAGGAGATTTCTTATATCCATTCCGAGGCTTATGCTGCCGGGGAACTGAAGCACGGCCCGATTGCCCTGATCGAAGAGGGCACCATTGTGGTGGCGGTTTGTACCCAGGAAAATGTGTTCGAAAAGATGCTCAGCAATATCAAAGAAGTGAAGGCCAGAGGTGCCCATGTCCTGGCGATTGTTCAGGAAAGCCATAAAGATATTGCCTCAGAGGTGGATGAGGTATGGGTGATTCCGGAGATGGACGATGATATCACCGCTATTCCCACCATTGTTTATCTCCAGCTGTTAGCTTATTATCTGGCAGTTGCCAGAGGTTGCGATGTGGATAAACCTAAAAATCTGGCAAAAAGCGTGACGGTGGAGTAATTGGTCGTTTAATGGTGAAGTTGATGTGAATAGGGAATGATACAGGCAGATCGGATGATTACTCAATCCGATCTGCTTTTTTGGGGGAATTCAAAAGAACCGTCTCGGTGATCCCTGGAAACCGTTTTTCTCACTTGACATCATCCCAACATCTTCATTATAATATAAAGGTTAAGAAGATAAAATAAATAACTATATATATCGGAGGTAGTATGAATACTTATTATAGAAATACCATGTGTGGAGAATTAACAGCAAATGATGTTGGTCAGGTAGTAGAACTAGCGGGCTGGGCGGATAATCGTCGAAACCTTGGCGGAGTGCTTTTTATTGATTTAAGAGACCGTTCTGGAAAAATTCAACTGGTTGTCAATGAAGAACGATCGGAAGTCTTTGAGATTGCTGAAAAGGTCAGAAATGAATATGTCTTATCGGTTAAAGGCAAGGTGGTCTTGCGAAGTCCGGAGAATGTTAATAAAAATATCCCGACTGGCGAAATCGAAGTCGAGATCATCGAAATTAAAATTCTGGATTCGTCGGAAACACCACCGATTTACATTGAGGATAACGATCAGACCAATGAAGCGGTGCGACTTAAATATCGGTACCTTGATCTGAGAAAACCAAAATACCAGAAAATTCTAAGAACGCGGCATCAGGCTGCTGCCATTGCCAGAAGTTTTCTAAATGAAAAAGGTTTTTTAGAAGTTGAAACACCGATGCTGGCGAAACCGACGCCAGAGGGAGCCCGAGATTTTTTGGTGCCATCACGAGTGCAAAAAGGAAAATTCTTTGGATTGCCCCAGTCACCCCAGTTGTACAAACAGATATTAATGATTTCTGGAGTTGACCGTTATTATCAGATAGCAAAATGCTTCCGAGATGAAGATTTAAGACAGGATCGTCAGCCGGAGTTTACCCAAATTGATATGGAAATGTCTTTTATTGACAAAGATGATATCATTGCGATCAATGAAGGCATGATTGCCAAAATCATGAAAGAGGTCAAAGGGGTTGAGGTCCAAACGCCAATGATAAGAATGACTTATCAAGAAGCGATGGATCAATACGGTTCGGATAAGCCTGATACCCGATTTGGTTTAAAACTGATTGATTTATCAGAAATTGTTGAAAACTCCGAATTTAAAGTTTTCTCCGGTGCAGTAAAAAAAGGCGGAAGTGTTCGTGCCATTAATGCCAAAGGGGCTCAGGATAAATTAAGTAAAAAGGGCATCAAAGGGCTGGAAAATTTCGCTAAAATTTACAAGGCTAAAGGCTTAGCATGGATTGATGTTTCCGAAGACGAGATGAAATCACCAATCCTGAAATTCATCTCAGAAGCAGAAAAAGCAGCGATTTTCAAAAAAACCGATGCCCAACCGGGAGATTTAATCTTCATTATTGCGGATACCAATGAAATAGTCTGCAATGCGTTGGGTCAATTGCGACTGGAACTGGCACGTAAATTGGAATATGATTTAAAAGACCAATATAATTTCCTCTGGGTAACCGATTTTCCTTTATTGGAGTATGATCCGGAAGCCGGCCGATATACAGCTAAACATCATCCCTTTACGATGCCGCTGGAAGAAGACTTACAGTATCTGGAAACCGATCTGTTAAAAGTTCGGGCAGATGCCTATGATATGGTTGTGAACGGCGTTGAACTGGGTGGCGGAAGCATTCGTATCCACAACCAGAGTATCCAGGAAAAAGTATTCAAAGCCTTGGGATTTACCCAGGAATCAGCATGGGAACAATTTGGTTTTCTGCTGGAAGCCCTTAAATATGGTACCCCGCCCCATGGTGGATTGGCATTTGGTTTGGATCGTTTGGTGATGCTGCTAACCGATAATGATAATATCCGTGACGTTATTGCCTTCCCGAAAACTCAAAACCATGGTTGTCTGATGATGGACGCGCCAGCCAGTGCAAGTCTGGATCAACTGATCGATCTGGGCATCTCTGTGGATGAATTGTAATGAAAGAAATAGGAACGGTTAAGGTGCTTCGGGGAAATAATGCCGAAGTTGAGATTAAACGTAATTCAGCTTGCGGAGATTGCGGAGCATGTCATGTCAGCAAAGACCAATCGGTTATGCTGACAACGGCTAAAAATCCAGTCAATGCTAAAAGCGGTGAAACCGTTGAGGTGGAGATGCAATTTGCCAATGTTTTTGTAGCAGCATTTATCATGTATGGGATACCGTTAATCGCCTTTATTTTAGGAAGCTGCATGGCGTATTATCTGGTTGGTGCCTTAAGTATCGGCTTGGATCAGGTGTTGACCTCGTTTTTGACAGGGATTTGCCTGACTGCCATTGCTTATCTGGTAATCCGTTATTTTGATAAACAGGGTCGGTTTAACAGTAAATATCAGCCGGTGATCATCGCTGTTGTTGAGAATATCGAAACCATCTCCACACCAATGGAAAAACGAATGGGAAATTAAATGATAAGAGGTATCTGCGGTTTTTTGACGCAGATACCCTTAAATATTTATATATTTTGATGGGTTTAAATGAATTAAATAAAAAAAAGCTTGATTAATCCTTCATTTATCATTATAATGTATTTACTGTCTGGGTGTAGCGCAGCTTGGTAGCGCGCTTGACTGGGGGTCAAGAGGCCGGAGGTTCAAATCCTCTCACTCAGACCATTTTTTATTAAGGTGAAAATATGGGACAAATTAAAAGAAAAAATAATAGACGAG
>NZ_JBGSHG010000068.1:0-10146 GCF_041752335.1 Acetobacterium sp. | reverse complement strand
TGGAATTAAGATTATTGCTGGGAACTCGAATATTGCTTTGGCACAGGAAATTGCCGAATATTTAGAAGTCCAGCTGTGTAACGCTGAGGTGGTCTCCTTTAGTGACGGGGAAATCGGCGTGAACGTCTTTGAATCGGTTCGAGGCGCAGATGTTTTTGTGATCCAGTCGACCGGTACCCCGGTGAATGAAAATTTAATGGAATTACTGATTCTCATCGATTCCATGAAACGTGCTTCGGCCGGCCGAATTAATGCCGTGATCCCTTATTATGGGTATGCCAGACAGGATCGTAAGGCCAAATCCCGAGATCCGATTACGGCTAAACTGGTAGCAAATTTGTTAACCACCGCCGGTGCCGACCGGGTCATCACCATGGATCTTCACTCCAACCAGATTCAGGGTTTCTTTGATATTCCTCTGGATCACTTATCAGGCGGGGCCCTGATCACTGAATATTACCGGGAAAAGAAACTGGAAAACATGGTTGTCGTGTCGCCAGATGTCGGTAGCGTCAAGCGATCACGAAAGCTGGCCAGAAACCTGAACTGTCCCTTTGCCATCATTGATAAGGAACGCCCCCGCCCTAATGAAACCGCGGTTATGAATGTTATTGGGGATGTTAAAGGGAAAAACTGTATTATGATCGACGATATGATTGATACCGCCGGAACGATTACCTCCGGTGCCAATGCCCTCATCGATCTTGGTGCCAATTCTGTTTTTGGAGCCTGTAGTCATGGCGTGTTTTCCGGTCCGGCCATCCAGCGAATTCAGGATTCCGCGATTGAAGAACTGGTGACCCTGAATACCCTGTGTATTCCCAAGGAAAAACAAATCGACAAAATAAAAATTCTTTCCACCGGAACCCTTTTTGGCCGAGCCATTGACTATGTCCATTTTGGTCGATCACTGAGCAAGCTTTTTGTGGGAAGATACGTATAGGATAGTCGATGCATCTGATTATTGGATTGGGAAACATTGGCAAAGAATACGATGGAACCCGGCATAATATCGGCTTTGAAACCCTGGATTATCTCAGCGATAAAAAAGGAATCACGATCACCAAGAAAGAACAAAACGGCCTGACTGGCGTCTATCGTGAAGATGGACAAAAAATTATGCTGGCCAAGCCGACCACCTATATGAATAACAGCGGCCTGTGTGTGGCCGGGCTGATGAATTTTTATGATATCCCGCTGGAGAACCTGCTGGTGATCTATGATGACATCGACCTGGCTACTGGGGACGTGCGGATTCGGCAGCGTGGCAGTGCCGGGACCCATAATGGCATGCGGTCGATTATTCAGCATTTGGGAAATCCCGAATTTTCCCGCATCCGGATCGGCATCGGCCGACCTCGGATCGGTTCGGAATTGGTTCACTATGTCCTGGGGCGTTTTCCCAAAAGCGAATTTCCGGCTATGGAAAATGCCGTGATCGAAGCAGCAAAAGGGGTGGATATTTTTGTCAAAGATGGGGTTGATCTGGCGATGAACCGGATTAATATTAGGAAAAAAGCCGAAGAAAAAAAACCTGAAGAAAAAAAGACTGCAGAATCAAAAGAACCGGAAAAATCTGTTTAAAAGACTCATAATAAAAGATAACGACTAAGACGTACGTAAAAGAATACAAACAGGGGCCCGGGTTTAAAACCCGGGCTATCCGTGTTTCAAATGAAAGAAGAGATCATGGAATTACTTTATCAAGACCTCTTGAAGGTCGAATCGATCCAAACCATATTGAATAATCTGGTCCCGGGAGAAATCATCAATCTCTCCAATGTCAACAACAGCTTTAAAGAAGTGCTTACCGGGCTGATCTTCGGGCAGCAGAAAAAGCGGATTCTTTATGTTACGGCAACCGATTATCAGGCCCAGAAAACGGCCCAGAATCTGGAAACAATCCTCGGGGATCAGGTGCTTTACTGTCCAGCCGAGCCGATTCATGATTATTTTGCAGATGTGCACAGCCAGGAAATCAATCATCAGCGGTTGGTTGTATTTGAAAAACTGTTGTCGAATCAGAGCTTTGTGGTGGTGATGGGGTCCGAGACCCTGTTAAAGAAACAAATGCCCAGAGAAAAATTTCAGGGTCTTGGTTTTACCCTGAGAGTGGTGGACAGCTGGGATCCCATCATCCTGACCAATCGTCTTTTTGAACTGGGGTATGAACCAGTCTCCCAGGTTGAAGCGAGAGGGCAGTTTGCCCACCGGGGCGGGATTATTGACGTTTTTTCCACCACGGGTCAGGAAGCCTACCGGATTGAATTTTTTGGCGATACGATCGAATCGCTGCGTACCTTTGATCCCCAAACCCAACTGTCAACCGATTCGGTGGAGCAGGTGATCATTCTGCCTGGTCGGGAAATTATTTTGGATCATGACAAACGGGCCAAAGCGCTTAAACAAATCGCCAAAAATTATGGCAATATCCCGGGTTATCAGGCTCTGATTGAACGGATCAGCGAAGACCCGGGGGGCCATGATGAGACCCTGTTTGCCTTTGTCAAGTCCGAAGGAATGCTCTTGGACTATCTTGGAGATGCTCTGGTTATCTGGGATGAACCACCCCGGATCAAAGAAGCTCAGGCTGTTTTTATCAATAAACTGCATAGTGATTTTCAGACCCTGATGGACGAACAGCTGATGTTTCCCGAAGAAAAAAACAAATTTTATTCCTTTTCAAAAATTGAAAAAGTGCTGGAGCGTCAAACCCAGTTAAGACTTCACCTATTTACGTCCCGGGGTAAAAAAGGGCTCGCCCTGGATTTAGGGATCAAGGAAAACGATTCGTTCTTAGGCCAGATCCCGCTATTTATAGAATTTGTCCAAAAGCAGCTGGAACAAGATGCCATCATCCATTTGCGGGCCCGGGATGAAGCCGGTCTGGAAAAGATCAAAAGCTTTTTAACGGATGCCGAAATTCACCGCTTTAGCAATGAGGCGGTACCGGGGGTTCAGCTGGTCAGCGGCGAAATCAGTGGCGGGTTTGAATTGACCGGGGAAAAGCTGATTTGCATCAATCAAAGCGAAATTATTAAAGCATCGACCCAGCGGAAAAAACGCCGTCGCCAAAAAGGACGAAAGATTGATTCCTTTACGCAATTGAACCAGGGTGATTTTGTGGTCCATGATACCCACGGCATCGGAGTCTACCGTGGCATTGAACAATTAAAAATCGATGAGACCATTAAAGACTTACTGGTTATCGAATATGCTAACGACGCCAAGTTCTACTGTCCGGTGGATCAGATGGATGCCATCCAGGTTTACGTGGGAACCGGCGAGAAAAAGCCAAAAATTAACCAGTTAGGCACCAATGACTGGAGCAAGTCCAAATCCCGGGTGAAAGCCGCGGTTGAAGAAATGGCTGACGAACTGATTGCTCTTTATGCCAAACGCCAGAATTTAAAGGGCTATGCCTTTGGTCCGGATTCCAGCTGGCAACAGGAGTTTGAGGACGCTTTCCCCCATGAGGAAACCAACGACCAGCTCCAGGCCGTGGACGAGATTAAGGAAGACATGGAGTCGACCCGGCCCATGGATCGGCTGCTCTGCGGCGATGTCGGCTATGGCAAAACCGAGGTTGCCCTGCGGGCCGTCTTTAAAGCGGTGATGGAGGGAAAACAGGTGGCCTTGCTGGTACCCACCACCATTTTAGCCCAACAGCATTATCAGACCGCCCTGGACCGGTTTAAAAAATACCCGGTCAGCATTGGCCTGCTTAGTCGGTTCCGGTCGAAAACCGACCAGGATAAAACCTTAAGGGAACTGGCTGCCGGCCAGGTGGATCTGATTATCGGCACCCATCGGCTGTTATCAAAAGACGTTATCTTCAAAGATCTGGGGTTGCTGGTGGTGGATGAAGAACAACGGTTTGGGGTCGGACATAAGGAAAGGATCAAGCAGCTCAAAGAAAATGTCGATGTGTTAACCCTTAGTGCCACCCCGATTCCAAGAACCCTGCATATGTCGATGATCGGAGTCAGAGATATGAGTGTCATCGATGAGCCGCCGGCCGGCCGGCGACCGGTGCTGACCTATGTGATGGAATATAATGAAGCCATCGTCAAAGATGCCATTCAGCGGGAACTGGCCAGACAGGGTCAGGTTTACTTTGTCCACAACCGGATCCACGATATCTTTGAAGTATCCCGAAAAATTCAAAAGCTGGTTCCTGAAGCCCGGATTGTCGTGGCTCATGGCCGGATGACCGGTCAGGAACTGGAAGACATCATGGTGGATTTTTTAGAACGGGAGTATGATGTGCTGGTGACCACCACCATTATCGAATCCGGACTGGATATTAAAAATGCCAATACCCTGATTATCGACAATGGTGATTATATGGGTCTGTCACAATTGTATCAGCTCCGGGGACGGGTGGGGCGATCCGATGTTCAGGGTTACACCTATGTGACCCATCGGCCTAAGGTGCTTTCGGAAATTTCCCAGAAACGCCTAAAAGCCATCAAAGACTTTACGGCCTTTGGTTCGGGTTTTAAAATTGCCCTTCGGGATCTTGAAATCAGGGGTGCCGGAAATATTCTGGGAGCGGCTCAGTCTGGCAATCTGGCAACCATCGGGTATGAACTTTATTGCCGTATTCTCGATCAGGCGATCCATGAGCGGCTGGGCAAAGAAATGGATTTCTCGGCCAGCGAGCTGTTAATCAACCTCAATGTGAGCAGTTATATTCCAGAAAACTATATTGCCGATGAAGAGCTCAAATACGATATTTACAAGAAGCTGTCTTATGTGAAGTCCCGGGCAGATTACGATGAGCTTGAAGATGAGTTATTGGACCGCTTTGGGGAAATTCCCGATGGGGTCTATAATCTGATGACCTTGGCGATGATCAAACATCTGGGCAGATCACTGGGGATGACTGAAATTCGGGAACGGGGGAACAGTATTTTATTCACCTTTGACAATACCAGGGAAATCCCCATTCCCGATCCGGAACTGATGAAGGCACTGTTTGACACCTTCAATATTAAGTTCAATGCCGGAAAAGGGGATCAGATCCGCTGGCGGATCGTTTTAAAACACGACCAGGATCAGACCTACCTGAAAGCCTTAGGTGAATTTCTGGGGCGATTGGTTTCATCAAAGAATTAAGGTAAAGTCCAGTTGTCGTATGTTAAACTAGGCAAGGTTTAATTTATATGAAATTAATAAAGAAGAGGAGAACGACAAAAATGAAGAAATCTCGTATCATGGCTTTAATGCTGACAGGTGTTATCTGTGTCAGTCTTTTTGCCGGAGGTTGTAGTTTGGTTAAGGTAAATCCTGAACAGGATAAGAAGGTGGAGATCGCAGTTATTGACGGAACCCCTTTGTTAAAAGAGAATTTTAACAATTATATGGCATATTATCAGATGTATTTTGATGCCAGCAGCATGGCATTCCCTACAGATAAAGAACTCATAGAGCTGAAAAAGGATATTCTGAACGATCTGGTTCGGGTTGAAACCCTCACCGCAAAAGCGAAAAAAGATGGGGTTACGGTGGATGAAACAGGGATTGCCGCCAATGCGACCGGCATGCTGGAATCACTGAAAACAACCTTGGGCGAAGAAAAATATGCAGCGGTTTTAGAAACATATAACACCGACTCCGCATCATTTGAAGCATTCCTGAATATGTTCCTGTTGGATTACAGCTATGCCAACACCATGGAAACAAACTATAACAATACTTTGAAAGCTGATCCCAGCAAAGAATTAGATACGGTTGTGGGAACCGTTGGTAAAGATGAGGTTAAAAAAGATGTTTATAATTATCGTCTGGCCAATGAAGAATTACTAACCTATTACCAAACTCAGCAAGCTTTGGGAACCGATGATGAAACGATGAAAACCACCAATGAAACCATCTTCAATACCATTGCTGAGCAAAAAGCGCTGGCCCAATATGCCGAAGAAAAGAAACTGACAGCTGATCAAACAAATATCGACAGCTATGTGACTACCCAGGAAGCATTTATCAATTATCTGTTGCCAGGTGATGAAGCATTACAACAGTTTTTGGATGCTAAATTCTTAACCATTGCCCAGTTTAAAGAATTTATGAAACAGGATGCCACCGCATCGGCTATTTCTAAAGCGGTTCAGGCAGATCTGGAAAGCACGATAAAAGTAACTGATGGCGAGATTAAGAAATACTACGATGAAAACAAAGCATCCTACGATACCGGCACCGTTTCGGCTAAACATATTTTAGCCACTGAACAGGCATTGGCTGATCAGGTTTACGCGGAAGCTAAGAATGCTAAAACAGTGGCAGAATTTGATGCGATTATGGCAAAATATCAAACCACTGACGGTATCCAGGAAGCAGCAGATCTGGGATCTTTCACCAAATCAACGATGGTCACTGAATTTTCTGACGCCGCTTTCGGGATGGAAGTAAATACGGTCAGCGAACCGGTTAAAACCGATTATGGTTACCATGTTATCTATCTTTATGATAAAAAAACCGGGGAAACACCAAGCCTGGAAGATAAAAAAGAAGAAATTAACGAAACCTTGAAAAGTGAAAAAGTCACCGCCGAATTTGATAAGCTCAAAATAAAGCTTGTGAATAAATTCAAAGTTAAAATTAACGATATCATCACTCCGGCAGACGCTTATCTGGAAGAGTTAAAAACAGAATTGAACGTTAAAGTTTACGAAAACAAAATCTAAATACAATTTAAACATAAGACAAAAAGCACTGAGTTTCAGTGCTTTTTGGTTGTGTATGAATAGTTGATGGGATATAATAAAAAACAATCTGCAAAGCACCATCGGGGATTTGCATAAATGAACAAAAGAGGTTTATCTATGTCTGAGCGAACATCAAATTACTTAAAGGGTGCCAGTATCCTGGTCGCCGCGGGGATTCTATCCCGGCTGTTGGGCCTCTTTTTTAAGATTCCCCTGTATCAAATGGTGGGAAGTTACGGAAATGGGATCTATGGGAATGTCACCAGTATTTACAATTTGCTGCTGATGGTTTCCACGGTGGGTTTTCCAGTGGCGATCTCAAAAATGGTTTCTGAAAGCATTGCCAAAAATGAATATGCCACCGCCCATCGGGTTTTCAAACTATCGATAATCATCCTGGCGGTTCTGGGCACGCTATCCAGTCTATTCCTGTTTTTTGGAGCGGAATGGATCATTGAAACGGCGAACTGGACGGCTGAAAGTTATCCAGCTCTGGTGGCGATTGCCCTGGCACCCTTGTTTATTTCCTTTGTATCGGCTTTTCGGGGCTTTTTTCAGGGTTTTCAGATCATGACACCGACCGCGGTTTCTCAGATTCTGGAGCAGCTTGTCCGGGTTTTTCTGGGCGTCATTTTATGTTGGGCTTTTGTGGGTCAATTTGGCATCGGGCTGGGGGTCGGCGGGGCGGTTTTTGGCGCTACCGCCGGCGGGCTGGTGGCAGCCATATTACTGGCTTACTTATACCGCAGCTTTGTTACCAAAAATAAACGGTTGCTGAAAACAAGAACCCAAAAACGGCAACGCTCCAACCGGGCGCTGTTGAAAAGACTGGTGATCATCTCCATACCGGTCACATTGACATCGGCTCTGGTAGCCATGTTTTCGACCGTTGACTCGTTTATCTATGTATCCCGGCTGGGGGTGGCTGGCATCGATGAAATAACCGCAACCATGATGTTTGGAGATTTTACCAATGCGGAAATACTGATTACTATTCCGTTGATCATCAGCGGCAATCTGGCGGTGGCGATGATCCCGGCGATTTCTGAATCCTTTGCGATGCGGGACCGGAAAGCTATGAATCAAAAAATCGTGCTGGCCATTCGGGTTATTCTGCTGGTGGCGTTTCCGTCCTGTATCGGTTTATCGGTGCTGTCCTATGGCATCTTCGATCTGCTCTTTCCGGGATCGCCCTACGGCGGATTTATTTTATGCACCTTTTCCTATGCAACGATTTTTATGATGCTTTCGAACACCTTTCAGAGCATCCTCCAATCCATCGACCGGTTTCGCATCCCACTGATTAATCTGGGGGTGGCCATCATTATTCGCTTTATCACTGGTTGGATATTTTTGTCGATTCCCTTTTTCAATATTCAGGGGATTGTTATCAGCAGTATGATTACCTTTATTTATCTGACGGTGGCCAACTACGCATCGGTCAAGCGTTACACCCACATCAAGGTGGACTTTATCCACACCGCCCTGAAACCGTTGATTGCTGCGACGGTGATGGGAATTGCCGTATTTTTTGCCTATAAAGGGATTGCCGCTCTGCTGGGAGGATTTATGGGGATTATTATGGCAGTAATCATCGGCATCTTTATTTACTCTTTTGTGCTGGTTTTGATCAAAGGAATAACAGCAGACGAAATAAGGGTACTGCCGGGAAGCCGAACCTTACTAAAATTTTTTCGCCATCTTGAACGACTTGCACCCGGTCGCAAAAAACGGCGTATCAGACATCAGTAATCAATTCAGAAAGGAAATAAAAGCATGCACCAAATAAATATTGTCGGTTTGGGACCGGGCAGCCCAGGCCAGATCACCCTGGAAACATTAGCATTATTAAAAGATGCGAGTCCCAATTTTTTTAGAACAAAGATTCATCCAGTGATGGATTTTATTCGGGAAGAAGCCATCAGTTATCAAAGCTTTGACTGCTATTATGAGCAGGAAGGCTCTTTTGAGGCTGTTTATGATCAAATTGTCATAAAGCTTATCGAAACCGCTAAAACAACTGAAAAGTTGGTCTATGCGGTTCCCGGAAACCCTCTATTTGGTGAAAAAACGGTCGAAAAATTGATTGTTGCGGCAAAAGCGGCAGGCATCAACTATCGGATTTATCCGGGCGTCAGTTTTGTCGATGTGACCCTGAACAGTCTGGAAGAGGACCCTATTCATGGGCTCAAAATTATGGACGCCTTTGATTGCGGGAAAAATCCTCCGGATCCTCGGGTGGCTGCTTTAATAACCCAGGTTTACGATTGGCATATGGCTTCAGAGCTTAAATTGCAACTAATGGATATTTATGATCCCGAAAAAAAGGTGGTCCTGTTGATTAATTCAGGGATTCCCGGCGCCGAAAAATCAATCGAAATCTGCCTGTATGAGCTGGATCGGGTGGATGCCATCAATCATCTCACCAGTCTTTATATCCCGGCCGAAAATGAAGCTTATCAAGGATTTCAGGGAACCATTGAGATAATGAAGGTTCTGAAAGGAAGCGAAGGTTGCCCCTGGGATCGGATCCAGACTCATGAAAGTTTGAGAAATTATCTGCTGGAAGAGAGTTATGAGGTGTTAGAAGCCATCGATAATCAGGATTGGGATAATCTGGCTGAAGAATTAGGCGATGTTTTATTTCAGATTGTCTTTCACGCCGAAATTGCCAGTGAGGCTGGCCGTTTTAACATCAACCAGGTGATTGGTGGGATCAATGAGAAAATGATCAGACGCCATCCCCATGTTTTTATTGACAAGGCCAGCTTTAATCCGGATCAGGTTGAAACCAACTGGGATGCCATCAAACGGCTGGAAAAGGGTGAGTTGGGCGAATCGCAAGAAAGCTCCGGACTGGCTTCAGAAATGAAAAAAATACCCAAAGCGCTGCCGGCTTTAATGGAGGCCTATAAGGTTCAGAAAAAGGCCGCCAAAGTCGGTTTTGACTGGCAGGAGCCAATGGCAGCGCTGGAAAAAATCGATGAGGAAACCCTCGAATTAAGAGCGGCGCTCCAGGAAAATAATCCGGAAAAAATTGAAGAAGAGCTGGGGGACCTGCTTTTTTCAGTGGTTAATGTGTCCCGATTGCTTAAACTTCAACCAGAGATGGTGTTAAGGAAAGCGACAGAAAAATTCATTGGCCGGTTTGAAAAAATGGAAAAAGTTGCCAGTCAAGAGAAAAAAACTCTAAATGACTATACTTTTGAGCAATTGGACGAGGCCTGGAATCGGTCAAAAGGGCTTTAAGAGCGGAAAAAGCGGAAAAAAGCAAAAAAAACTTGTAATTTGCATATGAACACGCTTATAATATTACAATAGAATACTGGAAACTATCAGATGGAGGAAAAAATGAACAAATCAGAATTAATTGCCCAAATGGCAGAAAAGTCGGGTTTATCAAAAAAAGATTCAGAAAAAGCATTAGGTGCTTTTT
>NZ_JBGSHG010000067.1:0-2963 GCF_041752335.1 Acetobacterium sp. | reverse complement strand
AGGGAAACAAAAACTTATTGATGCTGGTGGACGTGTTGATCGATTTAATAAAAAATACGGCATTAAAAACGAGTCAGCAGAATAAAAAAGAAGTCGGTTCTTGTAACCGGCTTTTTTCTTGTTCAGATGCGAAAATGGTTTGTATTTTTAAGTTGAGGTAGGAAAATGACCATCAAAGAGATTTTGGATTTTGGACGGCAGACGCTTACTCAGGCTGGAATCGAATATCCCGGTTTAGAGGCGGAGATTCTTTTAAGCCGGATTTTGGATCAGGATCGGGTCTATTTCTATACCCATTCACAGGAAACGATGGACTTAAAACAAGCAGAAAGCTATCGCAGCGCCATCAAAAGACGCAGCCAATTAGAACCAGTCGCCTACATTCTGGAAAAAAAAGAATTTATGGGGATGGATTTTTTTGTCAATGGAGATGTTTTAATTCCCAGACCCGATACCGAACCGATGGTGGAGTACCTGCTTGAATATTTACATCGCAACTACCTGAAAGAAGCTAAAGTTTTGGATCTGTGTACCGGTAGTGGAGCTATTGGCATTTCGATCAAGAAATATTTTAATCAGGGAAAAGTCAGCCTCAGTGATTTTTCGGAGGCGGCACTGGCGGTGGCAAGGATCAATGCCGGCCAATTGGTCAATAACGATCTTTTGCTTTATCAAGGGGATTTATTTGCCGCCATTCCCCCGGGGGAAACCTTTGATATAATTGTCTCCAATCCGCCGTATATCAGGCGGGCAGAGATGAACCGGCTAGCCCCGGACATTATTGAGTACGAACCTCATATGGCCCTGGACGGCGGAGAATCCGGTCTGGATTTTTACCGGCGGATCATTGGCGAGGCTCATTTGTTTTTGGAAAAAGATGGTCTCCTGGCTCTGGAAATCGGAGATGATCAGGCCGCTGATGTGATTGAATTATTAGGCAAAAACGGCTATCAGGAGATTCAGAGCATCAAGGATCTGAGTGGACATATCCGCTGTCTCACCGGCAAAATATCAGGATTTAAGCCAGGGGATAATAATAAATTGGGATGACGGCTCTCAATAATTGTGATAGAATAATAACATTGAATGAGAAGAAAAAATTAACATATGCATATCGGAGGTAAACATGGTATCAGCAGGAGATTTTAAAAAAGGGGTAACGTTTGAAATGGATGGTCACACATTTACGATCATCGAATTTCAACACGTAAAACCAGGTAAGGGCGCGGCCTTTGTTCGAACAAAGATTCGAAATGTTATTACAGGAGCAGTGGTTGAAAAATCATTCAACCCGACGGAACGTTATCCTAAAGCACAGGTTGAAACTCGCGAAATGGAATACTTATATGAAGATGGCGGTTTATACTACTTCATGGATCTGGAATCCTATGAACAGATTCCACTTAACTTGAATCAGGTCGAAGAAGCATTAAAATATCTGAAAGAAAATGATATTGCCACCGTGAAATCATTAAAAGGTATTGCCTTTTCAGTAGCGGCTCCTAATTTTGTGGAGCTGGAAGTTGTTAAAACAGATCCCGGCTTCAAGGGCGACACCGCAACCGGCGCAAATAAACCAGCAACTGTTGAAACTGGAGCAATTATCACCGTACCACTGTTTGTCGAACAAGGTGATAAGATTCGAATCGATACCCGTACGGGCGATTACATGGAAAGGGTATAAAATGAAATACATTAATGAAAAAGTCGCTTATACCAAAGGTCTGGTAGATGGTCTGGAATTAGATCAGGCTTCCAATGAAGGCAAGGTTCTGGTTCAGGTATTGGATATTCTTGAAGACATTGTCGATGCTCTTGATGGCATTACCGAAGCTCAGGAAGAACTGGAAGAATATGTTGAAATGGTCGATGATGATCTCTCTGATTTAGAAGAATTTATTTTAGATGAAGATTTTGATGGAGAAGAAGATTTCGAATTTGACGAAGAAGACTATTATGAAATCATTTGTCCGGAATGCGGAAATGTATATATCACCGAATTTGAATCGTTTGAAAATAACACCGTGGCTTGTCCGGATTGCGGCGCTCCATTCAAATTAAATGAAGAAGTTGCATCATGCTGCGGAGAAGATGGTTGCGACTGTCATCAGGAAATCTAAAGAACTCAGGTAATTAAGATGAAAATAGAAATGAAAAACAATCAGTTCCCGAATATCAATGACGAAATGATCGCTTCAATTGTCAGCTTGGCGGCTACTGGCGTTAACGGTGTGGCGCGTATTTCATTGAGAATCACCGATGAAATCATGGATAAGCTTTATCTGACATCAACGACAAAAGGTGTTAAGATTGCCAGAGATCCGGTCGGTTTAATGATTTGGGTTTATGTGATCACCGAACCGGGGGTCGATATTATCAAGGTTTCAAAAGCAATTCAGAAAAAAGTCAAGGTTGCCGTGGAATCGATGGCCGGTTTCCAGGTGGCTGCGGTTAATGTCCGAATTGAAGGTTCAGGCAAATAGGGGGCGCAAGCCCCTTTTATCGAATAATAGAATCTGAAGGAGTGGCGCATGAGTCGAAAAAAAGAACGGGAATATGCATTAAAAGGTGTATTTCAACTAGACTTTCATCCGGAACCAGGAGATTTTACCGATAGTATTGCATATTTTTTAGAGGATAATGAGCTGGATCTGACCTATGGTAAGACCTTAATCGATGCGACTGAAGCTCACCTTGCAGAAATAGATGATATTCTCGATGACTATCTTAAAAGCACCTGGAAAATTGATCGAATTCCAAAGGTAGAAAAATCAATTCTGCGTTTGGCCATTTGTGAATTGAAATACATGGATGAAAAAGTCCCATTTGAAGTTGTCATTAACGAGGCAATTGAGCTTACGAAAAAATTCGGAGACGAGGATGGAAAAAATTACGTTAATGGTATTTTAAATAAAATAGTTAAGGACGAACTCAATGAGTGCCCTTAGTCTTGGCATTGATAC
>NZ_JBGSHG010000066.1:0-55445 GCF_041752335.1 Acetobacterium sp. | reverse complement strand
CCCTTTTCAGCAACGACTTTGGCAACCATTTCTTCAGCACGTTGAAGGTATTGGGCTTGACCGTCGTAAATTATATCAAAAAGATTCATATTCATATGGACTTTTTCCTCCTTAGATTAGTTCAATTAACATTAGATTTTTTTTTGTTTTATTCTAAACTTAAAAATTCGTTATTTCTTTTTTTCTTCGACAATCGCCAGAATTTTCTTGCCTAATACGGCAATATCTTCCTTCATAACCGGATCGTCATAGGGTGATTGATTGTTGCGATCAGATTCTGAAATGGCATCCCGGTAATTTAAAAAACCAATGATGTTTCCAGCTCCGATTTTTTCGGTAAGAAAGGTGATATCTCCGTCATTCCGGATTTTATTTCCAATAACATAAACTTGTTTGACACCAATATCCATTGCCATGGATTTAACTTTGTGAAACGTCTGAATGCTACGGACGCCTGGTTCAACGACGACGATAAACGCATCGACTGCACCGGCAGTACCACGACCCAAATGCTCAATTCCTGCTTCCATATCCATAATCACCACATCTTTTTGATAAAGCACTAAATGATTCATCAGTGTTTTTAACAAAACATGTTCGGGACATACACAACCGGATCCTCCGGTGTCTACGGTTCCCATGGTTAGCAGTTTGACCCCATGAAACTCTTTGGCATAACGCTCGGGAATATCAGCCACCTCAGGGTTCATTCTAAACATTGAACCAAAGGAGCCGGTATTGGCAGCGGTACGTTCTTCCACAAGATCTTTCATTTCTGAAATAGGGACAATTTCGGCAATCATTTCTTCGCTCATGCCTAAGGCAAGACCAAGATTCGCATCGGGATCAGCATCAACGGTTAACACATTATATCCTTCATCGGCAAAATATCGGCTTAGACTTGCTGAGATGGTTGTTTTTCCAACTCCGCCTTTTCCTGTTAATGCTATTTTCATTTTTTCACCTGTCTATCTTTTAAAAATTAGATACCTAATGCAGTACGTTTAGCTTCCAAATCTTCCATAATCATGTCTACCATGACCATTGGATCTTTTTCCCATACAAATTTTGCACCAACTATATCCATAACATCTTCAGTTATTAATTTTACAAAGTTTGGTGCTCCTAAAACTTGTGGAATTACACCAAGGTAAGTATTGATACCAGAACCTACTACGTAGTTGGCAATAGAAACGGCTTTTTCTGACATCCATTCTGGCGCGATCCCAACTACTGGTAATGCTGCAGGATCAACTCCTTTTTCTTCAGCACATAAGTTTACTAATACAAGGATACGGCTGATATCAACACAAGAACCCATATGAAGAACTGGTGGAATGTTTACACGTTCGCAAACTTCTTTCAGACCACGGCCACATTTTTCTTTCGCATCAAGTGTTAATAAACCAGCTTTTGCAGCAGCTTGTGCGGCACAACCAGTAGCAACGCAGATAACATCATTTTTAATTAACTCTTCCATTATTTTGATATGGGCTAAATCATGTGTTTGTTTCGGGTTGTTACAACCAACAACACCGGCAGCGCCTCGGATAACACCAGCGTAGATAACATCGGTTAATGGTTTAACCCCACCTAGTTTATCTTCTAATTGGCTGTTTACAACTGCATCTAAGTGATCAATGATAGCTTCTACTGAATAACCGACCATTGCAGGCATTTTGAAATCTGGGATTTCTACTTTGGCAGCATCTCGATTTGGGAAGTTTTCAACGGCAATTTTAACAATTTCAGTTGCGTTTTCTAATCCGGTTGCTTCTGTGAATTCAAGATACAGGTCACCGGCAATTTTCGCTTTTTCAGAAGTACTGATAAAACGGGTATGGTAATTTTTAGCCAAGGCTGGTAGAGCTGGGAAGATACATTGTACATCCACAACTGCGGCTTCAATAGCACCAGTAATGATACACATTTCCTGTTGGTAGAAGTTACCGGCCATTTTAACGCCATGACGCATGGTCATTTCATTACCTGTACAGCACATACCGACAAGGTTAATGCCTTTTGCACCTTTAGCTTTAGCCAGTTCAACCATTTCTGGGTTTTGAGCGGCCAGTACGATCATTTCAGCAAGATTTGGATCATGACCATGGATCAGGATATTTACCATGTCATCTGAAATACAACCAAGATTTGCTTCAGTTGCTCGTGCTGTCGGTGTTCCGTATAAGATATCGGAGATTTCGGTTCCAAGCATGGATCCGCCCCAACCATCTGCTAAACCAGTTCTCATTCCACGTCGGAAGATGCTTTCGTAATCAGATGCACAACCAATATGGGTGGAGTGCATTAATGTGGTTACTTCCATATCTACAGCTCGTGGTGCAATTCTTTCTTTTTTCCATATATCTTGTCGAGATTGTGGTGCTCTGGTTAAGAACCGTTGAGTTCCGAAAGGTTTACCAAATTCTTCAAGAGCGATATTAGCTACGTCATGAGCCAAAGCGTAAGTTTCTTTAGTATCAGCGTCTGCAATGCCCCATTCGCCAGCAAGTACTCTTAATTTCTTTTCATCACGGATTTTGAAAGGACCCTCAGCTTTTGCTGCATGCAGCGCATGAACGATATCACGGGCATGATCTGAATGGGCAGAACATCCGCCGGCTACCATTCTGGCCCAGTTTCTTGCTACAATTGTGTCTGCATTCGCTCCGCAAATACCTCTTTCAGCGCCTTTTCCAGGAACTGGACTTACACGACATGGACCCATTGCACAAATTCGACAACATACCCCTGCTTCTCCAAAACCACATTGGGTTTTTTGGGCAGCACGACGATCCCACATTGTTTCTGCGCCATCTCTTTTCGCTTTCGCAAGTAGAGCTTCAGCTGTTTCGTCAAATGTTAAATATTCATTACTCATATTTTTTCTACCTCTCTAAATTTATAATTTATATCAACGCACCTGTTTCGTAGTTTCATTTTTTGCATATTTGTAAAAAAGTTCGAATTAAGAGAAAAATCCCTTTACAAACATTGTTAAATGTTATACAATGTAGGTGAGTGATACATTATACATAGTTGTTTGCTCCTGACCTTCATCTAATCTTGTGCGGCAAGTGATGAATTGTGGTCGGGGGCTTTTTTTTATTGAGTATTTTCAAATACCTGTTTTATTGATTTAAAAAGGTATTCTAATTAAAACTCGAGAACTGAATCTGCATAAAGGATATTATTTTTGATAATATCGCAAGCTACGATTGTTTCTCTTAATCGTTTGTCGCAAGGATTTACGATTGCAGAGCTGAATCCACATTGCATAGCCATTGCTAGCATATTGCAGTCTAATATTGGACGGATATGCTTTGGTGCACCGTTAGAAATGTTGCTAAGTCCACCGGTTGTCAATAAGCCCATGTCAGTAATCATTTGAATTGCTTCTAAGATATCAACGACCTTATCTTGCATGCCCTTGATAACGATGAATAATGGATCAAATAATATATCAGTTGGTTCCATTCCACGTTCCATCCCACGTTCCAGCAATTGTGAACAATACATAATACGTTCGTCATTGTTTGCCGGTACGCCATCTCCAGAACAAAGAGCAATAACCATAGCGTCATTAGCAGCAGCTAAATCAAGGTATCCAATACGATCACCAGCATCTGCAGAGTTTACGATTGGTTTTCCTTTTGATCGGTTATAAACCTGAATACCAGCTTCGATGGCTTTCATATTGGCTGTATCAAGTGCTAATGGGACATTGTCGAAGTTTTCCTGAAGTAATTTAACACCCCACTGCATTAATTCTTCGCCGCCTCTTTCAGCCGGTCCGATGTTTAAGTCTAAATAATCTGAACCAGCGTCTAACTGTTCTTTTGCTCTTAAAAGAATTGGTTCAGGGTTTCTATCTGCAAATGCCTGTCGGATTGCAGGAGAAATACAGTGAATTCTTTCACCAATAACCATAAATTTTGACATATTGTTCCCCTTTCAAATTGAAAAAATATTTAGGTGTGCCCGGGAATAACCCCGAGCACAGATTAAGTATTATGCTTGCATGTCTCTTAAGAACTTAGGTAATTGCATTGCTTCGTTTGGTCCAACGATTACTTCCCATTCAGGCAGTAATTCAGCTAAATCGCCCTGAAGAACAGCAACTTTACCAGGTAAGATTAACTTACGAGATGTGGTGATGCTAGCAACGTCTGCTTCTTTAATGAAGTTAGCAATAACGGTTGAACCGAATTTACCAGCAGCCCAGGCAGTAAGAACTGAGTAACCACCAGCATCTGGAATTGCCAGGTAAGCAGGAACTTTAGATCGTTCGATTTCACCGGCAACAACAAAGTATGATAATGCGAAGTCAACCGTTACCAGAACTGGATCTTTACCGGTTGGTTTATTGAATTCATAAACCTTAGGTTCAACACGCATTGGTTTTTGAGGATCTGTAAAGATGTTTTGTCTTAAACCAAACAGTGGTAAAGCTGCGTTGAAGTCCATTTCTTCCATAACGATAATTGAACCGAATCGCAGAACAAAAGCAGATGCTAAAGCAATTTGCAGGTTAGTGTTACCAGCTGCCAATTTGTTAACAAATACTACTGAAGGATATCCGAAGGAACGGTCATTGCCTTTGATTGCTGCGGTACGAATGTCAACTGCATTTGCGTATGCTTCTTTGATAGAAGTTTCTCCTACGTTTAAGACTAATTTTTTGTAGCCTTCTTTTTCAATTGCTTCTACTAAATCGTGTAATGCTTCAATACTGTCTGCAGAAACACCAAGAACAGCATCTGCAGCTTTTGCTACGTCTACCATTGCTACATAATTATCTTTAGTTGCACCCATGATAATTGCGCCAGCGCCTGCACCTGCAACCGCTGCTTTTGCTACTTCAGCATCAACTGTAACGATCATTGGAATTTTGCCACATTCTGCAACTTTTTTAACTAACGCTGCAAATTTTGCTGCATCAGACGCAAAACGTACAGCTACAACTTCAACGAACATCATTTCGCCGATACGTTCGTAGTTAACTTTTTGTAATTTAGCACACGCTGCATCCACATCAGCATCGCTCATTGCATCTGATAATTCAACTGCAAATAAGTTTTTGTTTACTAATGTTTTTTCGTGTCTGAATAAGACTGTTTCGCCACCAAGTGTTTTTTCAGTATCGCCAGAGCCAACTTTGATGGATTTCATTGGAGGAGCGGTTGCTTCTGATAATAATTCCTTGGATTCTTCTGAAATATATGGACATTTTTCGATAGGTACAGCTCCAGTAGCTGCCTTCATAGAGAAAGCCATACATGTTGGAAAACCACACTCTTTACAGTTTGTTTTTGGAGTGAGTTTGAAAATATCTAAACCTTTTACTGCCATTTGTATTCGCCTTCCTTTCCTAACCTATGATTCCAGAAACTAGGCTTTTGATCGCCTTAACTGATTCTGGATGTCTTACGATGATCGCGTTTGATCCGCCAACTACACAAGCTGACGCTGTTGTAACTTCCATACCGATACCGCGTGCTTCCTGATCGCCCCATTCTGGTGCATCTTCAATTGTGGAAACAGCTTCTTTTACTCCCCATGCTTCATTTGAAATATTGGTAATAATTGGCATCTGTAAAGCTACATCGTTTTGACCTAAGGCTGCTAAACGAATACGATCCATGGTTGAAGCAACATATTCAAAACCGTAACCGGCTGCTGCTGTTCCGACATCCATGATGATGTCTTGACTCTTAACACCCAATTGTGTTAATAAGATATTTAATTGTTTTGCAAGGTTAATGTCTACTGCAGATTCAGCTGATACTTTTTGTCCGTAAGCCATTCCGCCGGCAGCACCGATTGTTTTGTAATTATCTTCTACTGCAGAGAATAAAACCACATTTTTTCCTTCAAGAGCTTGGGCAACTTTTTCCAGTAACTTAGCATCTTTTTCTGCGTTTTTACATCCTTCTACAACTAAAGGTACACTAATTGCCGCTTCTACAGCCACCGCTGTAGCTACACAGTTTTCTACTGAATTGTCAGCTCCGTTTGGATCTGCACTTTCAAGTTTAATTAACAAGAAATCAGCACCTGATTTTTCCACTGCTGCTTTTGCAAAAGCAGCTGGGTTTTTAAGATCGTCACCGTAAATTGTTCCAAAGCAATCTGACCACTCATCAGTTGTGTCAGAGATTGCGATTCCAACTGCGGTCTTGAACCCTTCAGTACCTAAAAATGGTAATGAGTTTTCTCCGCCAATGCTGATAGCTGCATCTCCTACACCTATCTCACATGCGTTGATCTTGCCACTAAATTTTTGTTCTGTTTTTTTGTATGGCATTTTTTTGTTTCCTCCTAACCTGTTACCTTTTTTCAAAATATTTATTTCAAAGTTTCACACTTTAAAACCAAATTAAAACCATTACATATGTTACAGCTTTTTACCTGTATATATAAGTATACACAGATTGTACTATATTAGTTAAAAGTTTGTCAATTAATTTTCGGCATTTTTCTAAAATTTATCCTATTTTTTTTTAGAGTCGAGAGAGAAAGTAAAGGTTTTCAACGAAATCATTAAAACATCCCCTAAAATTGCTAAATCTTTGATGTTAAAGATGTCTGTTAATTTTTTATCAAATAATATCTGGGCCTCTGCTTCAAACTCATCATCCCCAAACCATAAAATCCAGACGATCTCAACCCCAGGCGTCACAGTGAACTGCCAGGAAAGATCTCCTTTGCCATAAGTTACGGCTTTTTGCCAACTCATATAATTTTTTAGATGTTCCGGCATCTCATTGCCTATTTGTGCGAAAACTTGAATGCAGCGTTTATGAAAATTCGAGTAGTATAAGGGGCCATCCGGGAACTCTTTAAAACTGAGCCATTTATTGGTCGCTTCTTTTCCGGTGGCGTTCATTAAATATCTGAGAATAAAAATTTTGACCGAATAATTATCAAATTCCTCGCCCCGGGCATTTAAAACGATGCCACTGGGGTGGTCAACAAAATAAGATTCACTAAGGACGGTCACTTCAAACCGCCCATTTTTCGGATCGTAGGAGCAAAACGATTTTTTACCCATCTCAAAGGGATCATAATTTTTGAACAAATCACGATTGACGACATAACTACTTTCCGAAAAATGGGGATCAATATCAAGTATTTTTGATTGTTTCATTATTTCTTGCTGAGTTCTTTTAATGCCGGAATGAAAATATCACCCATCACGGCCATATCCTCGGCGCTGAAGGCACTGGGGAAATTGGCGTCAAATAATATTTGTGCTTCCGGCGGGAATTCATCATCACCAATCCATAAGATCACGGTCATGAACATATTATTGATAACCTCAAATCGCCAGGATAAATCTCCCAGCTTTTGAGGCTCAGCATTCAGAACTGCCATGGCCTTTTTCAAACCGTCAATGTTGTAATTGAAGGTAAAGGCAAAACGTTTAAGACAGCGGCCTTCAAAACAGGCAAAGTAAACATTGCCGCCCGAAACATCCCGATAGGCAATATTTTCGCCGGTGGCCTTAACCCCTTTGGCATTAATCAGATAACGTAAAATCATGGTTTTCAGTTTATAATTATCAACGTCCTGTCCATCGATATCGGTCACATCACCCTGAGGATAGGCGACCTTGTAAGGGGTTCCCATCAGGGTAGCGGTAAAAGAGCTGCTCGCTTCATCATAGGAACAGGTACTGTTTTGCGCGATGGTATGGGGATCCTGCTCTTTTAATAAGCCCTTATAGTGTTCGTAGGGTATTTTATCTTTTCTTTTCTCTTCAATTGCGGTTTCATCCCGTAACGTATTTTCCATTCAAAATCTCCTATTTTAGTTTTCCAGAGACGGAAATAAATTCATATTGGTATGGGGAATAAAGCAAGCCGATATGAACTCATCCATATAGGTCGGGTGGACGCTTAATTCCATGTAGGTCATATTCTGCGAGATCTCGCGAATCTTGTCTTTTCCTTCGCTGAGGGTCAGGGCCAGATAACATCCCTGCATCGAACTGTTGCCAATATAATAATACTTGTCCACCGGGATATCTGGCAGCATCCCCAGCGCGATGGCATTGGTGATATCCAGATTGGTACCGATACCCCCGGCAACATAAATGTTTTCCAGCACATCAATGGGCATATCCAGGCTTTCCATTAAAATATAAATGGCAGAGAACACTGCTCCTTTGGCCTTGATAAAGCTGTCGATGTCAATTTCAGTAATATATATATCTTTTGAGCCATTATCTAATTCTTTAGAATAAAGATAATACTGGCCAATCCCGTATTCATCAAATTTAATCCGGGGATGATTCAGATCCCGTTCCATTCGACCTTTTCCGTTGATAATGCCGGTTCGCTTCATTTCACAAATTAAATCGATGATCCCGGAACCACAGATTCCCACAGGGCTGACATGGCCAATGGTATTATAAAAAGGTCTTAAATCTTCATCATTGATGGTTACTTGTTCAATGGCTCCAGGCACTGCTCGGGTACCGCAGCTGATTTCTCCACCTTCAAAAGCCGGACCGGCCGAACAGGCGCAGGTCATTAAAAAGTCTTTGTTGCCAAAGACGATTTCGCCGTTTGTTCCCAGATCTACCAGCATGGTGAAGTCTTCGCGCATCCACACCGGTACGGCAAAAACCCCAGCCGTAATATCTCCGCCAACATAACTGGCAACGGATGGGGCCAGATATATTTTTCCTTCAGGATTAACATTAATCCCCAATTCGGCACATTTCATTTCGGGAATGTCATTAATTGCCGGGATAAACGGCTCCCGTCTTAAATAATCCGGGTTCAATCCCAACAACAGGTGGTTCATGGTGGTATTTCCGGCGGCACAGACTTCGTAAATATCTTCTTTGTTGATGCCGACTGTTTTCACCAACTTTTCGATCAGATTATTGATACTTTCGTCGACAATGGCGTGGCGAAGGTTTTCTAATCCGCCGGGTTTTTCGGAGTAGACAATCCGGTTGATAACATCAGCCCCGTACTTAACCTGGGCATTTCCCATCGAGGCTTTTGTTAAAATCTCATTGGTGTTCATATCCACCAGACAGGCTGACACGGATGTTGTTCCGATATCTAACGCGATGCCGTAAAGCACCGACTTTTCGCTGGTTGCCGGTTTGACATCGAGAATTTCGGCCACGTCCCGGCGTTTTAAATAGACGACTTCAATTAAAAAATCATTTTTTCTAAAGGCATCCGGCAGTTTTTTCATCACACTCAAACTGATGGTAATATCTTGATAACCTAAATTGTGTTTAAAATAGAGTTTCAGCCGATCTTCGTCAGCACTATTATCCTCAATGTTGGGACATGGCAATTGAATGATCTCTGACCAGAGCCGACTGGCATTGGTCATTCCTTCTTTAATCATTTTCTTGCGAACATATTTGATATTTTTATTTTCGTTGTTTGAAAGATCAGTGATCTGCATTTCGTTTACAAAAGAAGAGGCTAAATCTGGTACTTCTACCTCGATATCTTCAATGATGGTTGCATTACAGGAAAGAACGATCCCGTTGGCCATTTCTTCCTCAGAAATATGTCTGCTTTTTTCTGTTTTAACCTGACCCGTTGCAATTTTCACCTTGCATTTGCCGCAGGTAGCGTTCCCGCTGCAGGGTGAGTCAATCATGACACCGGCTCTTCTGGCTGCTTCCAGTAAGTTCTCGTTGTCTCTTGCTATTAAATCAACGCTTCTTTTTCCTTTGATTTTAAATCGTACCTTATTCATACACAATCTCCCCTTTTCCGCAGTTTCCGTCTAAAAGGGCTGCTAAACAGCCCCATAGTTTGTCGACAAACTATCGTACCGACCAATTGCTAATCTGTTGTAGATGTAACAATTGTCGGTACTACTTTATCCGCTTGTCTATAAGTGTTAAGCGCATTAATCAGCCCTAAAATCTATTTTTTGCCGTTTTTGATAATTTCCAATTTATCGACAATATCTCTTAATGCAACCTTGGCTGGTGAATCAGCGGGTAGCTGAACCAGTGGTTTACCATAGGCGTCATATTCAAAAACATTTTGATCTAGTGGCACAACACCAATGAGATCAAGACCCTGATTTCTAATTTCTTCAGCCGTTCCTTCGTTTAAAATGCCATCTGGGGCGCGGTTAACGATCAGTTTAATAACTGGTACTTTCAGTTTAAGTTCAGTAACCAACTCTTTGATTCGGCCAACGGCCTGAATCCCGCGACGGGAACAGTCACTGACAAGAATGAGCATATCGATTCTACCGAGGGTTCCTCGACTTAGATGTTCCATCCCGGCTTCGTTATCGACGATGATGTACTGATAATTACCTGCCAGCATATCGATTTGAGTTTTCAGGATTCCGTTGACGTAACAATAGCAACCAGCTCCCTGACTTCGGCCCATAACCAGAAGATCGTAACCATTTCCTTCAGCAACTGCCTGGTTTAAACGGAGTCTCAAAAAGTCTGTTTTTGTGATGCCTGGAGGCAGTGGTACCCCATCCATTTCGGCATGATTTACTTCTTCTTTGATTTCACCAATAGAAAGTTCCACTTCTTCCCCAAGCACTTCGTTAAGGTTTGCATTGGCATCGGCATCCACTGCCAAAATTGGACCCAGACCCTCTGCAACTAAATATTCAATAAGCATTCCGGTAAGACTTGTTTTACCAACGCCACCTTTACCCGCAACTGCAATATTAAAAGCCATAATGTTTCCTCCATTATCATTTCCCGGTCAATTTTCTTTAATCAGTGTATGTTATTCTCACTGATTTTTCAACAGGAAAAATTCGTATTTTGTCAACTTGTATATATATGTATCGACAGGGCTATCATATCATAATCATTCTGTTTTTACAACAGAACTTTGACATATAAATCTCAAATTCAGGCCTTTGTAAAATATTTTTTCTCTACTTCTGCAAAGGTTTACGAAACCATGGTAATTACTACATTTTTTTGCTTTCCATCTTTGCATTGAGTATTTAAAATCTATTTAATTTTCATTCTCTTAAAGACCGTCTTTTTTTAATTTCAAGAAAAAAAAACCATATCCTCGGAGATTTAGGATATGGCCGTATTTTTTAGGCAACAAATTATAGGACAAATTTTTATCGGTGTTGATGTTATTAGGTGTTTTTCTTGATCAACTGATCTAATTTACGCTCTCAATTGACAAAAAACGACATCTTTTAACATCTTTGATTACCGTTAGCCGGGGCAGCACGGATGCGCTTAGCGATTTTTTCTGTTGTTTGTTAATTTATTACGATAATTTTTTATGCATTTTCCAGCATTTTTCCATCTGTTGTAACTGTTAATACCTGCCATGGAATCATTTTTCCTGAATTTTTGAGCGCTGTGGTTACCGCTGCTGTCATACCCCCGCAACAGGGGACTTCCATTCGTACAACGGTGACGCTTTTGATATCATTAAGCTTTAATATTTCGGTCAGCTTTTCAGCATAGTCAACAGCATCCAACTTCGGACAACCAATTAAGGTAATCTTGTTTTTGATAAAACGATTATGAAAGTCAGCATAGGCATAGGCGGTACAATCTGCCGCAATCAACAGGTGCGCGCCATTAAAATAAGGTGCATTAACTGGAGCCAACTTAATTTGCACTGGCCACTGTCGTAATTGAGATTCTGGAGCTGTTGTTGCTGGTTTTTCCGCTCCCGCGGTTTCGCGAACAATTGCCTTAGATGATGAGCCCGGGCATCCGCATGCAAGTGGCTCCAAACCATCGTCTACTGCTGCTTCCCGGACAATTGTTTTTGCCTGGGTTCCCGGACATCCGCCGATTTTTTTCGCGCCACTGTCTTGTGCCACTTCTTTCTTTTTCATGTTTTCAAGAACAGCGGCCTCATCATAAGCTGCCGCTTCCCGTTCGACAAAGGTGATTGCCCCGGTAGGACAGCTTGGCAAACAATCTCCCAATCCGTCACAGTAATCATCTCTTAATAATTTTGCCACGCCATCAACCATTCCAATGGCTCCTTCATGGCAGGCTTCGGCACATAATCCGCAACCATTGCACTTTTCTTTATCTATTGTAATTATTTTTCGTATCATCTTTTTTTCCTCCCTGGAATATTATATATTGATTTCTTGACCCAATCATAATATAATCTACCCAAAAATACTGTTGCATATGCAACGCAAAGGGAAGTTATGAATAAAAATTTAGATGTTTTAAGAAAAGTTAAATTATTCGATGGGATTGATGAAAACCTCGAAGCCATGCTTCAATGTCTGGGCGGTGAGGAAAAAACCTATGACCGGGGGGAAATTATCCTGCTGACCGGACAGCCGGTGACCTCTGTAGGGGTTGTTTTATCTGGAGAAGTCCAGGTAATTCAAGAGGATTATTATGGCAATCGTTCCATTCTCACTGAATTGAATTCCAGCCATATTTTCGGTGAAGCCTTTGCCAGTGCCGGTATTAAAGAAAGCCCGGTAACTGTGCTGGCTAAAACCAACACCACTGTGATGTTTCTGGGGATTGAAAGGATTATTAATACCTGCCCCAACTCCTGTATTTTTCACAATCACCTGATTGAAAATCTACTGAAGATTTTAGCCCGAAAGAATATTCTCCTGAGCAATAAAAATCAGTTATTGTCGCGGCGGACGATTCAGGATAAGGTTCTTTCTTATTTATCGCTGCAGGCCGAAAAAAAAGGAAACCTCACCTTTGAGATTCCCTTTACCCGCAATGAACTGGCAGATTTTTTATGTGTCGACCGTAGTGCCCTATCCCGGGTTCTTTCTAAACTTCAAAAAGAAGAGATCATCGAATACGACCATAAGCACTTCAGGCTTCTTTAAAACTGCATCGATGCAGTCTTACGCCGGACTGACTTCTGCCGACTTATCCATCGTTTTTTCAATATCCTGATACAGGGTCCGGGACACCACAATGGAGTCCCCACGGTCATAGAGACGATCCAGATAGTCCAGATAGGCCCCAGGGGTAATAATGCCATTGACCTTGATCAGGTCAATCCCGGTTTTACCGACTATGGTATCCACCAGCTTGACGCAATTGGTGCCCAGGGCATAATAGGTTTTGAATTCATTGCCCTGCTGAAATTTATAAAAGCTTGCTTTCGCGTCGTTATAAAGCTGACTGGAAACATCCTCAAAATCCTTTGGACTTCCTTCGATTTCCCCCTTATCCGCCTGTTCAGCCTTCGGTTTCCAGGGACACACCTGAGAAAGGAGATTGTCCAATTGATCCTGGACGCCCTTTTTTTGTTCCGGAGTCAGCGCTAGTCCATATCCCATTAAGATTTTCTTTTCAACTTTTAGCGCCTGTTGAACATGTTCTGCTTTGGGCATTTCAACCAGCACCCCATCGGCTAAAAATCCGCCCAGTTTCCAGGTGGAATCATCATAATTGCCATAGCTGTATACATTCTCCCCGATGGATGCATCCACATGACCCATCCCCGGAATCAACCCTTCTTTGGTATGGATAAAAATCTCCATGTCGGTGGTTCGTTCTCGGGAATGATCTTCCAACAGCAATAAGGCATCCGGTTCTTCTTCCACCAGCGCATTCACTTTTTTCAACATCCGCATCGGTAAAAAAGCTGCGAAAACCAGGGGCAGAGTCACGCGAATGTGTTTTTTGGCTTTTTGCGCCCCATCATTGTGTTTCATCAAACTAACCAAGGCGTCTCCAAAAATATTGACGGCAAAAAAGACTAGATAAATTCCAAAAATGATTCCGAATAAACGTCCGGTGGTGGCAAAAAAAGCCATCTCAACGCCCAGTCCGATATACACCAATGCCACCAGTAGGGTCCATACCCAGGGTGCTCCATCTTTTTTTAGTTTCAAACTGCTGATTAAAACAAAACAGCCGATGATGATCCCCAACATCCCAACTGCAAAACTAAAGGGACCTTTGAGAAACAGCGGATAGGAATAGACAAAAATCCCCCCAAAGATACAAAGCAATCCAATGCCAAGTTCTTTAAATTTACTTTCATTCTTTTTTAGAAAAATCGCTGCCAGATACATAACCCCCACGACAATCAGCATAATGGACATGCCCATCATCATAATACCCCAGGCAAGTTTGACGTTTAGCAGCATAATCAGCCCGCCTATGAAAACTGCAATGGATATCAATAACCAAACAACTGGTGCTGTATTTTTAAATGCTGACATAAAACACCCTCCTTGGGTTTTTCTTTTATTCTATCAGAATTCACCATGATCGACAATCATATTATTTAGCGCAATGGCAATCAGAACTCGCTCGTTTCACTACGCTTATATGATTGTGCAGCAAATGTCTTTGTCTGCGAAAGCGAGCTTTCTCGCCAAAGCCGCTTGCTGCACTTTTAATAAAAAAAACTCTGGTTCAACTAAATGAACCAGAGTTTTTTTGCATTTTCAGGTTAAGGGAATCACGACTTTTTGATTTTGATAGGATTGGACGGTGACGGGGACCTGGTAAACAGCACCGATGTTTTCGGATGTCATTACGTCCATGCCACCATAACAGAAAATCTCATTGTCTTTCAGGAAGAGGAACCGATCACAATACCGCAGTGCCAGGTTCAGATCGTGAATCACGATGACCACGGCGATGTCTTTCTCTTTGGTAATATTCTGGATCAGTTTTAGTACTTCCAGCTGGTTTTTGAGATCAAGACAGCTGGTGGGTTCATCCAGAAGCAGCACCTTTGGCTCCTGGGCCAGGGCCCGGGCGATCATAACCTTTTGGAGTTCGCCGCCGCTTAACTCATCGATATAGCGCAGCGAGAATTTTTCCAGCGACATGCTGGCAATGATATTCTCAACAATCTCGTAGTCTTCTTTTTTTGGCGCCAGTTTAATATAGGGTTTTCGCCCTAATAGAATAGCATCATAGGCGGTAATGCGGCTACCTTCACTTTTTTGAGCAACATAGGCGGTATTTTTAGCGATATCAAGTCGATTCAGCTTGAGAATATCCACCTCGTTCACTACCACCCGGCCTTTTTGAGGTGAAATAATCTTATTCAAACACTTTAACATGGTACTTTTTCCGGCACCGTTATTCCCTAAAATCGCTACACATTCTCCATTGGAAACATCAAATTCAATGTGATCCAGAATTTTTCGATTGGATCGATACCCAAATTCCAACGCATCAATTTTCAGCATTATGACCAACTCCTTTAAATATGAGATATAAGAATAATGGAGCCCCAAGGAATGAGGTAATGGCTCCGATGGGCAAAATAACCGGTGAGACGATCAGCCGGGCAAAGGTATCACTGATTAGTAACATCAGGGCCCCCATTAAGGCTGATGCCGGCAATAAGTAACGATAATCATTGCCTACAAAACGACGCATGATATGGGGAGCAATTAAACCAATAAAATTGATAATCCCCACAAACGATACAATGGTTGCCGCCGTCAGGGAGGCCACCGTCATTCCGATTAAACGGACCCGGGATACATTGACCCCCAGGCCGGTGGCCGTATGTTCGCCGCATTCCAGGGCGTTGTAGTTCCAGCGGTTAAACATAAAATAAATCAATGCGCCAAAGGTCACCACGGCGGCGACCTGGATATTTTGCATGCTGGCCCGCCCCAGATCCCCAAAAGTCCAGAAAACAATGGCAGCCATTTGAACGTCCGAAGAAAAGTATTGCAGCAGCGCTGTTGCGCCGGCAAACAGAGAGCTGAGGGCTACCCCGGCCAGAATCATGGTTTCCGGTGATGCCTTTCGGGCTTTAGATAATCCTAAAATCACAAAGGTTACAAACATCGAAGCGGCAAATGCGCAAAAACTGGTTAAATAAGGGTTATTAATTGTCACTGCGTCTGCAGTATTCCCCAGCACGGTGCCGCCACCCAAAAATGTAATCGCAATAGCAGCTCCAAAAGAAGCTCCCTGAGAGATCCCCAGGGTTGATGCCGATGCCAGAGGATTTTTTAAAATGCTCTGCATGACACAGCCAGCAGCTGCCAGACCAATTCCTCCGACAATCGCCATCAGAATCCGCGGCAACCGGATATTAACAGTAACCAGCACATTTTTTGCAGCGCCTAATCCGAATAATGCCTTGAGCACTTCCGAGACTGGAATATCAGCTGAACCAGCGGATATAGCAAAAAGGGCCGTTAGAAATGTCAATACCACCAGAGTTACAATGGTCAAAACCTTGCGGTGTACGTATTGATCATAGTTAACTCCGCAGGCTGTCTTTTTTTTGTTTTCCATTTTTTACTTACCGATTGTCAGCGGACCAAAGCCCTGACCGGCTGCAACGTATTTTGAATACAAATTCTCTCCCAGCAGGAATTTAAAAATTTCGTCAGTTTTTTTCTCGATATTGACATCTTTAAATTTATCAGGATAAATAATGGTACCGGCATAATAGGCATCCGCCAAGGCAATTTCCACATTGGTATAGTTATTGTTGTAAGCCAGCTGAGTATAAACCTTGTTATTCTGAACCGCCTTCAGTGAGTTAAAGAAATCAGGATTTTGGGTGTATTGTTCGTTGACCAGACCCATATTTTCCGGATTCAGGAAAATAATCTCTGGGTTCCAGGCCAATACCTGTTCAAGATCAACAGTGAAGGCGGTTTTTTGCCCAGTTTGATCAACCACGTTATTGGCATTGATTGCCACGAAGGGTCCGTAATTTCCACTGGTACCATCAAAGCCATGCTTGCCTTTGAAGTTCAGAGCACCATTATAAACTGTTGGCCGGCTAGCTTCAGGAATATCTTTGGTCCGATCGTTAAGATCTTTTTGAGCGGCATCCATAAATGCGTTGACTTCTTTAGCCCGGTCTTCTTTGCCCAGTACTTGGCCAATAATATCCATCGAGGCACTCATTTTTCCATCGAAAAGACCAGGGCTGGCGACCGCCACTACCGGAATACCCGTTTTGGCTTGTAATTCATCAGCCTGGGTATAGTCTGACACGACAAAAATCACATCGGGTGCTAATTTGATGATTTCCTCATCAAAAGGTACAATTCCACCAGCACCACCTTGACCGATTTGTGCCAGGGATGCAAAATTAGGATTAACCAAGGTGTATGGACGAGTCAATTCCTGAACATTATCCATATCCGTTCCGCCTTTTACCAGGTCAACCGCATCCATATAGGTTAACAGCCGCATCACACCAAGAGAACCGACACTGTCGATCTCAGCAGGCACTTCCACCTGTCGACCTAAACTATCCGTCACAATCTTTGATGTCGCTTCAGCCGTTTTTTTATCTGCGTCTTCCGCTTTAGTGTTGCTACAGGCCGCAAAGGTCACAACCATCATTAAACTCAATAAAACTGCTACTATTCTTTTCATTTCATTCTCCTGATTTTTTTAATACTATCTTTATACTTTCCAGCAGATTGTCACAATCGTTGTTTCCACATTTTCTTCGACGTAACCATTTGTTGAAATGGAGACTAAGTAGTCCCTGATTTTCTTTTCTTCTTCCTGAGTCAATGCCCGGTAGGACTTCATCCGATTGGCATACAGCTTATAGGCCGCATCAAGGGGTTTTTTCATCTCCCAGAGTTGCTCTTCATAGTGCATTTCCGGCAGCATCCCCTGAAGCCAGAGCAGTTCCAGCGCATATAAGACCTCAATATCTGCGGATTCTTTCTTTTCTTCAATGCTGAGCATTTCCCGGATCGCATCCGAGACTGGATCTTTACGTTTGATCGGTTTTGTTAAGACACAATGTCCCTTGCTGGCTTCGTTAAGCTTTAAAAAGGTCTGGGCATTTCTAACTGCCGGAGTCATATTGGCAATAACCAGATCAAATTTTCCTTTGTAGCCCATACTTTCAAGATCTGAAGCATGCCAATCATTGACAAAGAATTCGACATTTTCTTTACTTAATGCACTTTTCTTTTCGATTGCTTTTTCGATCATTTTTGGAGACAAATCAAGGCCCGTTACCTGATGACAGGTATCGGCAAGCGCAAATGAGAATTTTCCTGCCCCACAACCAACGTCAAGGATTGTTCCTTCATTGTTGACCAGATTTTTTTCCGCAATCATTTTCATTAAGAAACTGTTCTCTTTCGTTGGCATCTCAAATTCAGCAAACTCCTGAGCCATAGAATCCCACATTTCGACACTGGCCGCTACATCTCTTTCATGATAATCCCACTTCTGTTTTACATCTTCTATATTCAATTTTTCCCTCATTTATTCTCGAATTAATACCGTACTAAATGTCTACTACTAAATCCCACGGGTATAGGGGCTGGAACAATCAACACAGACTTTTTTGCCGTTTTCCAGTCGAATCATATGTTCGGCAGTTTTTTCGCCGCATTCTTCACAGATAACACTCTGAAAGATTCGGGCCCGTTCCGGTAATTCATAACTTGGAGTCTTAAAGTCAAAAATTTTGCTGGCATCCGGTTCATTTAAAATATATGCTTCCATTTCATCCCGTTCCATTCCTGGTAAGTCTTTTAAAACCAGTCTAATTTTCTCACCGGTGTTTCGATTAAAGAACGAAAAAGCCTGTTTCCCGCGATTTCGAAAAATCAGGTTTCCTTTACCAGCACTGCATCCTAAGATAACCTGTACCCCATCAACACCACAGGCATCGTTTTCAGTGATACAGACTACATCCTCGTCTTCTGAAAAAGAAATATTCAGTGCTTTGATCGCTTCCTGTGATGCTCTAACCCCAATGGCTAATCCGGGACAATGATGTCCGTGAAACTCTACCGATTTTTCCCATAATTTCTGATTCATTTTGTTTTTCTCCTTAAGTTTTCAAAAAATAAAAGACTCACAAAAGTGAGTCTTCAGACGCATCGTTATAAATTCTATAAACAATTTTGGTATATCGTATATCCTGGATCAACGCACTTTTCTTAAATGCCGTTCTGCTTCAGCAGAATATGAACTCCTTGTATATACAAGCATTATTCTAACATAGTAATATCCAGTAGTCAATACTAATTTCACTACTGGATATTATTTTTTATTTTTAACTTTGATCGTTATAAACTGTTTTATTCCACCTGGCTAAGAATTTTTTATTTATTCGCCGCACTCATCATGATGTTGATGTTCATGACAAACAGATCCGGTTGAAACGAGTTCGCCCAACAGATAGCTATTGACTAAATCTTCGGCTTTTCCTTGAGCACCAGTAATTACTTCAATATTTTTTTCGTTGAAAATATCAACAGCGCCGCCGCCCATGCCGCCGGAAATAATTACATTGACACCCTGATCATTCAAAAACACTGGTAAAAATCCAGGTTTGTGGCCAGGATTTGGAACCGCTTCACTTTTCACAACTTTTCCGTCCACGGTATCATAAATCATAAAATTTTCACAATGCCCAAAATGACCTGAAACCATCCCGTTATCGCTTGCTACTGCTATTTTCATTTGCTGTTCTCCATTATCTTTTAAATTTTCTTCTATATTTTGTTCTAACATATCGGCTATATGATCCAGCCAGGTATTATCAAACAATTCAATCAGCCCTTTGTCGCATGCGCCTGCAAGGGAAGAATCAATGGGCATTTTTGCGACAACATCAATGCCATGCTGTTTTGCCACTTCTTCAATACGGCTTTCACCAAATAAAAAATGTTTCTTATTGCAATCCGGACATTGGAAGTAAGACATGTTTTCAACCAGTCCAAGCACGGGAATATTCATCATTTTTGCCATATTTACGGCTTTGGCAACAATCATTGAGACCAGTTCCTGTGGAGAAGTAACAATGATGATGCCATCCACCGGCAGGGATTGAAATACGGTTAAAGGCACATCACCCGTTCCCGGTGGCATATCCACAAACATATAATCCACATCGCCCCAGATCACATCGGTCCAGAACTGTTTAACAGTGTTGGCTATAATTGGCCCTCTCCAAACCACTGGATCGGTATCATTTTCCAGCAATAAATTAATGGACATAATTTCAATCCCGGTTTTACTTGAAATTGGGAATAAACCTAATTCACTTGGCATCGCCTTTTGATTGAGACCAAAAGCTTTTGGAATTGAAGGTCCGGTAATATCCGCATCAAGAATGGCGGTGTTGAAGCCTCTTCTTTTCATGGTAACGGCCATCAAAGACGTAACCATTGATTTTCCAACCCCGCCTTTTCCACTGACAACACCAATCACCTTTTTTATTCTACTTAATTCATGGGGTTGTTCTGAAAAATCTACTTTTCGGTCTTCACACTCTTCACCACAAGTGCCACAAGATTGATTACACTCTTCACTCATACAAATTCTCCTCTTTTGTTTGATTTTTTGTCATTTATCACGAACCATCTTCAAATTTCTCAGTAATTGAGAAAGACTGAAAATCGTTAGAGATTCAATTCCTTCATGGTTTTGTTAAAAACTTCCTGGGCTGCACACCCGGCATCACAATAAATATCGACGATCGTCATCCCGTCGTTAATAGCCTTTACCGCATTTTCATCATAGGGAATATTTCCCATGTACGGAATGTTATTCTGTTTGCAGTAGTCCATAATATTACGGGTTTTTTCCAGATTTGAATCAAATTTATTGACACAAACAGCTATCTTTGTATGAAAAGTTTCTGCTGTCCTGGCAATTCGTTCCAGATCACTGATTCCCGAAACCGACGGTTCGGCAACAATTAAGACCATATCCACTCCCGTGATGGAAGCAATAACCGGACAACCAATTCCCGGGGAACCGTCAATAATGGCAATTTCCGCACCCTTATTAACCGACCGCATTTCTTTTTTCACTTCAGTAACCAGCAACCCGGATGTGCCGCTGCCCATTTTTAGCTGGGCCGTGGAAAACACCGCATCCTTATTATCATAAAGCATTAACTCCCCGGCAATATGAGGTTTCATGCTGATCGCCCGAACCGGGCAGACAAACTCACAAACGCCACAGCCTTCACAGGCAAATGGATCAATCTGATAAATCCCATCCTTGATAAATACTGCATCAAATCGGCAATGCTCCCGACATCGGTCACATTTTGCACAAAGCAGCGGGTTAATCTCTGATTTGGGCATCCCGTAAAAATCTTTCTTTTGCGGTTCAACCGGCTGTTCCAGAACCAGATGTAAGTTAGGTGCATCCACATCGCAATCGGCATAAGCTTTCGCCTGAGATAGTTTAATAAACGCACTGGCAAGGGTTGTTTTCCCGGTTCCGCCTTTGCCGCTAAGAATGAGTAACTGTTTCATGTTCTGCCTCCTTAACGACTATTTGTAACAATGATGAAAATAATCCATGATATGTCGTGTTTCTTCTTACGGCGATTTCACCATTGGAGTTAAGCTTTCCCAACTCATTGTCATAGGGAATCTTGCTTAGTACCTTAATCTGATTCTCTTCACAGAAGTTTTCAATTAAACGATTATTCTCTAAAGATTTATTGATGACCACCCCACGAGGTTTTTCAAACAAACTAACCAGTTCATAAACCATTTTGAGGTTGTGCAACCCAAAAATTGTGGGCTCTGCGACTAAAACACAATAATCCGCATCACGAATGCTTTCCATTACAATACATGCGCTTCCTGGTGGACAGTCAATCCAGGTCATCTTTTCTTCTAATGATATTTTGTTCAGCATTTCTTTGATAATAGGTATTCCCGATGCTTCACCCGGATTTAATATTCCGGAAATCACTTTGACCTCTTCGGAAATACCTGTTTTTATTTCTCCAATAACCTTGTCCTTTTCGGTCAAAGCGTTGTTAGGACAAAGCATGATACAACCCCCGCATGAGTGACAAATATCATTAAAAACAATTAACTTGTTAAGAATGGAAGCGAGAGCATTGAATTTGCAAAAGTCGACACATTTCCGGCAACCCAGACAAAGATCTTCATCGACGACCGGAATCTTAATACTTACCTTTTCATTTTTTATCCCCAATGGTTTAAAAAACAAATGTCCGTTTGGTTCTTCCACATCGCAATCGACATAGACAGAATTCTTAGCAACAGCCGCCAAATTGACGGATACCAAGGTTTTACCGGTTCCGCCTTTTCCGCTGAGTACTGCTATTTTCACTTGGCATTCAACCTACTTTCTATTGCTTTCAAAGATGCTTCCACCGAGGTTACATCCCCCAATATAGCGAGACAAGTAATGTGTTGTGGGCATACGCCCGAAATTTCACTGACGACAACATCGGATGTTTTTTCGGCGATATCACTGGCAATCAACATGCTGATTACATCTCCCTGACATAATCCAACAGCTGTGAATTCGTTCTGCATGATTCTTTCAATTATTTTTCGGTCACCGATTTTTCGGGAAATAATACCGAGTGTGCCTTGAGATACGCCATTAATCAATTCAATTTTCATTGTCAGTTTCCTCCCACGCCATGGAACCCTGCATGAAAACTCTCAAGCTTGTTCAGTTTATTATTTAAATAAGCATCAATATTTTCCGAAATTGAGCCATTCTTACTTTTATAGATTTGCAATTGGGACACGTTAAACACCTCTGCGGCATTCTCTCCACATCGGGGTGTGATCAGAACATCGGCATGTTGATCCACTACAATTTGCGCCGCCTTGATTCCCGCTCCGCCCGGACTTTTGGCCGCTTCATTTTTGATAAAATCTCCCATTTTGGTTAATGTTTCATAAATATAAAAATATGGGGCCCGTCCAAACGACATACACACTTCACTGTTCAAAATCTTTTCATCTGCTGGTATTGCAATTTTCATTGACTTCTCCTTATTATTTCTTATTTTATGATCTAAAATCATTGATTTTCTTTGAATCTTCCTTTACGACATCTGCCACAACCGATTGTTTCTTGACCTTCTTCACATAATCTGTAATTGCCGCCTTCAATTTTCAAGACAAATCCATTGACCAATGCATCGGCCAATTTTTTCCGGGCATCATTATAAATCCGCTGAATCGTTGTCCGGGCCACATTCATGCTTTCTGCGCACTCTTCCTGGAGCATTCCTTCCAGGTCAATCAAACGGATTGTTTCATATTCTTCAACAGACATGGTGATAATTCCATCATCCAGATTTTTTGCATTAAGCGGTCCAAATAAATTCGTTTCCGGCAGACAACAGACTTTTTTCCATTTTACAGGTCTTGGCATATGTATTACTCCTTTTGTTATTGACATATGTCTTTAACATCTTTATTATACCCCTTTAAAAACATATGTCAATTATTATTTTATTTTTTATCCGACTGATCTGTATTTATATTGCTATTTATTAAGGAACTTTTTTTCTTCGTTTATGTATTTCTCCATGATTTCCGCAGCTATTCCAACCAATAATTCACATGGGCGACTCGCATAATAAGCTTCTGTCCGCAGTTCAGGAATTGGACTGTCTTTGCCTTTTTCAAGTCCTAAAAGTTCTCGACAGATAATTGTGTGGTTTTTATCTTCAAATTCCTTTGCCAGTAATTGAACCCGCTGATAATGCACAGTTTTCGCCATCTGATCTTTTGGTTCGGTGTAGCCGTAAAGGAGTCCTGCCACCATAAACATCCCGGTGACTGCCCCGCAAACCTCCCGAAGCCTTCCCATTCCGGCACCGAAAGACGAACTTAATTTGGCCGCTGTTTCAAAGTCCATCCCACATTCATCGCAAAATGCCAGGTAAACTGACTGTGCGCAGTTATAACCTTGCCTGAATAGTTCGCTGGCAATTTCTGAGTGTTTTTTTTCCTGTTCACAATGAAAGTCTTTTGCTATATTTTGACGTATCATCTGTATTTTTCAATCCCTTCCTTAAAAATTGATTAAAAAAAACTGATTCCTCGGAACTGCAGAAATCAGCTTTAATTTATTTTCAACCATTGTGAGGATTAATGACTACATCCATGCTCATGTTCATGGCAGACATCTCCTGAATCAGTTACTGAACCAGCCAACCAGCTTAAGGCAACTTCTTTAACGTCACCAGAACACCCTCGCAGCACATCGATGCCTGATCGTCTCAGAACATTCACAGCGCCATCGCCCATATTGCCGGCTATCATAAGATTGACACCCATTGACGCAAGTACTCCGGCAATGTTAGATTTGCATCCACATCCTGCTGGTGACGCGACAACTTCTTCAGCCAATATTTCTTTATTGCTGTCATCAATAGTAAAAATAGTATAATATTCACAATGTCCAAAATGCTCATCGATCAAATTCTGACGAGTCGGTAATGCGATTTTCATAAATTCCTCCAGAAAAGTTTAAATTCATAATTGCACATGTTTATTGACATATGCCTGTAATAACTAATTATACTGCATTAGCAGCATATGTCAATAATAAGTTTTCTGGCTAACTTTCATTTCAGGAACTTTTAATTTCTTTCAATTTTTACCCCAATATCAATGGGTTTAGCGCTGTATAAACTTGTTGTAATAATCCCATTTACATTTGTTTTGGCGTATTCTGAAATATTTGTCTCATTGATTCCACCGGCCGCCAATAAAACACAGGATGAAAACTCATTTTTTAAGTATTCCACTGCTTTGGTCAGGTCTTCGACACTCATTTTATCAAACTGAATACCATCTACTCCGGCCCGGCAAAGACTGATGGCCTGTTCCAGTGTGGCTGCTTCAACGATGATTTTCTTTTCACAGCATTCTGCCTTTATTTCTGGAAGTTGATTCAGCAATCCCTCAAATCCGCCAATAAAATTCATATGCTGTTTAAAAATAAGAATGGTTTCCGACAAACCTAGCCGATGAGGCATGGCTCCTCCTGCCATAATGGCTTTGGTGGCCAGGGTTTTGGTTCCGGGAAAGCCCTTCCGGGTTGTCAGAACAGCCATATTCGGGTTATGAAACTTAACAGCATCAACCATTTTTCTAGTTTTTGTCGCAATTCCCGAACAGTTATCCAGAATATTCTGTCCCACTTTCCAGGCTATATGCAAATCCTCAGCCCGACCAATTCCTGTAATGAGCTCAGAACCAGCGGTGATCTTCCGACCAGATGGCACCATATGATCCATCTCAATATGCAAACGATCAAAGATAGCTTTGACTTCCTCAGTTCCGCAAACAACAGCATCTTCTCTTGTAAAATAGGTGATCCGGCCCTCCTGTTCTCTGATCCCCAGCGTCCAGCTGGTTAAGTCAATATAAGGAACGTCCTCGTTAATTAACCGGTCGATTTCATCAACTGATATAAATGCCATATTCCTTCCCCCATGTTTAATTAATTATTTTAAATGATTTCTCTTCTATTTTTTTAACGCATTGATGACACATAATGCCATTAACCTGCAAAACAAGCTCTTTCATACAGTGATCTCTTTTTCTCATGATGACCCAGCAAAAACTGGTTGATTTCCTGATCCTGGCAGTCTTCAAATAAATCTGCGCTTTTTCGAATCCCTTTTAATTCACCCTTTACCATAATACCAATTCGATCGGCCATTATCTGGGCCTCATTAAAATCGTGAGTGACAAACAAAATGGTACATCCAAATATTTTATGGATTTCCTTAATCTGCTGATACATCATTTCTTTGGTGGCCGGGTCCAAGGATGAAAAGGGTTCATCCATCAGCAACAATTTCGGATTAAGAATCAGTGCCCGGGCAAGCGCTGTTCTTTGACGCTCACCCCCACTTAAGGTTCCCGGATACTGATTCAAAATACGTCCAATTGACAAAATTTCGGCCATCTTATCAGCCATTTCTTTTTTATAGGCTTTGTCTTTTCTTTGAATTTTCAATCCGTAAGTAATGTTCTCATATACGGTCATATGATGAAACAAACCAAAATCCTGATAGACAAAGCCAATCTGCCGTTTTTCCAGCGGAATTTCAATCACTGGTTTTCCCTGAATGCTCACATCACCGGAAAATTTTCGGTAAAATCCCGCCACGGATTCCAGCAACACAGTTTTGCCGGATCCTGTTCTTCCCAGGACCGCAAAAATTTCTTTTTCACTGATGCTTAAATTGATATTGTTCAATTGAAAGGATCCTAATTGAATGGAATAATTTTTGATTTCAACCATTGTATTTGTTATCATCGGTTTACATCCTTCATCCTGCTCTCCTGGGGATTTTTCCTACCAATCCAATTAGTCAGAAAAAGAGAGATCAGTGAAATAATCAAAATAATTGTTGCCGATGCCATCGAAGCACCGGTATCCCCGGTTGCCAGATTTAAATAAACGGAAGTGGTCAGGGTTTCTGTTTTCATCCGGGTGGCACCAACCAGCATCAGTGTCGCGCCAAATTCGCCGAGACCTCTGGACCAGGCAAGAATTATCGTTGTGATAATGGCATTTTTGGACAGTGGCAAGGTGATGGTAATAAAGCGTTCCCACTTCGTTGCTCCCAGACTGCCGGAAATAAATTCCAACCGCTCGTCAACTTCCTCAAATGCCGTCCGGATAAATCGGATCACATAGGGTAGATTAACAACCGTCTGGGCAATGATGATGCCATTCTTATCAAACACAACCTTAAATCCCAATTCTTTCATGGCTTTTCCAAAATCCGACGAAAAAATAATCAATAAACTCAAACCCAAAACCAGATAGGGCATCGATAATGGCAGCTCAATAATCATCTGGCACATTTTTTTAAAGGGAAACGATGTCCGCGTCAATGCATATGCCGTCGGAATCGCCAGAGTCATACAAATGATTGTGGAAATACTTGCAGTGTATAGGCTCAGCTTAACAGCAAACCGCACTTCTTCTGAGTAAAAGGCCTGACCCAGATAAGGAAGCCCTTTTAACACGATTGCTAATATCAATACTGCAGTGAAGCTAACGACGATGATCGCAATGATAATCGTGAAGATTTCAAAAAAACTGAATATCGAAAATCGTTCTCTCATCAGATCGTTTAGTTGATTACTTCATATCCATATTTTTCCCAGATCGTTTTAGCTGAATCTGAATCTAAAAATGTCATGAACGCATCCAATGCTTCGGTATTTTTACTGCTGCTTAGTATCGCTGCTGGTACTTTTTTTACATAGGCATCGAGGTCAGTTGTCTTGACAATTTCAGTGGTCGAACCGGTCACATTTTCTTTCCAGACAATGATCGCGTCGCATTCATCAACCGATAACGCATTAAATATTTCAGGTGCTGTGGCTGCCCGGGCAATGACTTTGACATTACTTAGAATTCCCAGATCAGTGAGCGCTTTATTGGCTATTTTTCCAATTGGGGTGGCCTCGGCATCACCTAATACAACTTCAACCCCTTCCTTAGTCAGATCATTTAAGCCTGCAATCCCCACTGGATTTCCGCTTTTCACCGCTAATACCGGTATATGTTTGACCAGATCTTTGCTTTCGGTAACAACATCTTTAACCGGTGTCAATTCATCAGCAGATCCGGCAATAAATAAATCTCCCTCACCGGTTGTTTTTATCTGATTCTGACTTTGGGCTGAATTGGCATAAACTACTTCCATTTCACAACCAGTTTCTGTTTTAAATTTATCGGCTATTTCACCAAACGGTTTGGTCATACCAGCCCCACAATAAACAAACAAGGTTTGACCAGCGAGACTTTGACCTTCATCGACTTTTTCTTCTGCTTTATCAGTTTTGCTGGTGCAACCCGACACCAAACTGACAATTGTGCCCATTACCACTAATACCACTAACCATTTTTTAAATTTTCTCATCATCCAACCTTTTCCTTTATATTCGTTTTGTTTTGTTATGTTTTAATATGTTTTGAATTATATTATATGTTATAGTCCTGTGTCAAGCATCTAATCCACAAGAAAACGAACTGAAAATTATATTCCGACCAAAAATGGCATGTTAACTCCGTATTTTTACCAATTATATTTGATTGTCCTGCTAAAACAATAATAACTCACTTGATTCGTGTCGATTTTTAGACTATAATAAATGAAAAGTAAGCATTTACAAAAGGAACGCGGTGAAAACCCGTGACAGTTTCTTTGCTACTGTAAGGAGAATATGGACGCAATCAGTCATTGGATTAAACCGAGAAGGCTGGATGCAGAAGGTCCCTCCAAGTCAGGATATTTTTGTAAACGCATTATCTGTTTGAAGCTTCAAAGAAGGCTGCAAAATGTGAGCATAAAACGAAATGACGCACTGCCAATCCAGCGGGATCACAAGCGTCATGGAAACAACACAGTATTTGTAAACCTTTTTTTGAAAAGGTTTTTTTATTTTTTTGTTAAAATAGAAAACCAACAATCATGAAAAGAGGAAAAAATGAAAGACGTCGTTATCAAAAATATCCCTATCAGTTCGGATGTTGAAAATTTGCTGGGAAAAAAGCCGGTTGAGACGGATTCCCCTACCTATTATGAATACATCGATACTAAAGATGCTTTGAACAACTGGTTTAAACCCCTAGCGATTCTAAAAGAGTGTCCAGTAGAAATAACAAACAGCCATGCGATTCTGATCGGTGGTCATGTTTATAAAAGCAAAATGCTGAAGCACCTCTTCTCAGGCAATCAGAAAGTATTTCTTTATTTGCTGACCATTGGCGAAATGCCGACAGATCTCACCCTGGGCGAAAAATATTTGGCCAATTCGCTTAAAATGCCAGTGATCGTTACGGCAATGCAGCGTCTTAAAAAAATGGTTCAGCAGGAATATGACTTAGAAAAAATCGGGATGGTCAATCCCGGACTGATCCCAGACTGGTCGATTGAAGCCAATCAAATCATCTTCGATACCTTCGGCAACAGCCCCAAAAGCATTGGCATGGAAATAACCAAGCACAGCACCATGCGACCGCTTTACAGTTCTTCCGGCATTCTTTTTGAGGATTTATTAGACTACTGTGAATGTCAAACCTGTCCCATTGACGCCTGTATCGGCCGCGAAGCCCGTTTTGTCCAATCAGCCTGAACAGGAGGACTATTGATAGCTAATAATAAAAACCGCATCGCTCTGATCGGACGGATTGGCAGTGGTAAAACCACCCTACTCCAACGGCTGACCAATGAATTGATTAATTATGGCAAAACCCAACAGGTCAGTTATTCTGATCATTTTATTGATACCCCCGGTGAATTTGTTGAATTGCCATGTTTTCGTCCCCAGGCCATCAATGTGACCTGCGATTCAGGGCTGATTATTCTGATTAATTCCAGCACGGATCACCAAAACTCGGTGCCCCCAAATTTTGTCTGTACCTACAACATCCCGGTGATTGGGATCATTACCAAAATCGATCACAAGCACTGCGACCTGAAACGCAGTCAGCGCTACCTGACCTATGCCGGGATCCGCCCCGATAAAATTCATCCTGTCAGTGCGATTACCGGGGAAGGGATCCTTGAACTGAAAAAAACTATTCAAGAATATATCGCTTTTGAAGTCTGAGATGAAGAACCTTAATCCGTTTAAAAATAAATGCGGCTCTTTTACAGCGTTCAACTACTCTTTCTGGCAATCTCAAAGGCGGTTTTTTTCAGCACGCAATCTAAAGACCGATCTTCGCCATCATTATCATTGATCAGCAGCCGGGAGGGACAGCCCCCAGGACAGACTGCATAAAAGTCACAAATTTTGCAGATTTCCGGTTCCGCTCTCCCAATAGCTACGTTTTTTAAAGGTGGTTTTTTCACATTCCCCATATAATATGCCGGCTCATCAATCAACGATCCACAGGGATAAACATCGCCATTAGGCAAGACCACATAGGATCGGCCACAAGAAGCATAACAATACGCTTTGCTGCAGGGAGACATTTTTAACCGTTGTCTGGCTTCATGGATCTCCCGGATGACGATCTTTTTATCAGTCAATTCATATAGTTCCCTAGCTGTTTCGACCATGCCTTTTAGCGCCTTTTGCAATTGCTCCGGGCTGGCTTTTTGGATTGTATCTGTGTTATCTCTGGCCCGTCCGGCCTCCCGGAGCAGATCAAGGCCAATCCCACCCACATTTCCCAGATAATAGGCAAAATTGACCAGCTTGGGCAACTGCATCACGCTGTGACTGGTCACTACACTGTTCAAGTTAATTTTAATCCCCTCGTCAGCCAGATATTGAATTCCGGCGATGACTTCCCGGGTTTTTCCCCGGGTAAACTCATTCACTTCCGGGGGGCCATCCAGGCTGACCCCTAAGGCAATTTTCATTTTTTTCAGGCCAACCGCAATTTCCGGGGTAATGCAGGTGCCATTGGTCTGCATCTGAAAGCTGGCATCATATCCCTTCGCTTTGACATAATCAGCAACCCGACAGATCAGTGGATAGTTAAGCAGCGGCTCTCCTCCGGCGAATTGAATTTTCATGGTATGATCTGAAAACAGATCCAAAGTCTGAGCCGCCGTCTCAAAATCCATATCCGCTTTTAAATGGGTTGAACCGGCATAGCAGTATTTGCAGGCCAGATTACAGCGGCCGGTAGTCCAGAGTACAATCAACACTTTTTCTTTCGCCATCGTTAATAATTCTTTTCCCTTATTAGTCTGATTCATGCCCATACTACCTTTTATTCCACATTCTTACATAACCGTATGCTGATGATAAATATCACGATCAAATAAAGCATTAACACCGCTGCATGCAGCATCATATTTCCGGGTGTTTCCCCCGTTGTCCGCAATGCAATATTAGTATGGGTCAGGGGTAATAAATAAATAAACCATCGTAAAATTTCCGGCATCTTGTCAATCGGGAAAAAGGTTCCACATAAAAAAGACATCGGGGTAATCACAAAACTCATAAATTTGGACATGTCGGCATGAGAATTAATCAGTAACCCAATTAAAAACCCCAGCGCCGAAAAGACAAAACAGTTTAACAACGCAATAAAAATAAAATATGGCGTAATCACCAGATCCGAGGTAAAAATCGACACGATCACGGTAATCAAGATTCCGGAATAAATACCATAAAAGGCGCCGGCAATTATTTTTCCCAATGCGTAAATTGTCATATTAATCGGTGAAATCACATAATATTCAAATGTCTTATAAAAGATGCGCGAGATATTAATTGAATTAGCGGTATTGTTAAAGCTTGTCATCATTGTATTCATCGCAATAATCCCCGGTATGATATAGGCCATATAGGACACGCCATCGATCTCCATACCGCTTCCAAGCCCCCAGCCAAATGCCACCAGATATAAGATGGGCGAAACTAAAAAGCCAATCGTCGTGGCCCAGAATTTTCGTTTAAAGACAATAAATTCCTGCCATAAAATGCCATATAATCCACTCATTATGCTTCCTCCACCCTTCTGTTCGTAAATTTCAAAAAGACATCTTCCAGATTCGACGGACGAATGCGCACATCACCTTCCAGTTCAGCAGCATAAACATTGGCTTCTTCCCGGGATCTGAAAAATTCTTCCTGGGTTTCTCCGTTTTTAAAATATTCAACTGTCACCTTGCCAACTTCTTCGATCAGGTTCCAGGGGGTATCCAATTTCAGTAGTTTCCCTTTATTTATTAAACCAACCCGGTCACATAAAACTTCTGCTTCTTCAATGTAATGGGTGGTCAACAACACTGTTAAACCATTTGACTTCAATCGTTTTAACAGATCCCACATTTTTCGTCTGGCTGATGCATCCAGCCCGACGGTCGGCTCATCCAGCAACAAAATCTCCGGTTCATGAAGTAGCGCTCTGGCAATCATCAGTTTACGCTTCATCCCGCCTGAATAGGTTTTTGCCAGATCATCCTTACGATCCGTCAAGCCGGTAAATTCAAACAGCTCTTCAATCTTCTTGCGCCGCTTTTCTTTGCTGATTCCATACAAGATGCCATGTACTTCCAGATTTTCCCAGGCCGACGTCTCATTTTCCAGATTATTCTGCTGCGGAACGACCCCAATTTTAGCTTTAATCGCCGTTAAGTTCCGATCGATACTTTCTCCGTCAATCACGATTTCTCCCGACGTTTTTGGCGTAATGGTACTGATCATGCGAATTGTCGTCGTTTTTCCGGCCCCATTGGGCCCCAGCAAACCAAAAAACTCTCCATCTTTGATGGTTAAATCAAGATGATCCACCGCAGTAACATTTTTATACGCTTTGGTTAAATTTTTTATTTCCAGCATTTTTTCCCTTCCTCCTCAATCACTTCAGTCCGAAACATGATTTCTATTCCGGCCACCTTTTGTTTAGATCTTTATTCATATTATGGAATCGATTTTCACTCCCTTTCCTATTCACTGAATCCTTCAATGTCACCCTCAATATCCATATACATGGCGCGAAGCTTTTCCAGGCTTTCTGCTTTGGCGTCCCACATTCCCCGTTGTGCCGCTTCCAGCAGACGCTCGGTCATATTTTGAATGGCCCAGGGATTTACGTCCTTGATCCATTCCCGTCGTGCGTCGTTAAAGAGGAAATTCTCACTGATTTTTTCATACATCCAGTCTTCAACAATATCTGATGTCGCATCCCAGCCAAAAACGAAATCAACCATTCCCGAGATCTCCTGGGCCCCCTTGTAACCATGTTCTTTCAAACCGTCAAACCATTTCGGATTCAAAATCCGGGCGCGCATGATTTTAGCGGTCTGCTCTTTGACGTTATTTAAACCCACCCGCGATGGATCACTGGTGTCCCCACAATAGGAATGCGGCTTTTCACCCGATTCGGTTCGCACCGCGGCAATTAATCCCCCATGATAGTTATAGAAATCATCGCTTTCAAGCATATCAATTTCCATCGATGATTCGTTTTTCACCGTAATCTGCGCCTTGGATAAACGCCTGGCAAAAACTTCGGTCACCCGTTTCCCATGCACATTTTTGCCATAAGCGTGGCCGCCCCAGAAGGTATAAATATTACCCAGCTCGGTATAACTTTGCCAGTTTTTACTGTTGATCAACTGGGTGACACCAGCTCCATAGGTTCCTGGCGGATCACTGAAAATTCGCATTCCCGCCTCTTCCTGAGCCACTTCAAGACTGGTACCATTTTTAATCAGTTCCCGCACTTCATTTTGAAAATTCCGTTTGATAATATTGTCCTGATCCGATTCATCCAGGCACGCAACCATATTGACCGCTGCTTCGACTGATTCAATCAGATTGGGAAAGGTATCCCGGAACAAACCGGAAATCCGCAACGTCACATCAACCCGGGGCCGGCCCAATTCTTCGATCGGAATCACTTCCAGTCCAATCACCTTATCTGAATTTTCAAGCCATTTTGGTTTGACACCCAATAGGTAATAGATTTCGGCAATATCATCGCCAGATGTTTTCATGGTTTCGCCGGCATAAACGACAATGACCATCGTTTCCGGAAATTTGTTTTCATCCTTAACATAGCGGTCAATCATTTTTTGTCCCAATTGCTTCCCAACTTCCCAGGCGGCCCGGGTCGGCACCGCTGAGGGATCAATGGCATAAAAATTCCGACCAGTTGGCAAGATGCTGACCCGTCCCCTGGTCGGTGCGCCTGAACCCCCAGGCGGAACGAATTTTCCATCCACTCCATTCACCAGATATTTCATCTCATCGGTCGTTGCCTCGAGTTTTGGCACAACGGTATTTTTAATGAATTGAAATACCGTCACCAGATCCTCCAAATCAGATGACTCCGCTGTTTCAAAATAATCGCTCGACTTTTCCAAAACAAAGGTCGGTTCCAGCTGATTGCTGAAATAATCCGTCACCAGTTTGTGACTGATCGCTTCAATTTCATTGAATTTCATCAAATTCGTAATTCCCTGCTGATCGACTGCCTGCGGTTCGTTTTTAAGAACCTCATAATCATAACCTTTCGCCCGACAGGTGGCCTGGGTCAAAGAAGGCACCTTCCCATTGGACAAACGCAACAACGCACAAACCAACTGATGACGTTTTTCTTCACTCGGCGCCTTACCAAAGATATGAAGGCCATCTTTAATCAAAGTATTCTTGATCTCTTCAACCCAGCTATGCAACTGTTCAACAAATCCCGAAAAATCTGACTGCATCGCTGCGACCGTCAGATTCAAATCTTTTAAGTAGTCACCCTCCATAACAATTTTTTCAATATTTTCCTGCACAAAACTCATCTTGCCGGCATCGGTACTTCGTGCCCGATAATACTGCTTAATCAGATCATCCAGTTCTTCCATTTCATCATAAGATCCACTTAAGGTCAATGATGGAATTAAATGATCCAGGATCACCGCATAAGAGCGCCTTTTCGCCTGAATCCCTTCGCCTTCAACCGTAATACTGTAGGGATAAAGATGAGGAATATTAGAAATAGCAATATCGGGATAACAGGCCGATGACAAGCCGATTTCTTTTCCCGGCAGCCATTCCAGCGTCCCATGAGTCCCCACATGGACAATCACATCCACCTGAAATCCATACTTAATCCATTTATAAAAGGCAATATACTGATGAGGCGGCACAATATCGGTACTGTGATAGACCTCGTCGGCTTTATCTTCATAACCTCTGGCCGGTTGCAGTCCAATGAAAATATTACCATTAAGAATACCCGGTACTGGCATTCTGCCCTGATGCACCATATTTTCTCCTGGGGGCTCACCCCAGTCACGAATCATTTCCTGACGGCTTTTTTCATCCAGCGGCTCGAACCATTGATCATATTCATTCTTTTCGATGATCGCAATACTTCGCTCAATTGCCTGCTCTGCCGACAACCACCGGGTATCATTGCTGACCCCATTAATAATATTCTGAATGATTTGATCCCCATTTTCAAAATCATAGGCCGTTGTGATACCGTTTTTTTCCAGGGCCTTAACCATATCAAAAACACTTTGGGGCGTATCCAGGCCAAAGGCACAACCAATCATATCATTTCGCGGCGGCATATTATGAAAGAGAATGGCAACTTTTTTGTCTTTATTATCCTTATGTGACAACTTCGCCCAATTAATGGCCAGCTCACACAGGTTTACTACCCGATCCGGAATCGGCTGATTGATTGTTTTTTCACCGATATCATCCCGGATCATTGTAGTATATGCAAAGGTAAAACTGATGATCTGTCCGTCAAACTCCGGATAATAGACGCTTCCGGGAAAAGACATATTATCAATCCCGCGAAGATTCTCCTGCCAGTCTTCATCGCTTTGATAGGTGCTGAGCCCCTTAATCACCGGGACATCGATGCTTTCATAAATACTTTTTTCAACCGTCTGCGAGCCATCTCCCGGATCTGAGAGAATGCTCTGAGAATGACTCATGGTATTGATAATAACATCGACATTCCGCTTGCCATCCGTCGTAAACACATGATCGACAACCCAGTGAAAACCCCGGCAGCCGATGGTCAGATCCGGTGCCGATGCCGAATAGACCGCCAGTGAGTATGCTCCCTGCTTTTCAATTTCCGCAATCAATGCGGCAATATGTTCGAGATTATTTTCTTGCATCAAGCGGCTATAAAGCAGAATGCCAATTACCGGTTTACTGCTGGCTGCAGCCTCCTTCAGCGCTTCTTCAATGCTTAGTTCTTTCCCCGGATAATAAATACCCTCCCACTGGGCATGGGCAGGCGCCAGGTATTCAAGTTTCAAGTATCCATAATATGCACCCAGATATTTTAACAGATTGATCGCATTACCGACGCGATGATCCATGACATAGTGCTGGATCGCTTCATATTCCATCGGTGAAATACCAGATTTTTTTAATGCCAGCCGGTTTTCTTCATCATAACCCGACCAGACGAAAAATCGTTTTTTATTTTCAAACGTCTCCATTATCATCGCATAGGACTTAAATTGAGTCAGGCCACCATGCATAAAAACAAAAACAAAATCAGCTTTTTCCAGCTTTTCCAGCGCCAGAAGCTGTTCATCTGATGAACGATCGATACTTGTGCTGTCCAGAAAATCAACTGAAATATCAGCTGTTTCTTGTTTCAATTGCTGTGCCGCATCCTTAATATGATAGGAGTGATCCATCGGTGAACAAATAAAAACAATTCGATACATTACTCTTCCTCCCGCTCCATTTATAATATCGTTCCCAACAAAATTAGCTTGGGAATCCTTCTTTTTTTATTCAAAGCTTCTGATTCTTTACGACCCCGCAATCGTGCCGATCCCCTCAGCTGCATAACGCCACTTCGTTTTTCTCAGATGCTAACACTTCCAGTTCTACACTGTTGATCATCGTCTGAATATCATCAAAATACCGAACGGAGCCACTCGTTTTTAATGGCCTCCTCCGCAAACTCAAGATCGTTTTGTCGGTATTTTTGGCCAGTTCCAGCAATGTCCGATTACGATTGTTTTCGCCCTCCAATTCAAAGCCGCTATCAATGATCACATCGCATTTAAGCATCGCTTTTCGCGCAGCTTCATAAACGGCATCACCGATCGGTCGAAAACTTTTTTCAAAAATAATTTCGTGTGCCAGACTTTTGGCAACCTGATAATCCACATCATTATGGTACAAAACACCGGTGCAAAAGGAAATCCCTTTTTTGTTCAATGCCCGATAACACGGGGTTCCATATCCATCTCCACCAAAAACAAAAACATTGGGATCAGTATGACATGTCTTAGGCAACTCCACACTTCCCAACAGCATATTGAAACTGCCCTGCTCAATCCCATAGAGATTTCGAATGATCGCATCATCCAGAATATCTTCGGGACAGCCACATCCATAAACCCGATTATCATTAACCAAAATAATGGTATCCGCCAATTTTGCCGCCAAGTCGACTTCATGAAGCGATAATACGACGGTTACATTGTCTTCCACAGCCATTTTTCTCAAAATACCCAACAACTCAATTTTGTGGCGGATATCCAGATAAGAAGTCGGTTCATCTAAAATAATAATTTCAGGTTTCTGGCAAATCGCCCGGGCCAGAAGCACGCGCTGCTTTTGGCCATCGCTGAGCTGCGTAAAATCTTTATCCCGCAGTTCAAGAACCTTTACCGATTTCATCGATTCTTCGATTATCTGCTCATCCCTTTCAGTCAGTTTGCCAAAATGATTGGTATAAGGATAGCGCCCGGTTGCAACGACTTCCTGACAAGTCATCAATTCTGGCGCCACCCGATCGGTCAACACCACCGATATTTTTTTCGCCGTCTCAACGCTGTTTAAATGATTGATGTCTTCTTTTCCGATAAAAACTGTTCCGGCTATTTTTTTCAAATGCTTTGAAATACTCCGTAACACCGTGGATTTTCCTGACCCATTTGGCCCCAGCAAACAAAGAATTTTGCCTTTTTCGACACCTATATTAATATCCTTAATCAATGCTTTTCCGCCATAACCAACCGATAGATTATCTGTTTGAAAATACATAATTATTTAGAACTGATTTTCAGCTCATCCTCCTTCTCCCAAATGATCATTTAGGACTCCTCGCTGCCTGCCACTTCTGGGCGTTATGGATTAATCTCTGAAGTCCCGCCAGCAAATACAAGCTTTTATTTTTTTCGTTTTAACAACAACCAGATCACAAACGGTGCACCAAAAAATGCCGTCACTGTTCCAATCGACAATTCTGTTGGCGCAAACAATGTACGGGCAAGAATATCACAGAAAACACAAAATACTGAGCCTGCTAAAAATGTCGTTGGAATAATGATAATCGGTTTTGAGGTATTCATGAGAATTTTTGCGATTTGTGGCACCGCAATTCCCACAAAAGCAATGGGCCCGGCGAATGCCGTCACCGTTGCTGAAAGCAGACTTGAAAACAAAACCAGCAGAATCCGAAACCATTTAATGTTAATGCCCATGCTTTGGGCATATCCTTCGCCTAATTGATAGGCTCCAATTGGTTTAGATAACATCAGTACCACAATCAACGAGATAAAAACAATAATCGACATGACCCTGATATCTGACCATCCAATACCGGAAAAACTGCCCATCGACCAGTTGGTCAGATTGGCAATATCCCGTTCTTCAGCAAAATTAACAAAAAAATCAGTCAACGCCGAGCAGATATAGCCGATCATCACGCCAACCAACAGTAACATCGACATATTGGAAACTTTTCTGGCCGCTAACAAGACAAATCCCATCGACAACAGCGAGCCGGCGAATGCTGCAAGCACGATAATCGCCGATGGCAAGACACTGACATAACTCATCAAAACGACCATCGTAAACCCGACAAACATTTTTGCCCCTGACGAAATCCCCAATACATAGGGCCCGGCAATCGGATTTCTGAAAAAGGTTTGCAGCAGAAAACCAGATACCGATAAGGCCCCACCGAGAATGGCTGCCGCAATTAAACGCGGCAGCCTGATTTTCCAGATGACATTGCTTTCAACCGAACCTTCCTGCGCTCTGAAAACAATAATTTTAATAATATCTTTGACTGACATCTCCACGCTACCAGAATTGATGCTGAAAACCAATGCCCCAATTAGAGCAAAAGTCAGTAGCACAAAAACAATCTGATAGCGGGCAATCCTGCCAACGCTACTTATTTTCATATTTCAGTTTTACCTACTGTAACCGATAAAGATAGGTCAACTCATCCTGTGAATTATCGGTAGCGGTAATCGCCGTATTGATATCTGAAATCATATTACCCAATGTCGCAGTGACTTGCCAGAAATCCTGTCTGGTACTCCAGACGGTTTTATTTTTTACCGCTTTCAGATCAGCAAATAAGGGATCTTTTGCCACCAGCTCATCGAGCTTCGTGATTTGTTCGGTTGAACTGAAATCGATGTAAATAATGTAATCGGCGTTAACAGCGGTCTGATAAAAGGTTTCCGAATCCATTTTTGTCGTTCCGCCTTCATCTTGTTTCAGATCCCCTGGTGTATAGGTGCCACCAGCCAAATCAATCATTTTGGGAAAATAATCTCCGGCATTTCGAACATAACAATCTCCCTTGGTAGTCCGATAGAATGCCAGGACAGATTTTCCGGTTGGTTCAGCTTTAATTCCATCCACAACCTTTTCCTGTTCTTCAAATAACGCCTGAGCTTCAGTTTCCTTGTCAAACAGAATGCCGAAAAGTTTCACCCATTCAACTCGAGCCAAAGGATGTTGTTCATCGGATGAACGGTCAACCATATAGTTAAGACCCAGCTCTTTAAATTTATCGGATACTTCAGGATGGGTATCCAGCATCCCGGAATAGATCAGCAGCTGGGGTTGTTGTGCCGCCAGCATTTCGTAGTCCGGGGTATCATACTTGCCGATATAGGCAATCTGTCCCGAATCCATGGCTGCGCCAACCTCATCAATATACCAACTATCACGACTCTGAGTTGTCAAAGTGACGGCATTCAGGGCATCAATACCAGTCATCAACGAAGCAGCGCTTGTTGATCCCAAACATACATTGTTTAATGGCAGTTGCAATACCACTAAATCAGCATCAAGATTTTCCGGAACACTCTTTCCTTCAGGAACAGTCAGATACCGTGATCCATCTTTTAAGGTAATAATTTTATATCCGCCCTTATAACAATCAACCGAAAAGTTCTGTGCATATTTTAATTCCATCGCTGAATCAAATTCCAGTTTTCCATCCACATTGTCCGACAAACTGCTGCAGCCTGCCAGACAGAATAACCCTACCGTTATCATGACACACAGTATCAAGATATTTTTTAACTTTTTCATCCTAAATCTCCTCAATTAATTTATTTTTGACATCAAGTGATCCTAAATTTCAGGGCCACATTATTTTTTAAGGCCATATCCGCCTGCTGTTCCCGGCACAATAAAACACGCTGTTTAGATATTATTTTCTACCTAGCCAACCAATTCATCGACAATTTCGTCAATGCTGCCCCGACTAAACTGGGAATCATCAAACGGACGTTTGCGCATCCGATGCGGCAGCACATAACCGGCCGCCTCTTTGACATCTTCTTTGGTCACTTCTGCTCTACCATGATAAGCGGCAATGGTCATCGCTGTCTTCATCATAACAATATCAGCCCGATGACCATCCACCCCCAGCGCCGTCGATATCCTGGCGATGATTTCGAGCAACTGATCATCAAAGCTTACATCCGGTAAAAATTCAATGGCTTTTTGAATCGTGTCCGCCAATGCCGTCTGTTCCGCATTGAATTCCTGATGAAACAAATCCGACTCTTTTTCAAAATTCAACCGTCTTTTGATAACTTCCACCCGCTGGCTGATATCGCCTTCACCTAACACATCGACCACCAAGCCAAAACGATCCAGGAGCTGAGGACGTAGATCCCCTTCTTCGGGATTCATGGTCCCCACCAGGGTAAACTTAGCCGGATGGGTAAATGAAATCCCTTCCCGCTCAATGGTATTTACGCCCATGGCTGCTGAATCCAAAAGGATATCAACGACATGGTCGTCTAACAGGTTTACTTCGTCAACATAAAGAATATTCCGGTTGGCTTGAGCCAGAATGCCGGGTTCAAAGCGCTTTTCCCCTTTTTTAATCGCATGTTCAATGTCCAATGTTCCGACCACCCGATCCTCGGTGGCACTCACCGGCAGATCAATCACCTTCATTTTTGTTTGAACCGTATTGATCTTCTCACTTTTTATTTTTTCCAGGCACTCGGAACAGGCCTGATCCCGATTTGATGGATCACATGAAAACTTACAGGCTTCGACCTGATCCCGCTCCGGCAACAAATCTGCCAGGGCACGAACTGCCGTTGATTTGGCGGTTCCTTTTTCGCCTCTGATCAAGACCCCACCAAGTGAGGGATTAATGACATTGAGAATCAGTGCCAGCTTCATTTTTTCCTGCCCGACGATGGCCGTAAATGGGTAGATTTTGATATTTTTTTTCATTACTTTTCCTTTTCTTTTTCTGTTATTTTGTCTTTCTAATCATCATAGCGACAGTGCTACCGCAGTCATCAGACTATTCGCCTGAAGTTCTTCGATCTGATAACGATCAGCCTCCATCCGAACCGCCAGTTTTTCGGCAAGATTGAGTTTGATATAACTCTGATCGGTATCGATGACAATGGTTTTGATCTTTTCGGCCTGAATGCGCCCGGCCACTTTCATCGCTTCCTCAAAGGCATCTTTTCCCTGATCGCTGTAAGTAGCTCGGCCATCGGAGATCAGTACAATCACCGGCAGCATATCCTTATCCTTAATTTTTCCTGCTTTCACCACATCAAAAGCCATATTCAAACCAGCTGCCAGTGGCGTTCTTCCGCCAGTCGGCAAAGCCGTCAGTTTCTTTTCAGCCAATTCAACACTGCGAGTGACGCCCAACACCAATTCAGCGGAGTGATTTTTAAACACGATCATCCCCACCTTATCGCGTTTCTGATAGGCATCATTAAGCATCGAGATAACGGCCCCTTTGACGGCTTTCATCCTTTTGTTGGCACCCATGGAACCGCTGGCATCGACGACAAAAATAATAGTATTTCCGGTTCTTTTTTCCCGGATCTTGACCCGAATATCCGACTGACTAATTGCAATGGCCATGCCATTTTTTTCGCGGTACCGTTGATAAGGGGCTGCGGTTCGCAGCGTCGCATCAATGGCAATATCCTTGATCGCGCCTTTAGCCGGACAACGGTTTCTGACATAACGTCCCTGGAGCGACGAGGTTACCATCAGGCTGCGTTTTCCACTTCCTTTTGAGATCGTCCCCTTATCGGTTTCTGATATCCACCGGGCAATTTGAAAGATCTGCTCCGGCGCATCGAGGGTTTCTTCGCCACCCTGAAAAAAATCATCATCCTGATCAGTTTGATCATCCCCGGAATCTTCCGGCGTTTCGGAGTCCGATTCCTGTTCCTGTTCCTGTTCCTGGTTTTCTTCCGGTTCAGTCGGCGGATTATCCGGTTGTTCTGGCTGATCCTGTGACTGCTCCGATCCTTCTTCCGGTTCATTACCAGATTCGTTTTGTTCCTGATCTGGGTTTTCTTCCGGCTCTTGCTCTTCTTCCGGTTCTGGTGGTGGTGGCGAAGCTTCCGGCTGATCATTATTCTCACGGATCCGATGCGGCAAAGCGTATTTAGCTGCTTCTTTAATGTCATTAATATTCAGCATTTTTCTGGCATCCATAGCCGCAATGGCTTTCGCCGTTTCAATAATCACCAGTTCCGCCCGATGACCGGCACAATTAGCTTCATCCACCACCGAGGCGGCCAGTTGCATGGCATTATCGGACACAACAATCTTGCCGATGTCTGCTCTGGCGCGTTCAATCCGATTACTCAGTTCAACAATCTGGTCCCGCCATTTTTCTTCAAAAGCAAGCGGATTCCGTTCATAATCGATCCGTCGTCGGACAATTTCAGCCCGAACCCGGGTGTCGGTCTCGCCTTTCACTTCAACATATAAACCGAAGCGATCGAGAAATTGTGGCCGTAACCCACCTTCTTCAGGATTCATGCTGCCGACCAAAACAAAATTGGCGGCATGCCGATATGACATGCCTTCCCGTTCGATGATATTTTCACCGGATGAAGCCGCTTCCAGCAACGATTTAACCAGGTGATCACTTAACAGGTTTACCTCATCCACATATAATAGATTCCCATCGGCTTTTTTAAGAATCCCGGCTTCAAAGCGTCGTTCCCCAAATCTGATGGCATGTTCAAAATCGATAGTACCCAGCAGGCGGTCTTCGGTGGTGTTAAGTGGTAACTCAACCAATTCCATTTCCACGGTCAGATTGCAGACCCCTCTGGCTAACGATGATTTCGCAGTTCCTTTTTCACCGCTGATCAGAACGCCTCCGATTTTCGGGTTGACCACATTCCATATTAACGCATTTTTTATTTCCTCCTGACCAACAATGGCCACAAAAGGAAAAACAGTATTATTCATTATTTTCGTCTCCTTTAACCAAGCGACTCCAGATCCCCTTCCATCTCCAGATATATTTTTTTGAGTTTCTCCACACTTTCTGCGGCGGCATGCCACATGCCCCGCTGATTGGCTTCTAACAACCGTTCGGCGACATTATGGAGGGCCCAGGGATTAACTTCCCGCATCCAGTCGGTGGTTTCCTGATCGAAGGCATAACGGTTTGCAATGGCATCATACATCCAGTCGTCAATGACGTTAGTAGTAGCATCCCAGCCAAAGGTAATATCCACCATCGCCGAAATTTGTTTGGCCCCCCGATAACCGTGGTTTTTCAAGCCCTCAATCCATTTGGGATTATTGACCCGGGTTCGCATCACCCGGGAGGCTTCTTCATGGAGACTCAGGGTTTCAATATGATCGGTATCCGAGGTGCTGGGCACATAGGCCGGCTTCTGAGAACCGCTATGGGTGGTAATGGCCGCCACCATGCCGCCAAAATAATTATAGAAATCATCGCTGTCGAGCATGTCCACTTCCCGGGTCGATTCATTCTTCACCGCCACATTGATCTTGCTGAAACGTCGGGTAAAGACCTCCGGCATTTTTTCACCATGGACATCTTTCCCATAGGCATGACAGCCCCAGGTGGTGTAGACGGTCCCCAGATCGGTGACGTCCTTCCACTTCTGACTTTCGACAACATTTTTGGTGCCGGCACCATAGGCTCCCGGTGGATCACCAAAGACCCGCAACAGTGACTGACGTTCGGCCTGTTCCAGGGAAATGCCCTGGCTAACCAGTTCTGCCACTTCTTCTCTGACATGCTTGCGGATATAGTTCATCTCATCGGGTTCATCCAGGGCAGCAACCAGATTGACCGCATCTTCGACCCGTTCGATCAGATTGGGAAAGGCATCCCGGAACAGTCCGGTGATCCGCAGGGTCACATCGATTCGGGGTCGTCCCAACTCGCTAAGCGGAATCGCTTCAACCCCAATCACCCGGTCCGTGTTCCCCAGCCAGACAGGTCGGGTTCCCAGCAGATAAAAGGTTTCGGAAATGTCATCCCCATAGGTTCGCATCGATTCGGTGGCGTAGACCAGCATCGAGACGCTCTCCGGATATTTCCCTTCATCCTTCTGATAGCGCTCCATCAGCTGATCTCCCAATACCTGGCCGATTTCCCAGGAGGGTCGGGACGGCATCGCACCAGGATCGACGGAATAAAAATTTCTACCGGTGGGCAGAATGCCGGCGTTTCCCCGGGTCGGTGCCCCGGAAGGTCCCGGCGGGATAAACTTTCCATGGATACCATCGACAAAGTGATCCCTTTCATCGGTAATCCGCATCACCCGTGGTCTGATAAAAGTACAAACATAATCCAGGGTCACTCTTAACCGTTTCGTTGAATTGGTATCATTTATTTTAAATTTTTCGATAATCGCAGCTACCGACTCCGGATTGTATTCCCGCTGCTCCAGTTCCAGAAAAATAGTCCGTCCCAGTTCATCGGCTTCAGCCAACAAAATCCCATAGGATTTACCGTCACCAGTGGCTTTGTCCGGCTCAGCCAACAAAACTTCATGATCCCAACCCAGCAAATCACAAACCCCATCCCGCAGTGAGGGGACACTGCCATTACGGTTTCTGACCAGCATTTTCAGCATGTTTCTGAATTTATCACCTTTCGGAACCATCCCAAAGATGTGAAAGCCGTCATAAATATCACAAGCCTGAACATTGGTAACCCAGGAGTGGAATTCATGAATACAGCCATCAATATCCGTTTCCATTTGTTCAGCAGTAATGCCAATATCGTCATGCAGATTCATCTTGATGGCCAATTCCCTGATTTCCTGCTGAATAATTGGCAGCTTTTTAGGGTCGGCACTCTGAATATGATAGTACTGTTTCATCAACTCATCCATCTCGGCCAGTTCATCATAAACTCCGGCTTCAAACATCGATGGTACCATATAATCTAAAAGGGTGGCATAGGTTCGCCGCTTGGCCTGGGTGCCTTCACCGGGAGCATTAATAATATAAGAATAGAGGTGGGGGATGGTGCCAATGCAGATATCGCTGTAACAATTTTTGGATAGCCCCACCTCTTTACCCGGCAGCCATTCGATGGTACCATGAGTGCCAACATGAATAATCACATCGGCTTCAAAAATTTTTTCAACCCAGTTATAAACCCCAATGTACTGATGGGGACAGGGCATATCGGTGCTGTGGTACATTTCTTCAGCCTTATCCTCAAAGGCTCGGGGTGGCTGCAGTCCGATAAAAACATTACCATTGAGAATCCCGGGGACGAGCAACTGATTCTCTACCGCCATAAAGTCCCCCACTGGCTGATCCCAATATTTGACCAGATTTTCCTGGATCCGGGGAATAAACTGATCAAACCACTGCTGATACTGTTCTTTCTTAACTGTGTCAATACTTTTGGCCAGCATCGCCTCCGGCGAAGACCAGCGGCCGTCATTCGTTAATCCACTGGTAATACGGTCAATAATTTCTTTACCATCCTCAAAATGATAGGCGGTAAAGATACCACTGTCCTCCAGTGCATTCATCATCTGATAAACCGAAACTGGCGTATCCAGTCCGGCGGCGCCGCCAATGTTATCATTACGGGGTGGGTTATTGTGCAGAATGATGGCCACCTTTTTTTCGGCATTATCTTTATGCCGCAATCTGGCCCAATTATGCGCCAGCGTAACAATCCGGTTAACCCGTTCGGCAATGGGTTTGGAAACCCGCTTCGAACCAAGAGGGGTGTCTTCATTTTCGGTGGTGGCAAAGGGATAGGCAATCACCTGACCGTCAAACTCCGGCTGAAACACGCAAAAGCTAAGTGAAAGGGGGTCCAGACCCCGCACTGATTCATCCCAGTCCGCCAATGATTGCAGGGTGGTCATGGATTGTAAAACCGGTACCTTGAATAATTCGAAAATGCTGGTGTCTTTGGGCTTTGAGCCATCCCCCGGATCGGAAAGAATGGTCAGACTAAAGGCGGTAGTATTGATGATGGCATCGACAATCACCTGACCATCCTGAATCATACAGCGTTCCAGCACATTGCGAATGCCTTCGCAGCCCAGATCCAGATCTGGCAGCATATCCGAATAAATACACAGCGGATTGACCCCTTGATTTCGGATCTCCCGAATCAAGGCATCGATGTGAGCCAGATTATCTTTCTGAATCAGCAACACATTGATGATAATGCCAATGGTAAATCGACCATTATTGCGGAGTTCGGCTAAATATGCCGGCTCATCCGCGGTATCGCGATCCGGATCATAGATCCCACTCCATTTTGGCAGTATCGGGGCATCAAGGGGATATTCCCCACCAGCAAACTGATTGGCGATCCACTTGATCAGGTTTTCAAAGTTTCCCACGCTGGTCGATTTAAAATATTTATAAATCGTCCTGAAGTCCTCCGGCATAATGCTGCAATCCGGGAAAACCTCACCGACCTCTTCTTCAATGGTGGTATTGATAAAGAAAGGCTTTTTCTTTTTAAACTGATTAAAATATGCATAAAAAGGTTTGAAAAAAGACAGTGAACCATGCAGATTGATGAAAATAAAATCAGCCTGTTCGGATGTGGCTACACAGGCTTCATATCGCTCCTTATTTTCCAGTTCGGTCGTATTAAAAAGCTCGACGCCAAAAGCATTTGGATATTTTTGGTCCAGACTGACCAGAGCCTCCCTGAAAGTCAGGAAAGGCTCCATACTGGTCATAATAATGACTAAATTCAACATTTTTTCACCTTATTTGGCAACGGCAGGCATTTGTCTGAAATGACTGAATTCCGCATCCGGATAAAGATCCGAGTGGAAAATGGCTGCCAGCTCCAGATATTTTTCATCGATGGTGTGATAAGTCGACCAGAAATTATCAGTAATCTGCCAGACATTGCCACTGCTGCAAATCGGTAGATCCGCTACCACCGGCACCTGATCGGTAATGGATTTAATATCCGGCCCATATTTTGGCATCCCGGAGTTAATATAATAATCGGCCTTGGAAACCCGACTGTAAAACTCTTCCGGGGTTAACACGGTGACACCGTCTTTGCCAACCCCAATGTCATCAAAAAGGTATTCTCCGCCGGCATCGCGAACCATTTGTGCTGCTTTTGACCCGGCATTCTGAACATAAATTTTGCCAGAAGAGACGATGGCCCAGGCAACCTTTGGTTTTTCGGCATTTTCTACCTTGGCTTTCATTTCATCGATGCGAACCATCGCTGCATCATAGTATTCTGTCGCTTCTTTTTCCAGATTATAGAAAGCCGAATAATATTTCATCCATTCCATGGTACCACGATAGTCGGTTTCGGTACTGGATGAATCATAGAGGTACGGAATATTATTCTGGGTCAGCATCTCCATCAATTTCTGCTGTTCACTGCCCATCCCGGTGGTAGTGAAGACGATTTTTGGTTTCAACGATTGAATCACTTCATAGTCATAGCTGCTGCTGGTGGCCGAATTGGAGCCGATATCCTTGATCTTGCCCTCTAACATCCGGTTTTTCATGGCATCAAAATCCCATTCTTCAGCTTTTAAGCGCACCCCGACGATACTGTCAAACAGGGTTTCATCATCAAAGGCCCGTAAAAAACCAACTTGAGTGGTACTGGTGTAAATCGCCTGATCAATGGGAATATTAATCGACGGCAGATCCTTGTATTCCTCTGGCGCCTCCTGACCTTTTTGCAGCAGCAACATTTGTTTTCCTTCGCCATCGGTGACAATCTTGTTATTATTGTCGAGATATTCGATGTTAAAATTTTTGGCATACTGCAATTTGATACTATTACCATCCTCGCTTTTGTAAGTCTTGTCACTCGACTGACAACCAGTCAGTCCTACCATTGTTGTCATTGCCATTACCGCAGTGATCGCAATCACTGCTAACCGTTTAAACTGTCTTTTCATTACTCTTCTTTTCTCCTTCTGAGTTTAAATTTATTTCATTTGCCATGACCATTTCGGAAAGGGTCGTCACAAAAGAATTTACCATTTTTTGAATCACCACTTCAGCGGATTCATGCTGTTTGATCGATCGTTCAAGATTAATTGACTGCGCCTTGGCAATCTGCTTAAGAATCATCACCCCACCATTGATGGCTTCCGATCCGGACAATAACCCCCAGCCCAGCTGATCCAGCAGATGAACATAGAGGGAAGTCATGGTTACCAGCTCATCCTCCTGATCCAACCGATGGAGACGATCGATCCATTTGGGAAAATCGCGTTGACCTTCTTGACTGAGTTCATTGAATTTTTTAAAAAAGGTTCCTTCGGTAACGCCATAGCGTTTCATTCGCGCAAATAGCCGATGTTGGGTAACCGGGTTTAAGGCCATATGTTGATTAAGGGATTCTTTCACCGTATCCCGCACTAGCCGACCAATCAATTCTCCCAACTTGCCATGCTTTCCAGCATAGGTCAGTCGGTTAGTCGACTCACCATCACAAATAATCATTAGATTATCGGTTCCTGATCCAGTGGCAATACCATTTGAGTAAAGGCTGCCGGCCATCAGTTCCTGACAGGCCGCGGTCTTGGCTTCCGTTGCTGTCACCATGGCTCGAGCCATACAGCCCGGCGTCATGTTGCCACTGACAAAGACCATACTATTAATCGTTCCCGGTCTTAAGTTGACATACTCGCCATTTTTTTCATAACTGGTGGCTTTTTCACCAATCCGCCCGCCATTGACTTCCAGACTGGCGGTGGTAATAGCCGTCACCGTCAGGATGTCATAGGTTTCGCTTTTAATCGCCACACTTTCCATGGATACAATGGTTGCCATCCGTGCTACGGTGTCCGGATCTAACCCTAACACCTCCCGGATAAAGGACTGCATTTTTTCCTCCTGACCGGCTTCCATATGTTCGCACAGCCGACCGGGACCGGGATTAACATCCTGATTAAATATAGCCGTTAAATTTTCCTGATAGCCGCCATGTTCCATGGCAGTGCTGACAACCTTTCGCGATCCACAAAAAGGTACAACCAAACACCGATGGTATCGATGAATGGGATCTCCGGTTGCAGTTAAACCCAACATCATCTTAACACCCTCTTCTTGTTTGCTTAGGAATGATCTGTAGAATCTCGGCCGGATTTTTACAGCATTTGATTTTTTCTGCCCAATCACCAAAGCGATTTTTAAGTTCACTTTGTTCTGATAGACTAAAAACCGTTTTCCCCATTTTGATGGCGTCAATGATTAAATCCAAATTGTGCTCATTAGTATTCCCCACCGGAAAACCGGTGTCAATGACATAATGCACTTTTGCCATTTTTATTGACGCATCTTCGTAGTGCTTATCAGTGATCCGACTAAAAGAGTCTTCCTCAACCACATCACAATTGAGGGCCTTTGCCACATGTAAGTCAATGTCATTACTGTGCAATACCCCACAGCACATGCCAAAACCGGCCCGGGATACAGCCCGATAAACCCCGGTACCAGTGCCGTTTCCGCCAGTAATAAACACTTCTGGTAATACCGGTGAACAGAATTCGAGGCACCCCAACAGCTCGTTATAATTAGCCCCCTCAATTGAATAAAGACTCTGAATCGTGCCGGTTTTGATGATCTCTTCCGGTGTTCCCTGGGCTTTGACCTTACCCTTTTCGATCAGTAAAATCTTTTGACAGCCTTTAATGGCAATATCAATGTCATGAAGGGACAGCACCACGGTGATGCCTTTTTCCAGACAGAGTTTTCTTAAAATGCTGATGACTTCCACCTTGTGCCGGACATCAAGATGACTGGTGGGTTCGTCCAGAACAATCAGTTCCGGTTCCTGAACCAGGGCCCGGGCAATCATCACCTTTTGTTTTTCGCCATCGCTGAGTTCAAAATAATAACGATTCTTCAAATATCCGGCATAAACCAGATCAAGAGCCTCTTCAACGATGGTTTCGTCTGCTATTGATAATCTTCCCAGAAAATTAGTATGGGGATACCGCCCCATGGAAGCAATTTCAAAAACAGTCAACAGCCCTAACGAAACCTGTTCAGTCAGCACAATGGCCATTTTTTTAGCCAGCTCTGCTTTTTTGATGGTTGCTATATCCTTTCCATTGATTTCAACCCGGCCGGTTATCGGCGGCTGTAAACCTGTCAGGGTCCGCAAAATTGTTGATTTCCCTGATCCATTAGGACCTAATAAACATATCAGTTCCCCCCGATTTGCACAAATATTGACTTGTTCAACAACTACCTTTTTATCATAACCAACATTCAGATTTTCTGTGAAGATTACTGGTTTCATAATTCATTTCCTTTCGTTTTATGGACGAGCAAATAAACAACAATCGGCGCACCGATTAAAGCTGTAATAACCCCTAATGGCAGTTCAATGGGTGAAAGAATCATTCGCGCAATGAGATCACAGACCCCGGTCATCAGGGCCCCGACTAAAATCACCCCCGGAATCAGAATCCGATTATCCGAAGTCCCCATGGTAATCCGGACCATATGGGGAACCGCCAGCCCAACAAATGAAATTGGTCCGGCAAAAGCAGTGATGGTTGCCGTTAAAACGCTGGCAATCAGAATCACAATGACTCTAAATTTCTTCATACTGAGTCCCATGGAAATGGCATAATTTTCTCCAAAGAGCATCGCATTCAGCGGTTTACTCAAGATAAAAGCCAATATAATCATCGGTAAACCGATTCCATATAAAAACTGAACCTGAGGCCAGGAAAATCCAGAAAAACTTCCCATCGACCACATCACAAAACCATGAAGCTGTTCTTTGTCGGCAAAAGCGGTCAAGATGCTGGTAAAGGCATTGCAAATGAACCCCGCCATCATCCCAATGATTAAGAGGGTCGTGATGTTCTTTACTTTCTGAGCGGCAAATACCACCACTACCATCACCATCATGGCTCCCAAAAAAGCGCCGGTAAACAAACCCATCGGCGGCAGGGACTTAAGTCCAAATGAGAATCCGCCCAATAACACCAACCCCACAAACAATGTCGCTCCAGACGATACTCCCAGAATATAGGGCTCCACAATCGGGTTTTTAAAAAATATCTGTAGCAGCAGACCTGAAAGCGCTAGGCAAGCACCACCCATGATGGTAGCCAGGGTTCTAGGCAGACGAATATTCATAATTATTGGGCCAAAGGTCTCATCCGCCACTGTCTGTCCTGATAAAATAGCTAGAATGTCCGGGATACTGATATTGATGGATCCCACGCTAATGCTGTATAGCGAGACCAACACGATTGCCCCTAGGATCAACACCAATATACTGAGTTGTCGGGCTTTTCTATTTTTTATATTCTCCATTACCACCTCTGATCCATAATTCTTGCTGCTTTTTTCATCATTATGAAACCTCCATTTAAATTTATCACTTACCACAATGGTTTAATTATTTCCCTAAAAATCTTCATAAAAAAAGACTCATTATCTCTGAACAAGACAATGAGCCCGTAAAACGGCACGCAAATAAAACCTTTTTCTGTCTCTCGCAGAGTTTTGCATAAACAGGCAGGTCTTCTGGCTCAAGCGTCAACATCCCCTCCTACCTTCCCATATTTCTACAGTGGCATTCCTGGAGGAACTCTTCTTTTACAGCGGCGGGACCGCGGGGGATTTTCACCCCTCTTCCCTTTTAATCGGCCTGCAATACAATGGATTGCAACCGACACCTGTTCGAAATTTATTCAATTCGTTCGTTTCTGTTAAACTATCTGCTTCTTAATTGACAAACTACTTGGTTTTTTTCTTACCCGTCTTGCCGTCTTCCTGCTTTTTCCGTTCCACAAATCGCCCCATTACAAAAGCAATAATTCCCACGCCGATACCGGTCTGTAAACAAAAGAACAAACTCTCCACTTCGCCGGGGATTTCACCATTAATGGCCGTTTCAAAAATCGGTGTAAACCAGGGTTCATACTCCATTCCGGTAATTTCCGAAATCGCTACGCTACCGGCATCATCGGATCCGCCAAATTCCGCATCCTGGAGGATGAACAACGGCACAATGGCAATCAGGGCCACCAATATTAATAAACCAATCACTGTTTTTTTTGTCGCTGTCATTATTTTACACCTCCAGCAAGATATCCCAGATCATTGAGTTCTGGTAGCGCATAGGTTTCCAGCCCGATGATGATGACAACGGTTAGAATCCCTTCGATAATGGCCAGTGGCAATTGGGTCGGGGCAAATACGGCCAGAAACTTAACCACAGAAGCCGCAACGCCACCACTTTCTGATGGATAGGCTAAAGCCAGCTGAAAAGCGGTTATACAGTAAGTAAATAAATCCCCGATGGCTGCCGCCAGAAAAACCCCTACATGACGGTTAATTTTTATTTTTTTACAAAGAATGAAAATACCATAGGTTACAAATGGCCCGGCAATCGCCATCGAAAAGGTATTGGCGCCCAGGGTGGTCAAGCCGCCATGTGCTAGTAGAATAGCTTGAAATAACAATACGATGATACCCAGAATACTAACTGCCGCTGGTCCGAATAAAATCGCCCCCAGCCCAGTTCCGGTCATATGCGAACAACTGCCAGTAACGGATGGTATTTTTAACGATGATAGCACAAAAACGTAGGCTCCCGCCATCGCTAATAAGGTAATGGTTTTAGGATTTTCCTTGAGGGTCTTTTTAATCGACAGGTAACCGGCAATTAAAAATGGGATGCAGATTACGCCCCAGGCCACACTAAAGCCCACCGGCAGATACCCCTCCATAATGTGCATGGCACTGGCCACCGGGGTAAACCCGAATACCAATGCGATGGCTGCTGCAACCGCAATAAATCTTTTTTCTCTGGTGTTTAAACTTGTGTTCATAGTTCCTCCTCTTATCTTTATCTATATATTAAGGGTTTGCGAAAATTCTTGAGCGCTCTTTTCAAATCCCGCAAAGCCATCTTAATCCTTATCATTAGCTCATTTATTTTCCCTGTATAAAATCATCGGCCAGAATGGTTCAGCCATGATTAAATTGTTTTTCCAGTAAGGCTTTCAGATCCTCGGGAGTAGTGGGATAATTATTGCTATCCTTAATCAGCTTATTGTCAACCAGCATCTCATAGACATCGAGCATCGCTGGCCGTTTCAGATTTGCCTGCTCCAAAATGCTTGAGTTTTTAAAAATCTCCAAGGGTGTCCCATCGGCAATGATCTTTCCCTGATCAAAGACAATCGCCCGCTCTGCCCAACGATAGGCAAAATCGACATCATGGGTAGAGATCAACATGGTTTTGCCTTCTTCCCCCAGCTTCACCAGAACCGCTTCTAACATCTGCGCATTAAGGGGATCCAGAGCCGCCGTTGGTTCGTCAAAAATGATAACCTCCGATTTCATGGCAATAATATCGGCAATGGTCACCCGTTTTTTTTCACCACCGCTTAAATAATGGGGCGGACGATCCTTAAAAGCCAGGATGTTCATCGTCGTCAAGGCCTCATCAACCCGCTTGATGACTTCCTCACGGGGCAGTTTTAAGTTCATCGGGCCAAAACCAACCTCGGCCATGACTGTGGATGCAATGATCTGATTGTCAGCATCCTGAAAGACAATCCCGATATTCTTTCGCAGTTCCTTTAGATTCTTTTTATTAATGATGGTGCCCTGATAACTGATTTCGCCATGATCGGCTTTTAACACCCCGTTAGCATTGAGAAAAAAAGTGGATTTACCGGAGCCGTTAGACCCGATCACCGCTATCTTCTCGCCCTGATAAATATTGACACTTACACCTTTTAGTGCCGGGTTTCCGGTTCCATAGCTGTAATGGAGATCACTTATCTTTAGTATTGGTTCGCTCATATTCTGTCCCTGTCTATCCCTTCTTAGTGTGTCATCATCCCCAGTAAAATCAGAAAAATCAGAAAAGCTGCCCCGATAATCAACTGCCGCAGCTGAAGCTTCTTTTCAGCTTCCAGAAAAACCAGCTCACCTTCATAACCTCTGGCTTCCATGGCGGTATAATAGGCATTTGCCTTTTTTAGTGAAACCACCAGCATATTGCTGGCCACACTGCCAAAGGTATAGCAGGATGTTTTGAAATCACAATAGCCCTGTCGGGAGTCCGCCGAATTCCGCATGTTATTAAAAACGTCCAGTAAAATAAAAATATACCGATAGATCAAATTCATCAGTTCAATAATCAGCTTGGGCACATGGGCTTTTCTAAGAACCCCGATAATTTCGGCCGACGGTGTCGACAAGGTCATCATGATCATCGCACTGATGGCGCCAAAAACTTTCAGCATCAGAAACGCCATTTCCTGGAGCTTGTCCACTGATGTGAAGAGATAACCCATACCAAGAAAAAGATTGAATTGCCCGATCGGCTGGCTGGAAAAGTCAACCCCGATGGCGATGGTGCCCATGATAATAAAGGTAATCGGGATCATCAGTACGGAAATATATGCCGACAGCGACAGGCCACCCTTTAGCACCGTTAAATACGCCATCCCGATGATCACCGCGATGGACACAAAGGGATTGTTCAGCCCAATGCACAGCAGCAGCGTCAGAAAAGAAAAGACGACCTTAAAAGTAGGGTTCCAGCATCGGAGCTTCGAGGCATAGGCATAAAAATCAATGGCTGAGCCTTCCCCATGTTTATGTCCGATTTTGTGGCGATGTGTCGCTTGATGTTGGGCTTTTTCACTGGTTTTAATAAAGTTGATCGATTTGCCTAAACTATTTTCCATTTGAAGTATTTACCTTTCAGTATTTTCCGATTGCCGATACAATCAACCCGCGTCTATTTTGTCCACATATTTCATCAGTTCTTCAACCGAACTGAATTTGTTACTGCAACTCTCTTCGATCCGATCGACGAGAATAATCTTCATCCCCAGCTTTTTAGCAGCATTGATCTTGTCCACTACCCCACCCATATTGCCGCTTTCCTTTGTCACCAGTACCGATGCCTGGCAGTATTTGAACAATTCGATGTTCAGGGCTTCATTATATGGTCCCTTTATGGCGATAATATTCTTGGGACTAAATCCCAGGCTTTCACATTTACTTAAAACCTTCCAGTCTGGCAGTACGCGCAGATAGATCCGCTGTGAAAAGTTAGGAATTCTTTTAAATGTTTCAATCTTATTGCTCCCGAGCGTCAGCAGAATATTACCTTCACAGTTCAGCAGAACATCACAGGCTTCCCCATAGTTCTTGACAATGGTAATGTCCGGGTCATCTTCATAGCTTACCCGCTCCCGTTCATAACGAATATAGGGCAGGGCTTCGAATTTGCAAACATTGATGGCATTGCGGGTTATTTCAGCCGAAAAGGGATTGGAGACGTCAATGAGACAGGCTGGTTTAAGCGTTCTGATCAACTGAGTAATATGATCCTTGTTCAGTTTGCCCTGATAAATATCCAGATTTTTGAACTCATCCAACATACCAGCGCCTAATCGGGTGGTGACCGTCACTGCTGCGTCATGGTTTTTTTCTAATAGTCTCTCAATTACTGTCTTGGCATCGGTTGTCCCGGCTATTACTAATACTTTTGACATCTTGCTCCATCACTCTCCATTTACGTTTTTGCACAAAAAAACCTCATTATCTCTAAACAAGACAATGAGGTCGCAAAAATGCGTACAAAAATAAACCTCCTCTATCTCTCGTAGAGTTTGAGATATACAAACAGGCAGGTCTTCTGGCTCAAGCGTCAACATTACCTCCTGCCTTCCCAACAAAGTGGTGGCATTCCTGGAGGAACTCTTCTCTTACAGCGGCGG
>NZ_JBGSHG010000065.1:0-1830 GCF_041752335.1 Acetobacterium sp. | reverse complement strand
ATTCTGCTCGATCAGTTCCTTCAGAATTTACCGGCAATGATAAAAAGCAGTCTCAAACCCTGCGCCTGAATGGATATTTTTCAGGGAAAGTCCTTTGCATCAACGTTTTAGGGTGTTTTTAATGTGCGAAGTTTGAGTTATCACAGATAAAAAGTAGCGGACTTTTAGGGGTAAATGGCGTAATTGTCACTGTTGAAATCGATATATCCCGAGGATTACCCTCCTATTCACTGGTGGGTCTTCCAGATACCGGTATCAAGGAATCCAAGGATCGGGTTTTTTCAGCCGTGAAAAATAATGGTTTTAAATATCCCATGGACCGGATCACCATTAATCTTGCTCCCGCAGACCTGAAAAAAGAAGGGCCGGCATTTGATCTGGCCATTGCTCTGGGTATTTTAAACGCTTCGGATCAGCTGACCTGGGATCATCCTGAAAATTATCTGATCATCGGAGAATTATCCCTCAGCGGCGAAATAAGAAGTGTCAATGGGGTATTACCGATGGTACTGGCCGCAAAAGAAGCTGGTATATCTAATATTCTGGTCCCCTTTGAAAACCGTCATGAAGCAGCGGTGGTTCAGAATGTTAATGTCTATCCATTAACAGATCTCCATGAAGCCGTCTCTTTTTTAAAAAACGAACTGATCATCGAACCCTTCAAAGTCGATCTCAATACTCTCCTGACCGTCGAAAACAGCTGTCATAGCATCGATTTTTCCGACATTCGCGGCCAGGATCTGGCCAAACGAGCGTTAGAAATAGCTGCCGCCGGAGCACACAACGTCTTGATGAGCGGACCCCCCGGCTCCGGAAAGACGATGCTGGCCAAAGGTTTTCCTTCCATTTTGCCGGATCTCACCCTTGATGAAGCCCTTGAAATAACGAAGATCCATAGTATTTCCGGACTGTTAAAAAACAATGCCATCATGAGTCAACGGCCTTTCCGCTCCCCCCACCACACTATTTCCAAAATTTCCCTGGTCGGAGGCGGTCGGATTCCCAAGCCCGGAGAGGTTTCCCTGGCTCACCTGGGTGTTCTTTTTCTTGATGAACTGCCCGAGTTTCAAAAATCAGCACTGGAAGTTTTGCGTCAGCCCATCGAAGACCAGGAGGTCACCATTTCCCGGGTCAATGCTTCCCTGACCTTTCCCGCCAGCTTTACCCTAATCACCTCGATGAATCCCTGTCCCTGCGGTTACCTCACCGACCCAGCCCATGAGTGTATTTGCACCCCCCAGCAGATTAAAAACTATCAGGGTAAAATCTCCGGCCCACTAATGGATCGACTGGATATTTTTGTAGAGATCCCCAGTACCACCTATGATGAGCTTCAAACTAAACCCAAAGGTGAAACCTCTCAGACGATTAAGATACGGGTGGATGCTGCCAGAGAACGGCAAAATGCGCGCTATGCAGAACTTGACATTTTCTATAATGCCCAGCTCACGCCCAAACTGATGGAGACCTTCTGCCAGCTTGGTCCGGCCGAAGAAACTCTGATGGAAAAGGTTTATACCAAAATGAAACTCAGTGCCCGGGGTTATCACCGGATCTTAAAACTAGCCCGTACCATTGCCGATTTGGACGGGTCTGAAACCATCCAGATTGCCCACTTGTCGGAAGCGATTCAGTACCGGGGCATGACCCGGTTATCATAATGAGCCACCTAAGCCGATTTTTTCCTCGCATCGGGTAGGAGGCTGACCATTAATTGATCAGCCGACCTCCCACACCACCGTACGTACCGTTCGGTATACGGCGGTTCCAGAGTTCACACCGTTACTTGCAGATAATAATCATAAAAATTGGGATATCCTGCCCGCTTGA
>NZ_JBGSHG010000064.1:0-4399 GCF_041752335.1 Acetobacterium sp. | reverse complement strand
ATTCTGCTCGATCAGTTCCTTCAGAATTTACCGGCAATGATAAAAAGCAGTCTCAAACCCTGCGCCTGAATGGATATTTTTCAGGGAAAGTCCTTTGCATCAACGTTTTAGGGTGTTTTTAATGTGCGAAGTTTGAGTTATTTATTGAAAGAACTCAATTTGAATGATGATGTTTTTCTTTTTTGGAGAACTGTTCCTACATTAATGATTGGCAAACATCAAAATACAATTGAAGAAATAAACTATGATTATGTAAAAGAAAAAAAAATTTGTGTTGTGAGACGAATAACTGGTGGTGGAACAATATATACAGATCCAAATGGTTGGCAATTTAGTTATATTATAAAAAAGCCATTTATGAATATTGACTTCACTGAGTATGTTAAACCGGTGATTAACGCTTTAGCACAACAGGGAATTGAAGCAAGTTATAATGATCGTAATGATATTTATATCAAAGGAAAGAAGATTTCAGGTAATTCTCAGTATTGTGATGAACAATGTGGTCTTCATCATGGTTCTATTCTGTTTAACACTGATTTAGATGAGCTTGTTAGAGCAATTACTGTTTCAGATGATAAAATTATTTCAAAAGGAATAAAATCAGTGAGGGAAAGAGTCACAAATATAAAAGATTATTTTGACAGAGAAATCAATTCAATTGCTTTTAAAAATCTTATAGTGAATGAGATACTCAAAAATAATGAAAAACGATATATATTGACATTGAATGATATTGATAGAGTTAATGAAATTAGAAATCAGAAATTTAAAAGTTGGGAATGGAACTATGGAAAATCACCGAAATTCAATATTATTAAAAGTAAACGATGCAAAGGTGGGAAAATTGAATTTCATCTCAATATCAAGAAAGGCTATATTGCGGAATGCAAAATTTACGGTGATTTTTTTTGTAAAGGCGACATTAACTATGTTTCGAAGGCATTAGAGGGATGTTTTTATAAAGAAGAAAATATCAGAGCCATTTTAAAAGAAATTAATGCTGAAAGTATTTTCTACAAGTTCAGTATTGATGAATTGGTAAGCTGTATGGTTTAAGAATAATCTTGGGATTATTTTAAACCATATCTATGCTATCTGCTATTATTATTTAAAGTTTTTAAGTTTTAAGGCAAGGAGAAAAAATGATACACAAAAAAAGTTTATTTTTACAGATGATTCTATTGATCGGGTTTCCTTCAATACTGATGATTACGATAACAGAGGGCATATTATTATTTATACTGAATCAAAATTCTATTCAGCTGGGTGATATACAGAATAAACTGATATTTGTTTTTGGTATGGGTTTGCTATTCGTTGTTTGCGTTATGATTATTAGTATACAGAGATTTTCAAGGAGACTGATAAGTCTTGCTAAAGAAGTTGATCAACTGAACTATGGTGAAGTTGATATGGAATTTATATCCTCAGATTCTAAGACTCAACTGGGAGAACTCAGTATAGCTATTTATCGCTTTGTCGAAGATATTAAAAATCAGTCAATTACTGCAAAGCATTTAGCGGAAGGAAATATGTCAATTGGAATTAAACCAAAATCAGAAAAAGATCTACTAGGCATAAGTTTACTAAAAATCCGAAATTCTATTGAAAGAATTTCAAACCATATGGTTGTGATTTCAGATAGCGCAACTAATGGTGAATTTACAATAAGAGATCATGCTGATGACCTGGACGGCGATTTTAGAAAAACAATTTTAAATGCCAATCAAACTATGGACAAGGTTGTTGACAGGATGCACTGGTTTGAAGCAATCCTCGATGCGACGCCGATGCCCATTCAAGTGATGGATAATAATATGAAATGGACATTTATGAATAAAGCATTTGAAAAGTCGTTGGTTTCAGCTGGTTTTATCACAAACCGAGAATCAGCTTATGGATCGGGTTGTTGTACAGCAGGAGCTAGTATCTGCAATACAGAAGATTGTGGAATAAAACAATTTGTGAAAAAAGGCGTGACCAATTCACATTTTGAGTGGGGTAGAAAAAAAGAAAAACAGGATACCGCATATATCAAAAACAAGAATGAAGAAAATATTGGATTTGTAGAAGCTATAACGGATATGACACAAGTTTTAAATATTAAAGATTATACGAATAAAGAAATAGCACGAATAGAAAAGAACTTATTGCGTTTGGCTGAAGGTAACTTAGAGTTTGACATGGATATAGCGAATCCCAATGAATATGCAGGTGAAATGTTTGACCAATTTCAGGCAATCGATAAATACTTGATGGAAGTAAAAAAATCGATTTGCAATATGAATGAAGATGCATCGATGCTTATTAATGCTGTTGTAGAAGGAAAATTGGGAAAAAGAGCAGATGAGACAAAATTTAAAGGTTCATGGTATGCCCTCATTAATGGAATGAATATTATTCTTAATGAAGTAGATAAACCATTAAAAGAAATGTTGGAAGTATTGGATCTACTCTGTTCGGGAAATTTGAAAAATACTGTTAATGGTTTATATCAAGGGGTTTTCGACGAATTGAAGCAGGTGATCAATGACATACAACTTCGATTGAATTGGGTAATAACAGAAATCTCAACAGTTACTTGTGAGATCGGAAAGGGAAATCTCGATCTAAAAAATGTGAAAATATATGATGGCGATTATGCAGATATATCCTATGGCATAAATGGGATTATCGAAACATTAAACCCTTTACTAATGAAAATCAATGAGTCAGCAGATCAGGTAGCCGCTGGTTCAAATGAGGTCTCGTATGGTGGCCAGAACTTGGCGCAGGGATCGACTGAACAAGCGAGTACCATTCAGGAATTGACGGCATCCATAACAGAAATTGCGGACCAAACTAAACGAAATGCAGTTGATGCAAATAAAGCCCGAGAGCTGTCTATAGATGTGCAAGGCAATGCAGTAGAAGGAAAAGCGCAAATGGCAGAAATGCAGAAATCGATGATCAAAATCAGCAAATCATCTGAAAATATTTCTAAAATCATTAAGGTAATCGATGATATTGCCTTTCAGACAAATATACTAGCACTTAATGCAGCTGTTGAGGCGGCACGAGCAGGACAGCATGGAAAAGGTTTTGCAGTAGTAGCAGAAGAAGTCAGAACACTGGCTGCAAGAAGTGCCGAAGCTGCAAAAGAAACGACCATCTTAATCGAAGGTTCCATCGATAAAGTACAGGCAGGAACTAGAATAGCTAACGATACTGCAGTTGCTTTTAATGATATTGTTGATGGAATTGGAAAAGTTTCATATCTAGTAGAAAATATTGCTGGAGCGTCAAATGAGCAAGCCTCTGGAATTGAGCAGATTAACCTTGGAATTGAACAGGTTACGAAGGTAGTTATACAGAATTCAGCAACTTCTGAAGAAAGTGCTGCTGCAAGTGAAGAATTATCCAGCCAAGCCGAAATACTAAAGCAAATGATTGGTCAATTTAAACTAAGAAAATATGACGTATTTTAATAATATAGTCATAATTTATGGATTAATAACTCAAACTTCGCACATTAAAAACACTCTAAAACGTTGATGCAAAGGACTTTTCCTGAAAATATCTATTCAGGCGCGGGGTTCGAGACTGCTTTTTATCATTGCCGGTAAATTCTGAAGGAACTGATCGAGCAGAATAACCATTTTTTCTTCACTGAGTTGAAGATTATCCTGACAAAAACTCAGCATCAGTTCAATCAGCGGAAGATAGGACTCCTGATAAGTGATATCAGCCAGTTCATCACATGTCCAGTAGAACAATTCCCCGATGCTGCGCACATCAAGGTTAAACCGATTTTCCAGTGACAGCATTGTGTAACGGGTAAAGACAATCGCAACATGGCTGTCTGGGCATCAAAAGACAGTCCTCTGAAGGATTTTGTCAGTTTCAGATAGGATTTGCATACTTTGAAAAAAAACCTCAATCGCTCAGCGTTTTCCATAAATGCGGATGATGTCATCAACAGAAAGGGTGAGATCAGTTGTAATCAGAACCAGGTAATCATTGCGCTTATTCCGGTTTCTGACAAAGACAAGTTTGACTGACATGATGCTATCATCTTTTTGAATCGCGGTATTTACTGAAAGCAGGTATCGTGATCGCCCCCGGCGTTTTTTGCAGGCTGAATAGATGGCTTTGACAGATTTCTTTTTGCCATCAGTAGTGAATTTTGGGTGTTTTCTTTGCCATGGCAATCACGTCAATCCCCGTTTTTTTGACGGCAATCAGGGAGGATGGACTGCAAAACTCAGAACATTTCCCCGGGATTCATTGGTAAGACGGGTAAGACTCTGATTGGTTACCCGGGCGGCCAGTAACGTGGTAAACTTCTGCCAATGGATTTTGGGGGAGTTCATGAAGCGATAGATCGTATCTTTTCCAAACTCCGGACAATGGTGAC